>NZ_CP046120.1:2195646-2520182 GCF_009707465.1 Novosphingobium sp. Gsoil 351
ATCCTGGCTTGCGCCGCGGGAATACTCTCCCTGCGGCGCGACGATTGGAACCGCTATCGAACTTTGTTCCTACTTGTCAGCGCGACGATCGTGCTCGTCGCGACCCAGCTCGTGCCGCTACCGTCGGCCGTCTGGCACGCGCTGGCTGGGCGCGAAGTGGTTCGCGAGATCGACGCCGTTGCCGGGCTTCGGGACGTCTGGCGTGCGCTTAGCATGGATCCCGGGATGACCTGGAATGCTCTGTTTTCGCTTAGCGTGCCCCTTGCGGTCCTGGCGCTAGCGGCGGGGCTATCCGGTGCGGCGTTGCAACGTTTGCTCAGTCTGCTTCTGATCGTCGGCTTGGTCAGCGGCGTCCTGGGAGTGCTGCAACTTGTCGGCCCGGCGCATGGGCCGCTCTACTTCTACCGCGTCGCCAACTTCGATTCCGCGGTTGGCCTGTTCGCAAATCGCAATCACCAGGCGGCGTTTCTCGCCTGTCTTTTCCCAATGCTGGCGGTCCACGCGTCGCAGCGGGTGGCAAATCCTGACGCCAGCCGCCGGCGCACTTGGAGCGCGCTGGTCGCCGGCGCGATTCTGATACCGTTTCTGCTCAACGCCGGTTCACGCAGCGGGTTGCTGCTGGGCGCAACGGGACTGGCCGCGGCCTGGTTCCTGTATCAGCCACGTCAGTCCGAGTTTGCAGCTGTACGCACTGCGAAGCCGTCACGGGCGATGCCTGCGCTGATTGCTGGCGGGGCTCTCGCGCTAGTTGGCCTGACGGTGATCGTCACGCGAGCCGCTTCGCTTCGACGGTTGCTACAAGGCGAGGAAGGCGGCGAAAATCGGCTGCAAGTGTGGGCGCCGATCGCGCGACAGGCCTGGGATACTTTTCCTTGGGGCACCGGATTCGGCAGCTTCGCTGCAGTCTTCAAGGTTATCGAGCCGCGTGCCAACCTCGACACGTCCTATCTTAACCACGCGCACAATGACTGGCTTGAGCTGTTCCTCACCGGCGGCCTAGCGGGGTTGCTGCTGCTTGCCGCAGCGCTCGCGGCAATTGCGCAGCGGGTATGGCGGGCATGGCGTGCGGTGCCCGGCGCGGGGTCTTCGGAGGCTGTCGATTTTGCCCGGCTCGGTGCGGTGCTGCTGGGGTTATTTGCCATCGCCAGCCTAGTCGACTATCCGTTGCGAACGCCGTCGCTGACAGCAACGGCGATCATAGCGCTTTTGTGGTTGTGGCGCGGCACCGACCACTCGCCGGATTCCCGCGGCACGTGAGTTCGATGCTTTCTCTTCGTAAGACAGCTGCTTACAAGGCTTACCGCCAGCGCCCCCGCCCCACCATCGCTTTCCGGATCATTCGATGAACGCTCTTTCGCCCGATATCCCTTCCTTCACCCCGCCTGCGGATGGGCGCGCGGCAGCGACCGGGCCCGACGTGCCGATCCTCCTATATTACTGGCAGATCGCGCTTCGCTGGCGCTGGATCATTCTCGGAATCATTGCCGCCTCGATCCTGGCTGGCGTGGTTGTGACGCTGTTGATGCCACGCCAGTACACCTCCCACGCTCGCGTCGAGATTAGTCGCCAGCAGAAAAACATCGTCAAGGTTGATTCGCTGGAGCCCGAACAAGCGGGACGCGACCTCGAGTTCTACCAGACGCAATATTCCCTGCTCCAAGCGCGCTCGCTAGCCGAGCGTGTGGCCCGCCAGCTTCGCCTTGCCTCTAGCGACGAGTTCTTCGCGGCACACGGGGTTGAGCCGTCCGGCGGGACGTTATTCGGCGACCGCGCGCAGGGGGCAACCACGGCTCAGCGCCAGGAGCGCCAGGAGCTGGCGGTGGACCTGCTGCTCGACCATGTCGAAATCCTGCCGATTCGCGGATCATCGCTGGTCGACGTCAGTTACACCAGCCAATCGCCGCAAGTCTCGACGAAGATCGTCAATGCGTGGACCCAGCAGTTCATCGCGGCGACCATGGACCGGCGCTTCGCCTCGACCGCCGATGCGCGACGCTTTCTCGAAAACCAACTCAGCGAGTTGCGCGGCAAGCTCGAGCAATCGGAACGCGAGACGGTCAACTACGCCTCGGCCAAAGGCATCGTCACACTCAGCCGGACCCAAGGCGATGATGGCCGGACACGCACTGAGAAGACGCTCGCTTCCAACGATCTCGAAGCGCTCAACACCGCGCTAACTCAGGCGACTGCCGATCGCATCGCGGCGGCGAGCCGGGTGGGAAGCAACGGCGCGGCGGTGGCGCCCGAGACCGGGGGAGCGCTTGCCAACTTGCGGCAGCGCCGCGCCGAGCTGGCTGCCGACTATGCTCGGCTGATGGTCCAGTTTGAGCCATCCTACCCGGCGGCTCAAGCAACCCAGCAGCAGATCACCGCGCTCGACCGGGCAATCCATGCGGAGGAGGGGCGGCTCTCAAACGGGCGCAGCGCGGAATATCGCGAGGCGGTGAAGCGCGAGACAACGCTGGAGGCGCGCGTCGATTCCTTGCGTTCGCAGCTCGACCAAGAGCAACGCAATACTATCCAGTATAATATTTACCAGCGCGAGGCCGACACAAATCGGCAACTCTACGACGCGCTGCTGCAGCGGTACAAGGAGATTGGTGTCGCCGGGGTTGAAGCCAACAACATCGCCATCATCGATCCCGCGATCCCCCCCACCGCGCCCTCCTCTCCTAACTTAGCGCTCAATCTCGTGCTTGCGCTGCTCGTCGGCTTGGTTCTCGCGGGAGTCGCGACGGTGGCCCTCGAACAGATCGACGAGGGGTTGCGCGATCCGGCTTCGGTTTCTCGCAAGCTCAGCGCGCCGCTGCTCGGCAGCATTCCAGACGCAGAGGAAGGCGATGCGCTCGAGCTCATCGGGGACCGCAAGTCAGAGTTGTCGGAAGCCTATTTCAGTGTCGCCTCAAACCTCGCCTTCTCTACCGATCATGGCGTGCCGCGCTCGTTCATGGTCACCAGCACACGACCGGCGGAAGGTAAGAGCACGACCAGCTATGCGCTGGCGGCAATGCTCGGGCGGACTGGAAAGCGCGTGCTGCTGATTGACGCCGACATGCGCTCGCCGTCGCTGCACACGTTTTTCGGTTTATCGAATGCGCAAGGCTTGTCGAACCTCCTCGCTGGCGCCGAAGATGCGCAGAAACTCGTCTATCCAACACGAATCAACGGCCTTTCGCTCCTTGCCACCGGGCCGATTCCGCCCAGCGCGGCCGAGCTTCTAAGCGGCGCTCGATTTGGCGAGCAAATTCGGCGCATGCTCGAAAGCTTCGATCACGTGGTGGTCGACTCGCCGCCGGTGCTAGGCCTGGCCGATGCTCCGCTGATCTCGCGAGCGGTGGAAGGCTGCGTCTTTGTGACCGAGGCCGAAGGCGTGCCTGTACGCGGCATTCAGACTTCGCTTGACCGTCTACGCACCGCCAACGCCACCATCTTCGGGATCATTCTGACCAAACTCAAGCGCACCCATGCCGGCTACGGCTACGGCTACGGTTACGGCTACGGGTACGGGTACCGTTATGGCGATGGCGATGGCGACGCGGTACCGAGCCGCAGTGCCGGTGAGACGGCCGCTGCCTAAGCCAACGTTAGGAGCGCGCAAACCGGCTCGGGTGGCCGCCTGGCTAGCGGCCGTCGCGCTGGCCGGGCTGGCCGCGATCCAGTCGTTCGCCTTGGCGCTTGGACCGGGTGGGGTCGACACGGCTATCGCGACTGGCTGGGCCGGCGGCGAAAAGTATGCCGCCAAGGCCGCGCTGAGCTATATCACGAATGCGCGGACCCCCCCCTTTGCGGAAATCGAGCGGCTGTCGCGCGAAGGCCTGCGTCGCAAACCTCTGAACCCCGCTGCGTTGACCTTGATCGGATTCGCGCGAGAGCGCCGCGGCGATGAGGCCGGCTCGCTGCGCCTGTTCGAGACGGCTCAGCGCGTCTCGCGGCGCGATGTCCTGACCCAGCTCGCTTTCGTTAACGGCCTTGCCGCGAAGGGCGATCTGGCTGGTACGCTCGACCACTATGACGTGGCGCTGCGGACCAACAACAGCGCAGTTGAGCTGATGACCCCGATCCTCGGCAACGCGATGCGCGACACGCGCATCCAGAAAGGCTTCGCCGGTCTTGTTCGTCAGCGCCCACCGTGGCTGCTCGTGGTGCTCGACAACATGAGCAGCACGACACAGTTCCCCGGGGGACTGGCGAAGTCGCTGGCGCTGGCCGGTGGTCTGCCACGCACGCCACCGTTTCCCGAGATCGAGCAACGCCTGTTGGCGCGCGTACTCGCAAGTGACGGGCCCATCGCGGCACGCGAATACTTCCTCTCGCTCCCCGGGGCGCGAAGTGCCGACCTGACCACGCTGAGCTTCGACGCGCGAACGACCAATCCGGACTTCGCTCCGTTAGTCTGGACCGAGATAGCGGATCCCAACGCTAGCGGCGCCTTCGTCCGCGATGGCGGGATGCTCTCGCTCCAAGGCTCGGCAGCGCCCAATTCATCGGGCGTGCTGGCGAGCCGGATGATGTTCCTCCCCGCAGGGCAATACCGGGTCTCAGGGCGCAGCGCTGTCAACGGCGATCCCGGCGCCGCCCTGACGATGACTATTCGATGCCTGGTTGACGGACGCGATCTTGCGAACTGGAAGGGGAAATTCGGCACACCGCTTCCGCCGCTGACGATCACGCCGGCGTGCGCGACGCAAAAGGTCGATGTTATGCTTGGGGCGGGCGAAGGCTCGAACGGCGCGGAGGCCCGACTGACCGGGCTTAGCCTGAAGCGGGGCGGCTGACGGCGTTGCGGGACGGGCGACGACAGGCATGCCGGAAGTGACACAAGCGTCCGCGGCGGGTGTTGCCGGACCTCTCGCGGGAGAGGCCGACCGACCCGGGATGGTTCGCGCGGGGGCATTCGCGCTCGGGCTCAAGGGCGCGTACGTCGCTGCTCAATTCGGAGTGGGTGTTCTGTTGGCCCGGGCGCTGGGACCGGTCGGGCTGGGAACATACGCCTTCGTCATGGCAGTGGTCCAAGTTTTGGTAATCGTCGGCCAATGGGGCATTCCGGCACTGCTGATGCGGCGCGTCGCCATCGACATGCAGGCCGCAAAGCTCGCCGACGTGAAGTCGAACGTGTCGAGCGGGCTTGTACTGGTCACCCTGACCGCGCTGACCGCGGGCGCCGCGTTTTTCGTCGGGGCCTCCCTGATCGAACCCAAGCTAATTTGGGCGAGCGTGCCGGTCATCGTGTTGGTCATAACCATGGCGTTAGGCAGCACGATTGGCGGCGCTCTGCGCGGCTTTGGTTATATCGTGCCGAGCCTGCTTGCCGAAGAGACGTTGCGCCTTTGGCTGCTGGTGATCGTGCTCGCCGGAATGTTGGCGTTAGGATCGCCGCTGACAGCAAGGACTGCACTGCTGATTCACGCGGTTTGCGGCGTCCTCGCCCTCGTAGCGGGAGCCGCTCTGCTACTTCGCCTAACTCCCGGGCCGCTGCGCACCGCCAAAAGATCGCCGCGGCTTCGTGCGACAGCGGTGCAGGGCTTTCCGTTCCTATTGCTCCTGAGCGCCCAGACGCTGAGCTATCAGACTGACACGATCATGCTTGGCTTGCTCAGTCCCGGGGCCCCAGTTGGGCTTTACCGAGCCGCGTTTCAGGTCGCCGAGGCTGTCGGCATCCTACTGTTCGCGATCTCGACCGTGATTGGTCCGCATTTAGCCCGTGTCGGGCACAACCCGGCCCAACTCCGGTCCATCCTTGTCCGCGCGCATCGGGTGGGGGTAGGGCTGGTCGCTCCAGGACTGATTGTGGTGCTGATACTTGGAAACCGGTTGCTCGGCTGGCTGTTCGGAGTGGATTTCGTAGCCGCCACGTTCGCCATGCAAATTCTGGTCGCAGGCAAGTTGTTCTATGCCTCGACTTGCTTCGTCGGCTTGGCGCTGAGCATGATGGGCAGGGCTTGGGCGGCCGCCACCATTTCGGCGGTAGTGATTTTCGCTAACGTAGCGCTTGATCTGATCCTGATTCCACGCTTTGGCATCGACGGCGCCGCGATTGCCGACGCAACGAGCAATTTCCTGGTCGCCGCTGGCGGAGCGCTATACTTGCGACGGCTTTTCGACGGTAGCGGCGTCACCGCTTTCGCCATAATCCGGCAACGGTCCTGACCGAGACCATTCGCGCGCAACCTCCCAAGGAATCGAGAAAGCATGCTTGTCCGCATTGACCAGGCATTGGCCTGGCATCTCCCAGGAAATCTGCTGAAGGACCTTTACCCGCGAGGCATGCGCCGACTTGCCGAACACGGCCTATTTCGTGGCACCCATCGGGTTCGAACGCGCTTCGGTTTTCGGATGGCTGTTAACCGGCTCGACGCAATCAAGTGGTGCATCTACTATTTTGGACAGTTCGAGCCTCGGATCAGCCGGGCCTTCGTGAACCTTCTGCAGCCCGGGGACATTGCGATCGATATCGGGGGAAATGTAGGGTATCACACGCTCCTTGCTGCCAAGCTCGTCGGTCCAAGCGGGCGCGTCCTTGCGTTCGAGCCATCTCAGCGCAATTTCGCCGAGCTGTGCGACAACATCGCCCTGAACGGGTTTGACAACGTCGTTCCGAGCCGAGTTGCGGTGTCCGATGTTGCTGGGACCGTCGAACTTTATTTCGGGGGCGAGAATGAACAAGGCAACTCGACTCTTTTCCCCAGCGAGGCAGGCTGGAGTTCGGAGAAGGTCGAAGCCATTTCGTTCGCGCAAATCGCGGATCGGTGCGAGCTGGAGAGGGTCACCCTTATCAAGATCGACGTCGAGGGTGCAGAGGGCCACGTCATTCGCGGGATAGTCCCCTATCTGTCGAGGCTGAATCCAGAGTGCGTGATCTTTCTGGAGATCAGTCCTGGCAACACCGGGCATGGAGAGGAATTGCTCGCACCGTTTCTCCAGCACGGATTCCATGCTCGGATGATCGAGAACGAATATAATCCGGAGTTCTTTCGCAGCGACGAAGCGGTCGTGTTGCGCGACCTTAGCCTCGTCGCGGGAAGGATCGTCGACGTGGTGTTGACGCGCGATCCCGCAAGCTTGGCCCGCCTATCAGGCTGATTTCCGCGCTGCCGCCGCGCTTCGCAGCACATACAGCCCGTGGATGTTGGCTTCGACATACGATGCGAAGCTTTCGTCCCAGACTGCGCGCGCGCGCCGGCCTGCTGCGACGATTGCGTTCCTATCCGCAGCGAGGATTTCGAGCTGGCCCCGGATTGAGCGTGCGCCATCGTCGACGGCCCAGCCAGTCCGCTGCGCCTCGACCTTGGCCCCAGGAGGTGTTCCCCTCGAGGTCAGCAACGGCCGCCCAAGGACGAGGTGCTCGTAGTATTTGTTGGGGGCTGCGAAGCGGTGATTCTCGACGGAGAGGTAGTACAGCCCAAGAATGACATGGCAGCGGGCCATCAGGGCCATTCCAGCGCGGTGTTCTACCGCCCCATGGAAGACAATCCGCTCGCACGTAGCGGCCGCTAGTCTAATTCGGCCTTCAAGCGCTCCGGCGCCTGCGACAACAAGCCGGTAGCGGGGGTCCGAAGCAACGATTTCGAGCACATCCTCGAGACCGCGATGCCACGCTTCGAGGTTTCCGAGATAGCCAAGGGTCAACGGCTCGTCGGCATCGACCGGATCAGCAGCCCATGCGAGCGCAGGCACGTTCTCTACGACAAGTAGATTGGCGCCCTCGCGAATTCCGTGCTGGCCCCGACGGGTCGGGTCGGCGATGATCGTCAGTGCAGCTTTCGCTGCAAGCAAGCCTTCGAGCTTTCGCGCAGCCCTTGCCGCCGTGTTGCGCAAACCTCGCGAATCCGGGTAGCTGTCGTAGAAGTCAACTATCACCGGGATCCTAAGTAACGCTCCGGCGAGGTAGGCCGTCAGCGCTGAGTCGAGATCGACGGCGTGAATACTGTCAATCTCCCGACGCAGCCGCCACACCGTCCCGACGATCGCGATGTTCCACGCGACCAAGCCCACAAGATTGCCCCAGCGAGCGCCAATGGGGGCGGAGCGACGGAACGGTATCAAGTTGTCGTGGATGCGCGACGATTGCACTGCCGGGTCGCGCTGCCAAAACAGTATCTTGTAAGCGGACCCGCGCCTCTCCAGCGCCTGCACATACCTCGCCAGACGTGAGTCGGTCGCGACTTCGATCGAGCGTATGAACAGTCTCACGGGGTCCCGTCGATAGTTAGGAGAGTTCGGCAGTGGCGCTTGCTACCGTTGGCCAGTCCCCATAAGGAGCCGGCTATGCCCCCGCAAGTTGGTTCAGGGATCCCGCGCCCCATAGCGACGTGTGCCAAAGCTCGCTACTCGCTCGCGCCTGTTGTGAGGCGTCGAGTCGTGTTGCGATGAGCGCCGCAACGTTCGCGTGGCTTTCTCTGGTCGTAAATGGCTCGTTGCTGGGCTGGATCTTTCTGCGCAAGTCGTTTCGCCCGAGCCAGTTCTTTGCCGCCACCGCGCTTTTCTCTTTCGGCGTACGCCCTTTGGCGTCCGAATCCTGCGAGTTTTTCACGCCGTTCTATTATTTCGAGATTGGCCTCTATGAGCGCGGCGTGATACTTGCCAACGTTGGCCTGACGGTTTTTATCGTCGGCCTTTTTATTGGCGCCCGCCCGATACGACAGGGCTTCTCGGTCGATACTGTGCAGCTCGGCTATTTTGCCGAGTTCCTGCTAGTGATCGCCGCACTGCTCGATGTTGCCGCATTGCGGCTGTTTGGCACGGCTATTCTCCCAGGGGTTCGCACCACTGGCTTGCAGCAGGCGGCGTCCGGCAGCCAGATTTTCTTTGCGGCGGTGAGTGCGGTGACCGTTCTCGGCATGGGGCTTTCGGTGCTGTGCGTCCTGACCCGGCGACCCGGGATGTCCCTTGTACGGATGGTCGTCCGCATCGCCGGGTTCTTCCTCATCTCGATGATCTTCTACCAACGTGGCGCGTTGCTTGTCGGAATCGTCTTCGGGCTGTTCCTGATGGGCTTGTACGACAATCGGTTCTTTGTCAGGAACAAGGTCCGGCTTGTCTCTGTCTTCGCCGGCATGCTGCTGTTGGCTACGCTCGGGCGACAGATCATCACGGAGATCGTCGCGCTGGTTGAACCGAGCGTGGCGATGGCCGAGCAATCGGCCCCCGGCGCCAACTACAGCTTCGCGTGTCGCGTCGCTAATACTGCGAACCAAGAGCACGACCAAGTTTGGCCGACACTGCTGCCTTACGTCGACCAATATGGCGCCGACCATTTCGCAAACGTCACTGCGGCAATTTTCCGCCCCTTCCTTTCCGCCACTCAGCGTGACCGCCTAGGGCTGACGACCTCGGTTGATGCGCTCAACATCTACAACGATTCTCAGTCCTACCTGGATCTCAACTTCGGCTTCTCGATCTCTGTCATCCAGTATCACTACTACTCAATGGGCTTGCTTTTCGTAATTTCGCTCGCGCTAGCGGGCTTACTTACTTCGCGGATCGAGAATGCGATCGACAAGGGGCGTCGCAGGGAAATCGATCCGGCGTACCTCGTCCGCGCGGTGCTCGTGCTCAACGGCTCGTACCTGCTCAACGGCCCCTTCGATGAGCAGCTCAAATGGGCGCTGATCAATTCGGTCGTGGGGCTCGGAAGCATTGCCGCCTACCTCGCGGGCCGACGCCTGTTTTTCCCGCAATACGGTCTGGCCCCAGACCGCGCGCAAGCCTGACTCCGCCATGCGAATCCTCATTTTCGGCACCTTGCCAGCCATGCTGTTCAAGTTTCACGGCGCGCTGATCGAAGCGCTCGTCGCAGCCGGCTGCGAGGTTCACCTCGCGGCCGGAGGGCTTACGCGCGACCTGGAATATGCGCCGCGCCTTGCACGGCTAGGCGCAAGGCTGCACGACGTGCGTCTCGATCGCAACGGGACGAACCCGCTCGCCGACCTGGCTACGCTGTCGCAAATCGCTCGCGTGATCCGGGCGGTGCGGCCTGACGCGATGCTCAGCTACACGGTCAAGCCCGTGGCGTACGGAACGTTAGCCGCCTGGGCATTGCGCGTCCCGCGCAAGGTCGCACTGGTTGTCGGCCTTGGCTATGCCTTCACGGACGAAGCTGGGTCCAGTCCCAAGCGCAGGGCAGTGCGCTTGGTCATGAGCGCGTTGTATCGGCTCGCTTTCCGCGCTGCGGACCTCGTGGTTTTCCAGAACCGGGACGACGAGCGCGAGGTCCGCGCGCTAGGGCTGCTCACCAAGCGAGACGCAAGCGCGGTGGTCGATGGCTGCGGGGTCGATCTCGCCGCGTTCCCGGCCCAACCCCTCCCGTCGCGCCCGGTCTTCCTATTCGTCGGGCGCTTGCTCGTAGACAAGGGTGTTCGCGAGTTTGTCACCGCCGCGCGCACTGTGCGAGCCCGCTTCGCGGCGGCGCGATTTGTCCTGCTCGGCGGGCTCGACACCAATCCATCCGGCATCTCCGCCGATGAAGTCGACGGCTGGGTGCGCGAAGGAGTGGTCGAATGGCTCGGCTACCACGAGGACGTGGCGCCGGCATTGCGCGAGGCGAGTGTGTTCGTGCTGCCGAGCTATCGCGAGGGTCTCCCCCAGTCAGCAGTCGAGGCGCTTTCTTCGGCTAAGCCGATCGTCACCACCGACGTGCCGGGGTGCCGCGAGACCGTCGTCCACGGTGAGAACGGACTGATAGTCGCGGCTCGAGACGCAGTTGCGCTGAGTACGGCGTTGGCCGAGCTTGCTGGAGCGCCCGAACTGCGTGAACGCATGGCACGCGCCTCACGCGATCTGGCCGAGCGTCGCTTTGATGCCCGTCTCGTCAATCGCCAGCTATTCGTGGTGTTAGGCCTGGAGGCGGAATGACCGCGCCGCGCATCCTTATCGTCGGGGCAAGTGGAAGGCTGGGAGGATTTCTGCGCCGTGCATGGCGGGAGGAAACGACGCCGTTCGTCTCGGTGTTTCAGCATCGCCGATCCGAGCCGGGCGCGCTTAACTGGTCCAATTTAGCAGAGCCAGCGCCGCTACTGCGCGAGCGCGCCGCGACTGAGCCGTTTGCCGCGATGGTGATGCTCGCCGGTGCGCTTCCCGGACGCGGTGCGGCGCTTAGTAACGCGGGTCTCGCCGAGATGGCGCTCTCGGCAGCCCATGCTGCGGAGATTCCGCGAGTGCTGCTGGCCTCGTCGGCAGCGGTCTACGGAGCGGGGCGGGCGCCCTATGCCGAGGACGATCCTTGCACACCCTTGAGCGATTACGGAGCCGACAAGCTCGCTATGGAAACCGTCGGCGAAAGCTGGCGGTCGCGCGGACTCGAGGTGACGAGCTTGCGGATTGGCAACGTCGTCGGGGCGGACGCGCTGCTGGGCTATGCTGATATGGATCGGGCTAAGGTCATCGACATCTACCCGGACGGGCGAGGCCCGGTGCGCTCCTGGCTCGGGCCGCGTGACTGGGCCAAGGCCGTGGCCGCACTGGTGCGCGCGCCGGGCGCCTTGCCTCGGACTATCAACCTCGCCAGCGAGCCCCCCTTCGCAATGGACGAGCTGGCGGACGCCGCTCGACTAAACTGGGCTGCTCGGCCGGCACGAGCGGATCCGCGGCAGGTCATCACTCTCGATACGAGCCTCCTCGGCCAGCTGACCCGAGTGCCGGTTGACACTTCGCTCGAGGCGCTAATTACCCAGTGGCGCGACTTCGGATCCATGCGATGACCCCAGCCAAGCGCCTGTTCGACATCGCCGCAGCGCTTGGGCTCCTGCTTGTGCTCGCGCTTCCCTTGGCGTTGATCGCGCTGATTGTACGCATACGCGACGGCCGCCCGATCTTTTACATCTCCGAGCGGATGCGCACTGTCGAACAACCCTTTGCGCTGATCAAGTTCCGGACGATGGCGGAGGCCGGCGACGATTCCGGGGTTTCCGGCGGGGACAAGCTGAACCGCATCACACCCACCGGACGATTCTTGCGGCGCTACCGGCTGGACGAATTGCCCCAGCTGTTCAATGTCCTGCGAGGCGACCTCACCTTCGTCGGCCCGCGTCCGCCGCTGCGCCAGTATGTCGAGCGTTTCCCCGAGCTTTACGCACGGGTCTTGCGCTCGCGCCCCGGGGTGACCGGACTGGCGTCGATCGTCTATCACGATCATGAGGAGCGGCTGCTGGCCCGCTCGCGCTCCGCGGAAGAAACCGACGCGATCTACTGTCGCAGTTGTGTACCCCGCAAGGCGCGCCTTGATCTCGTCTATCAGCGCCACTCTTCGCTATGCTGGGACGTGCTGTTGATGCTGCAGACCACTATCGGCGTGCGTGCGAGCGGCCAGCGCAGGCGACACTAGCCGGATGACTTACGCGGTCCCGTCTCGCGGCGCTCGCCGGAAGCGACGAACGACAAGTTACTACGGTTCGCCGCCTGGACGAAGTCGACGATGGGTATAACTGGTGCGATGACGGTTGATTCGCTCCACGCGTCTCCCGCGGGCCCTTCGACCCAGTAGCGCTGCGCAACCGATCCAAAGGCTGTCGGCTCGAAATGAATTTCCGAACGGTTGACGGTCTGGAACTGTCCCGTGCTGCGCAAGACTTTGCCTGGGCCGAAAATCCCACGTATCCGCAGCGTGACCGCTTCAAGATATTCGATTTCGCCAGCTGACTCGCATCCTTCCGCGAAGATAGTCAGCTGATGTGCGAAGTTTGCGCCCGACAGCCGGAAGCCACAAGTGCCGGCGCGGGCCTCGCCGCCTGCTACCGCCTGATTGCTAGTGTAAATGATCGCCGTCACCGCCGCGGCGTTGTGCAGGCGCACGGGCGCGCCGACGGGGTTATAACTGTGGCAGGTCAGAGGGCCATGAATCGTAAGCGCGCTGCACGAGGGAGGTCCGCCCTGTTCAGCGAACTGCGAAGGGACTTTCCAGAAGTCCGTGTTGGTGAAAGCCAGCGCAGTGTCCGCCTTCCAGTAGCCCGGAGTGACGACGCTCGCCAGCTCGGCGCTGTGGTTGAGCCAACCGATCGAGCCTTGCCTGCCATATGCTTGCGGCGAACTCACGATGTCGATGTCAACGTTGTCGAGGACGTTGAACTGGGCGTACTGGCTGCTCTGCGCGCGCCGGTCCGCGATGCCACAGAGCGATGGATTGCGGCGACCGGAACAGACGGAGAGGCCACGGACAACGGTGCGTTGCGAGCCGATCCGGTCAATTACGGGGTAAGCCCCGGTCTCGCCCCACAGCACCGTACCGGAATGGGCGCCATAGACCTTGCCGCTGCCGGCACCCTCGAGCACCGAGCCCGCTGGCTTGAGCGCCATGTTTACGGAGCGCGAGCGAATGAGAATGTTACCAAGCGGCAAACGCACCGTGTGGTGCCGCGATAGCGCTCGATTGAGCGCCTGCGCGTCATCGGTCCCGTGCCCGGTCGCCGGATCGTAATCGGCCATGAGCCCGAACCACACTGCTTCGACCGCGCCACGCCCTGAGACCCGATGCCACAGGCCGCAGCCCGCCGGTCCGTCGGCGAACCATGCCTCGAGCGCGAGTTGGTCATCCCAATCGTCCGGAAATGCGCGCTGCGGATCGATTACTGTGCCGCCGTCGTGCGTCCGCTTCAGCGCAGCAGCGTTCCACACGAAGCGCCCGCCGCCACCATCGCCTGTTTCATGGTAGCCGAGCACGTCGAGATAAGCGCCGTCGGTCCCCACCAGCCCGCCCAATCCGCTCATGGTCCGGATCGTGCCGCCGGTGTGTGCGGGCATGGACTCGGTCTGAGCCGCGCAAGCGACGGGGACGGCCAAACCGATCCCGGCGATCAATCCGCGACGCGAGGAGTTGAACTTGTTGTCGCGGGCCACCTATCTTCAATCTCCCGGATGCGGACTCGCTTAAACCTAGGCCAGCGCGATATCCGGCGCATCTTCCTGCTTCATGCCGATCGTGTGGTAGCCCGCATCGACATGGTGTGTCTCACCCGTCACGCCCGCCGCAAGGTCCGACAACAGATAAAGGGCCGCACCTCCGACATCGTCAATCGTCACATTGCGGCGGAGCGGGGAGTTAAATTCGTTCCATTTGAGGATGTAGCGGAAGTCGCCGATCCCTGAGGCCGCCAAGGTCTTGATCGGTCCCGCCGAGATCGCATTAACGCGAATTGCGCGGGGCCCGAAGTCATTGGCGAGGTACTTGACGCTGGTCTCTAGCGCCGCTTTCGCCACGCCCATTACGTTATAATGGGGGATCACCTTCTCCGCACCGTAGTAGCTAAGCGTTAGGAGCGCGCCGCCGCCTTTGCCTGTTTCGGGATCGAACGCCGGCATCATTTCCGCAGCACGCCGCGCCACCGCGGTGAAGCTGTAGACGCTGATGTTCATCGTCATCAGGAAGTCGTCGAGCCCGATGTCAGCATAAGGCCCGCGCAGGGCTTCCTTGTTGGTGAAGCCTATGGCGTGGACTACGAAGTCGATTGTCGGCCAGCGCTCGGCCAGCTTGGCAAAGGTCGCGTCTAACTCGGCCTCGGTCGAAACGTCGCAGTTCAGCAGGAACGGCTCGCTGTCGCCCGGATTGAGCAGTTGCCCCGCGAGTGGCCGCACCCGCTTTTCCATGACGTCACCCTGATAGCTGAACGCCAGCTCGGCGCCCGCGGCGTGGAGAGCCTTGGCGATCCCCCAGGCAAGTGACTTGTCATTTGCAAGGCCCATGATCAGCCCGCGCTTGCCGTTCATCAATTGGGGCATCGATCCCGTCGCCTGCGAGGTCATGCGGTCGCTTCTCCGTCGTCTTTGAAGGGTTCGCGCTGCACGCGCGCCCGATTATCCGCCTGGCCGATCATGTCGCGCTCTTCCGGAGTCTCGGTCAGAGCGGCGTTCAGTTCGGCGCCGACGACCATCCCTAAGCCGACCAGCCAGAAAAAGAAAAGCACGATCATGACCCCGGCCAAGCTGCCGTAGGTCGCATCGTAGCTGAAGAAGCGACGCAGCACCGCGGGCAGCGCGATCGTTACCGCCACCCACCAGGCCGTCACCAGCAGCGCGCCGGGCCACTTGGGGTATCGCCGCTTGCGGTAGGCGCCCGGGGTCAGCGAAAGGAACAGCAGGTAGATCGAAAGGTACAGCCCCAGCGCGGGGATGAACCGGGTCAGCGCGAGCTGGTCGATCAGATCGACCAATTGCGGGAACCACGCGTCGATCACCTCTTGCACTGCGCCGATCAGCACCTGCACCGCCAGGCTGACCAGAAGCAGCAGCACCGCGGCGATGATTACCCCGCTCGAGGCCAGGCGATAGCGCCAGAACGCGTGTTCCCAGTGGGTGCCATAGGCGCGCCGCAGAATGTCGCGGATCGTCTCTACCAGGCTGCCGACGGTCCACAGGCCGACGATCCCGCCGATCCACAGCAGCCAGCCCGAGCGCGCATCGACCACCCCGCGCGCGACCGGTTCGATCGCGTTGGCGACCACCGGCGGCACCGCGAGCAAGAACGCGTTGATCGAGGCCGCGCGCTGGCTTTCCTCGCCGACGATGGAGAAAATCGCTGCGACCAGGATGAAGAACGGAAATAGGGAGAGGATCGCCATGTAGGCGAGGTTGCCGGCGTGAATGAAGCCGTCGTTGTAGGCGCCCGTGGCGACGCGTTTGACGATTTCGAGGAAGCGGCTGCCCGGGCCGAAGTGCTGCCTGGCGCGTTCCTCCAGACCCGCGCGCGTGCGCAGCGCCTGCTTGCGGCGGGCTTCGGGGGAAAGGTCGGGCAGTTCGACGAGCGGCTTGGCGTCGGGGGGAAGGGTCGGTTCGGGAGACGCCACGAAAGCCTAAACGCCCAGCTTGGCGCGCAAGTTCCGCTCGTCGCGCCAGCCTTCGAGGCGCTTGGCGAGGTCGCTGTCGTCGGCCGGCACTTCGACCTGCAAAGTCACCAGCTGGTCGCCGCGCACGCCGTTCTTGGCTGTGAAGCCCTTTTCCTTGAGCCGCAGCGTCCGGCCGCTGCCGCTGCCCGGGGCGACCGTCAGCATTACCGGGCCCTCGACGGTCGGCACGCGGACCTTGCCGCCTCTGACTGCCTCGTCGAGCGTGATCGGCAAGTCGAGGCGGATATGGTCGCCATCGCGGCGGTAGAACGGATGGCCGCCGATTTCGATCGTCACGATCGCATCGCCGGCACCGCCCGGCCCCGGTTCGCCGCGCCCGGCGAGGCGCATCTGGGTGCCGGTTTCGACGCCCGCCGGCAGCTTGAGATCGATCGTTTTGCCATCGCTCAACGTGATCCGCTGCGGCGCGCGGGTGGCGGCGTCGATGAAGCCAACTTTGAGCCGGTACTGGACGTTGGCGCCCTTGGGCACGGGGCCGCGCCGGGCGCCCCCGCCCCTTCCGGCGCCCATGCCGCCCGGTCCGCCACCGCCGAACAAGCCCTCGAAGATGTTGCCGAGATCGATCCCCTCTGCCCCACCGCCGCCGAAGCCTTCGAAGTCCTGGGCGCGAAAGCCGCCTTGGCCGCCGCGAAAGCCGCCGCCGGGTCCGCCGCCGCCGCCGCCGAAGCCGAACGGCATCGCCGGGTTGCCGTCAAAGTCAATCTCGCCGCGATCGAACCGGGCGCGCTTGTCCTTGTCGGAGAGCAAGTCGTAGGCCTGGGTGACCTCGGAGAATTTTTCCGCCGCCTTGGGCTTGCCGGTGTTGCGATCGGGATGGAGCTCCTTGGCGAGCTTGCGGTAGGCGGACTTGATTTCCTTTTCGGTCGCTCCGCGAGCGACGCCCAGGATCGAATAGGGATCGGCAGCCATGCGGAGTAGCTAGGGTCAACGCGCCTGTACGGCAACCCACGCGCTTTGATTGTCGCCTTTGGGCCTGTCAGCGGGTGACATGATCGCCTCGCATTGCTCAGGGCGCGAAGTGCATTTGGCGCGGGCGATGAGGCCTGGCAGTCCCAGCATCCTCAAGCACCCGCCGATGCGGCGAACGCCGCGCAAACACCTCCGCCAGCGCAACCAGATCGAGCCCGTAGCGGATTTCGAACGCAGGCTCGCCGATCTGGTGCTGCTCGGCGTGGTGGGCGCGACACAGGCTGATGGTCCAGCGATCGGAGGGTTTGAGCGCAATCCCGCCGTCGGTTCCTGTGCGGACATGGGCGCACTCGATGGGCCCGGCAAGGCAGCCGGGTACCGAGCAGCGATGCTTGCGCACCCAGGCGCGGTGCGCGGGACAGGACCGCACGGGGTTGGGGCGGCGCTCGCGGACGAGCCGGGGCGGGAGGGACACGCTAGCCATTTGCGGCCAGCCCTTCCGCGACCGCGATGGTGCTCGCCCGCTTCGCCCGCGCCGGCTTGGACTGAGAGCCGGTGCGCTTCACGCCCGCTCCGGCTGATGCGCGGGCGGCGAGGACTGTACCATCCACCGGCTCAGACGAACCTGCAGCTTCGGCGGTGACGATTGCCGCGACCGCCTGCGCCAGCACCTTGCGCCGCGAAGCAATGGCCCACCCGACCCGCGCGTAAGCGGTGGGCTGCTCGCGCGCCAGCGCGGAGAGCTGGGCGCGGTTGCTGGCGAGCAGCCGCTCGATCGCCTCGGGGGTGACGCAGCTTTCGACCACCGCGGCGATGTCCTCGGCCCACTGCAGCCAGCCTTCGACGGGCGCGGGGAGGGCTGCCACCCTGCCGCGGCCGGACGAGCTGCGGCCCGACGGGCCGGGGCAGGGTGAGTTGCGGTCCGGGTCCTCGCGTCCGCTGGCGGGGATGCAGAACGCATGGAGCACCGCGTGCTTGTAGGCCGAGGTCATCGCCTTGGCGCTGGCCTTGTCGCCATGGTCGAGCGCCTCGCCGACCGCCTCGATGGTGTGCGACGAGCCATCCTCGACGCTGACCAGGTCGAACGCGACGCGCAGGACCACGTGGATCAGCGCTTCCCCGGCGGGATCGGTCCGCTCGCCCTGGGTGCGCTCGAGCACCCGGGGCAGGATACACAGCCTGTGCTCGGCCAGCAGCGGCGCGAGCCGCTCGACCACCTCGTCGATGGCGCGATAGGCATAGCCCTCGTCGCGGTTGATCCGCTCCCTGGGCAGGCCGTGATGGGCGAAGGCGGCGGTGATGGCGCTGATCGCACCGTAGACCCGGGGCAGGCTCATGAGCGTTGCCCGCGGATCGGAGCGGCCTCCCTGATGGTGATCGCGCCGGCCTTGCTGCGTTTGGCCTCGATGCCGTGGCCGTAGGCGCGCGCGACATCGGCCTCGACCAGTTCCTTCAGCGACGAGGTCGCGGTGGCATGCGTCCTGGCCGCCTCGCGGTGCTCGAGCCAGTCGGCCGCGAACGTGGCCCAGGCGTTGTGCCCGGTCATGCACACCTCGCGCACCCCCACCGGTTTGGGAGCATGGCTGATGATGCTGATCACCGGAGGCTCGCCGCTTCGGACACAATGCCAGAACCGCATCTCGGCCTCGAGCAGGTCTTCCTGGTACATCCAGTCCGAGGCCACTTCGTAGACCTCCCACTTGGAGTTGCCGTAAAGCACCGAGAGCAGCGCGGTGTCGCAGCCCACCACCGCCATGGTGTGCTGGAGCTGGGGCATGTAGCGCTGCAGCACTTCGTCGGGACTGCCGAACGGGCTGGTGTGCTTGGCTTCCCAGATCGCTCCTCGCTCCATCACGTAACCATCGAGCGTGGCGCTTGCGCCAAGGTCGGACCGGGCAGCGCACCCGTTCGCCGACGCGGGTGACCGCATGCCCGACCAGCTTCTCGTACCACTGGCGGTTGAACGCCTCGGTCCAACTGCCGAGCATCACCGGCAGCTTGTCCGAGAGGTCTTCGGGCGCCTCCTCGCCGCGCTTCTCGCGCCAGAGGCGCAAGATCCGCTCCGCCGACCCCGACAGGATGGTGTTGGCGTCCGAACCGCCGATACTGCCTACTCGCTCGGCGAGGGCCGCCGCGCTGAGGCCAAGCGAACCTAGCTCGGGCCAGGGGACCGATCCCCGCAATGGCTCGCGCTCGGGTTGCGCGGCCGATCGAGGCCGACCTTGCGGAGTGGGCAGCACCTGCGCTGCTTGATCCTGTTTTGCCATGCGAGTTGATCCGCGTTTGCCCGCGCGCGGGTTGCCGGCATGGACCTGGGGCGAGGGCGCGGCGCGAGATGGCTGGGGGTTGGTCATCACAACACGCTCCCCGTGCCAATCGTGGTGCCAGTGGTGGTCTCACTGACCGCTAAGACCGCCGGGGTGATCGCGTAGCGCGAGATGCCATCGCGCATTGTCCGCACGATCGCGTGGCGTTTGTGCCGCAGTGTGGTGAGCGCGGCGCGGACGCTGTGCGACTGCCATCCCGTCGCCGCCATCAGCTCATCGATGCTGACGCCGCCGGGCTGACCAAGCAGCTCCATGACCACGGTGTTCTTGCTCCGCGGCGGCAGCGCCTTGGCATTCTTCGGCGCTGTGCCCTTTCTTGCCTGCGCTTCGGATAGCGGTTTCCGCCCGCGCGTGGCGACGCGGCTCGGGGCGTTGGTGGTCTTGCGGATCATGGGGTGTCTTTCGGTGTTCGAAGCCGCACCAGTGCTGCTTCCACCGACCACACCCCCGCCGGTCAGCCGGTCGGGGGTAACGCGCCGCTCAAGCGGCTGCATTCGCACGAGCAACCAATGCTCGCTTCGCCAGCACAGTCCACTCGAATGTCGAACTCCCCAGCACAAATCCGCGTCCGGCAAAAAGCTGGGTCACCGAGACCAGGGTCCTGCGTCAAAGAACGTGTCCGAGTAGCAGCGGAAATCCGTCGCGCCGCAAGCTTTGAACTTTTTGTCGAGCCAAAACCGGCATTTGCGCGTTGTGCCTGGAGACCTGGGTGTTCCGGGCGCAGAGGAACGATCACATGGTCAAACAGACGGAGCAGTCCCGCGGTAGCGGCGGCGAAACACATCAGCGCGGATCCGACGAGCTTCTCACGACCAACCATGGCGTTGGAGTCAGCGACAATCAAAATAGCCTGAAGAGCGGTTCGCGCGGTCCGACGCTGCTCGAAGACTTCGTCCTGCGCGAGAAAATCTTCCATTTCGACCATGAGCGCATCCCCGAGAGGATCGTTCATGCCCGCGGCACGGGTGCGCATGGCGTGTTCGAGGCGACGGCGGATATTTCCGGGCTTTCGAAGGCAGCGGTGTTCACCAAGGGTGAGAAGACAGAGGTCTTCGTTCGCTTCTCGACGGTGGCGGGCGGAGCGGGATCGGTCGACACGCCGCGGGACGTTCGCGGTTTCGCGGTCAAGTTCTACACGCGCGAGGGCAACTGGGATCTGGTCGGCAACAACATCCCGGTTTTCTTCATCCAGGATGCGATCAAATTTCCCGACCTCGTCCATGCGGTAAAGATGGAGGCGGACCGCGGCTATCCGCAGGCCGGCAGCGCGCACGACACCTTCTGGGATTGGGCCTCGCTGATGCCCGAAACCACACATATGCTGATGTGGGCGATGTCCGACCGAACACTACCGCGTTCGTTACGGATGATGGAAGGTTTCGGGGTTCATACTTTCCAGCTTGTCAACGCCGCCGGGAAAGTCAGTTTCGTCAAATTCCACTGGCGACCCCGGCTGGGCATTCAGTCGACCGTCTGGGACGAGGCGCTGAAGCTTCAGGCGGCTGACAACGACTACCACCGGCGCGATCTGTTCGAAGCGATCGATACCGGTGCGTTTCCGCAGTGGGATCTCGCGATCCAGGTGTTCGATCAGGCGTTCGCCGATGCGCAGCCTTACGACGTTCTCGACGCGACGAAGCTGATCCCCGAAGAGGACGTCCCGCTCCGCGTGATCGGGACCCTGACGCTAAACCGCAACGTCGACAATTTCTTTGCTGAAACCGAGCAGGTTGCGTTCCTGCCGAGCAACATCGTGCCCGGCATCGACTTCTCGAACGACCCGCTGCTCCAGGGGCGGCTGTTCAGTTATCTCGACACGCAGAACTCGCGCCTTGGGACCACCAACTTTCACCAGATTCCAGTCAACGCGCCGCGCTGCCCGTTCGGCAATTTCCAGCGTGACGGCAAGATGCAGACGATGGTGCCCAAGGGCCGTGCCAATTACGAGCCCAACAGCCTGGCAGCGCACGGCGAGGAAGGCGGACCTCGGGAGAATCCCGAGCGGGGCTTCGTCACGGCAAGCGCCACAAGGGGCGATGACGAAACGGGCGACAAGCTTCGCGTCCGGGCCGAGACCTTTGCCGACCACTACACCCAGGCGAGGTTGTTCTACCGCTCGCAGGACGCTCACGAACAGGCGCACATCGCCTCCTCCTTCGTCTTCGAGCTCTCGAAGGTAGGTCTGCTGGACCAGGTGCCGCCGCGAATGGTCGCCAATCTGCGAAACGTCGATGAGGATCTGGCCAAACGCGTCGCAGCTGGCCTCGGCATCCCCCTGCCGCCCAAGGCGAAAGCAGCGAAGCCGACACTCGATATGCCGCCCTCCGATGCGCTGTCGATTCACAAGAAGATGAAGGCAACGCTTGAGGGGCGCGCGGTCGGAATCCTGATCGCCGACGGTACCGACGCGGCTGATCTCAAGTCCATGGTCGAAGCGGTGACCAAGGCCAAGGGCAAGCCGGTGCTTGTCGCGCCCAAGATCGGGGGCGTGAAACTATCCGATGGCAAGTTGCAAAAGGCGGACGGTCAGCTGGCGGGTTCACCCAGCCAGCTATTCGATGCAGTCGCGATCATTCTCTCGGACGAGGCCTGCGCGATGCTCCTCGCAGACGGCGCGGCTGTCGAGTTCGTGATGAACGCGTATGGGCATCTCAAAGCGATTGGCGCCAGCGCGGCAGCGCAGCCGCTGCTCGACAAGGCGGGTGTCAAACCGGATGAGGGTGTGACGACCTTAGGTGCTGCGTTCGTCAAAGCCGCTGCTCGGCGCTTCTACGACCGCGAGCCTCACATTCGCACCTTGGCGTGACCCCACGGGTGCAAGTGGCGGAATAGGGCGCGGCTGTCCCTGACTTGAGTGCCGGCTCAAATCCAGGGAGCAGACTTTGGATATCTTCACACCTTGGCTGGTGATATCTCACGCGCGTCCTCAAGTGCTATAATCGCAACCGCAGCTGCGTTGGCGCGTTGGGATCAGCGTGAAGCTTGCCACCTACAACGTCAACGGCATCAATGGCCACCTGTCCGTGCTGCTGCGTTGGCTCGGCGAATCGGCGCCCGACGTTGTGTGTCTGCAGGAACTAAAAAGTTCCGACGACCGGTTTCCGGAAAGCGCACTTCGCGATGCGGGCTACATTGCAGCATGGCATGGTCAGCAACGTTGGAACGGCGTCGCCATCCTCAGCCGGGTTGGTGATATCCATGTGACCCGCCGCGGTCTGCCCGGCGATCCTGACGACACGCACAGCCGCTACCTGGAAGCAGCGATCAACGGGATCATCGTGGGCTGCCTCTATCTGCCCAACGGGAATCCGCGGCCAGGACCCAAGTTCGACTACAAGCTCAAATGGTTCGCGCGGCTGCTCGACCATGCGCAGGGCTTGCTCGATCATCGTCTGCCGGTCGCGCTGGTGGGCGATTTCAACGTCATGCCGACCGATCTCGACGTCTACGCCCCTGAACGCTGGCGTGACGACGCGCTGTTCGCGCCAGAGGTACGCGAGGCTTACGCCGCGCTGCTTGCACAAGGATGGACTGATGCCGTCCGTGCGCTTCATCCCGATGAGCGCATTTACACATTCTGGAAGTATTGGCGCAACGCCTTCGCTCGCGACTCCGGCCTGCGAATCGACCACCTACTGCTCAGCCCCGATCTCGCCGCCCAACTGACCAAAGCCGGCATCGATCGCAGTCCGCGCGGTTGGGAGAATACCAGCGACCACGCCCCGGCGTGGATCGAGCTGAACGACAAGCCGAAACCCGGGAGGAGGCGCTGATGCCGCGCGCGCTGAAGGTGTATCGGACCGCGATCGGGTTCCATGATGCCTATGTCGCTGCGCCGAGTCAGAAAGCCGCGCTGGCCGCTTGGGGTACGGACAAGAACCTGTTTGCGCGCGGTGCAGCGGAGATTGTGAGCGACCCAGTGTTAATGAAGGCCCCGCTGGCAAGGGCGGGCCAAGTAATCCAAGTCGTGCGCGGCTCCGCGGCGGACCACGTTAAGGCACTCGGCAAGGGTGAGCGACCGAAGGCGAGATCCGCGCCGACGCCCCAGCGGAAGCAGCGCGAAGCCAAACCCAAGCGTCCACCCAAACCGTCGCGCGAGGCGCTTCGGCTGGCCAGGCAGGGTATGCGCAGGGCCGCCGAGCGTGCCGTCGAGTTACTCGCCGACCTCGCAAAGCGTGAGAAGGCATTGGCCGCGGAGCGCCGCCGGCTGACACTCGCGCTTTCCGCCGAAAAACAGCGGCAGCTTACGCGTTTGCGGCAGGCCGAAAAGGCATACGAAGACGCGCTCGCGGACTGGTCGCGCGGCTAAAAAGTCTGGCGCTCGCTCGACGCTACCTGCATTTGGTTATCGAAAGTCCTTCCCGTTTTTCGGAGGAGTCTCGCCGGAGGGATGCGAAGTCGCTGGCCGCCCGTCCATGAAGGTGGGCTGAGGAATTTCCGACGTTTTGCCGATGGACTTTTCGCGGGACACCAACCTGCTTGTTTCTCATCCCGCAACACGGCGATAAGGGCGTATGGGATGGCGTTTCGGCACCGACGCGCGACTAATAGCGTTCATCCCGGCAGTGGCGGGCGGCGCACCTGCATGGGGGCAGGCGGCGGAAGAGATCATCGTGACCGGCGAGCGGGTGGCGCGGAGCGAAGCTACAACCCCATCCAGCGTCGTGGTGATTACGAGCGACGCAATCCGGGCGATGCCTGGGACCGATCGTATCGATCAAATTTTCGCACTCATACCCAACGTCCAGCTGGGATCGGGCGGTGAAGGGCCGACGATCCGCGGCCAGGACAGCAATGGTCCGTTGCGCGATATGCCTGCGTTCCTGGGCGGCAATCGCCCCCGTGTGACGATGCAGATCGATGGCCGCCCGGTTGGCTATAATGAGCTCGCATTCGGGGTCACTGGACTCTGGGATGTTGCAAAGATCGAGGTGTTTCGTAGCCCGCAGACCACGACTCAAGGGCGCAACGCTATCGCCGGGGCAATCTTCATTGAGACCGCTGCGCCGAGCTTCGATTGGCAAGCACGCGCTCGCCTGCTCGTCGGTGAGGCCGAAACGCGCCAGGCATCGGCTGCGGTCGGCGGACCTTTGATTTCCGATGCGCTCGCATTTCGCGCGTCGGTTGATCTCCGCCGCAGTCGGCCTGCCAGCCGCATTTCTTCGCCGGCCCTGACCGATTTCAATCGCGACGATTACGATTCGCTCAGGTTAAAGTTGCTCGCTACGCCGGAGAACACGCCGGGCCTTCGGTTATCTGCAACCCTCAGTCACAATCGTTCTGCAGCGCCGCAGTTGGAGGGGGTTCGCGCGCCGTTTGCGGCTCGCCGAGACCCTGCCGCTACCTATGGCTTCTTCAAAGTGCGGGTGGATGCTGCGACACTTCGGGCCGACTATGCCATTACCTCCGATTGGAACACCACTGTCACGCTGACCCGCGGAGACGCGACAATCCGACGGATCGCCCCGCCGGGATTCGGCGAAGCACGGATCGGAGCCGGCGACTGGACCGCCGAAGCAGTTACGATCTGGCGCCCCCGACCGAACCTGGCGCTGCTTACGGGAGCCAACTTCACTCACGCCACGCTCGAGCAACAGATCGATCTTCGCGCGGCACTGCTGGGTATGGGCCGCTTTAGCGATCGCCAAGATGCGCTCGGTCTGTTCGGCCAGGCGGAATGGCGGGTCGCGTCCGCTCTTACCGTCACAGCGGGTGCGCGCTACCAGCGCGACGACCAGGACCGCTCGGGCATTCTCGGCATCGGTAACCCCACCCAGTTGCCGCTCGATTTCCGCCAGCGTTATTCGCGCTTTCTCCCGAAGGTGTCGGTGAGCTTCGATGTGCTGAAAGGATTGCGCGTGGGGGGGCTAGTGCAGCGCGCCTACAATCCGGGAGGCGTCACGCTCGATGCGCGCCGCCGAATCGCGGATACATTCGACCCCGAAACCCTCTGGGCTTACGAAGCGTTCGTACGTCTCGCAGCACCGAACCGCACGTTCATCGTTTCGGCCAACATTTTTTACTACGACATGAACAATGCACAACGCAGCGTGATGCGTGAGCTGCCGACGCCAGCCGGCATCGTGACGGTCGCCGAAATCGGCAATGCGCCCGCCGCACGCAGCAGCGGAGGGGAGTTGCAGGGCCAGTGGCAGGTTCGGCCTGGCCTCGATGTTCGCGGAGCGATCGGGCTGCTACAGACTCGCTTGACCCGCACGCTCAGTGCATCCGATCCGCTACTCGGAAAGCAGTTTCAGCGCTCGCCCCACTTTACCGGTACCGCCGCTATTGATTGGCGCCCAAGCGACGACCTGCGGCTGTCAGGTCAAGCTCGGCACAACTCGGGGTATTACAGCGAGGACACGAATGATCGCGATCGCCGGGTCGGCGGGGCGACTGTTGTAGACATAAACGGCGCATGGACGCGCGGCCCGTTCACGGTATCAGCGTATGTTCGCAATTTATTCGACAAGTTTTACCTCACCTATCGGTTTTCGAAGGTGATGAACCTCGCCACCGCCGGTGATCCACGAGAATTCGGCGCCTCGGTAGAAATGCGCTTCTAACATTGCTCTCGCCCATAGGTGCGAGGCGGGTTAGATATTGCGCGTGAACGATCTGCCGTTTCCGCTTTCCGAATCAATCCACGTCGCGCTCCAACCGCTCGTCCGCCGCGCCGATTTTCAGTTGGGTCACGCCACCGTCCGTCCCTCGCTCAGGACTATCGAAGGCCCGCAGGGAGCTGCGAAGGGTGAGCCCCGGGTGATCCAGGTGCTTGTGGCGCTGGCTGACGCGCAGGGCCGCGTGTTGTCGCGGGACGATCTGCTGCGCCTGTGCTGGGATGGACGGATCGTTGGCGACGATGCAATTAACCGTGCGATCGCCGAAGTGCGCCGCATCGTTGCATCGACCGGCGCCGGTTTCGAAGTCGAGACAGTCCCACGGGTGGGTTACCGGCTCACAGGGATCGATTGGAATGCATTGCAGGTTGGCGAGGTTAGCACTGACCCGTCACCGACGATGTCTCGTCGCACGGCGATCCTCGTGGGTGGTGCGTCTGTAATCGCCGCGGGCACCGGCGCGGCCATGTTATTGCATCGTCGGGACGAGGAGCACGTCACCCGTCTGATCGAACGTGGACGCTTAATGCGCGCGATGGGGCTACCAGGCTCTCAGGCTGGAGCTAAGCAGCTGTTTCTGCGCGCCGCTTCACAAGACCCGGGGAGAGCGGAGGCTTGGGGTTGGCTCTCCGTGGTGGAGCTTGTCGATGGTTCCACGGCCAATGCTCGCGCCCAGGATGCAGCGCAGCGGGCACTCGCGCTCGACCCCAAGGAGGCTAACGCGCGATCGACGATCGCCTTGCTGCGTCGCGATCTCGACGACTGGGTTAGCTACGAGAACGATTTGCTTGGCATCGTGAAAGACGATCCGGGTTGCGCGCCCGCGCATGAATATCTCACGCTGTTTCTGCAAAGCGTCGGCAGATGTCGGGACTCACTCGCGTCGAACGAGCGGGCGGTCTCGCTCGAGCCGTTCTCTCCGAAGCATCAGTCGCGCCGAGCTATGAAACATTGGATTTTCGGTCGCATCGGTGAAGCCGACAAGGTTGCAGACCGCCTGCTTCAGTTGCGACCTCGTGATCCTAACGCCTGGAACGCGCGCTTGATCATTTATGCTTTCACTGGCCGCGCTGAAGCTGCGCTCGCATTGCTGGACGATGTGCCGAGCAGGCCTGCCAACCTCAAGGCCCCCAGCATCAATTCCTGGCGAGCAGGCCTCATTGCACTGGCAAGCCGAGCATCTCGCGACATCGCCATCGCGGTGGCGACCTACGCCCGCGTCGCCCCACTTTCTCCCGGCTTGGCGGCCAATGCCATAATGGTGTTCTCGGCGTTGGGAGAACTGGACGCGGCGTATACTGTTGCCGATGGTCTCCTTAACAATCGCGGTCCACTCGTCCTGCGATCCCGCGAGCCACGTATTCAAGGCGAGGTCTATTCGAACCCGGTTTGGGGTCGCACGCAATTTCTGTTCATTCCAGCAACCTCATCATTTCGTGACGACGAACGCTTTCCGGATCTCTGCGAGCGGATGGGCCATGTCGCCTATTGGCAAGAACGGGGGATCTGGCCGGATGCTTTTGTTAGCGGATCCTTGACCCGGCTTCGAACGGCGGCGGCGAACGCCACTGCTCTCCGTGGGGCCAATTCGACCAATGGCCATTGAGCGACCAGCGGCCGAAGTCGATTTCCTTGGTTTAGATGGCTCCGAATAACCTGATGAGCACTCACTGTGCCGTCAACGAGAGGTCCCGCTGCTTAAAGGAGAGAGCGGAATGTTGCCGTTGGAGGGCTGACCGCTTGTGGTGGCGCTGGCAGCGGAAGCCGTCATTTTCGCAAGTAGGATTAGCGGTCATTCTTCAAATGCGAGCCCGAGCCGGGGACATTCCTAGGGCTATTTCGGCGTACGAGAGCAAACGACCCCGGTGTAGTCGTCTCGCCGTACAAACACTTTCGCGCCATTCGGAGCTGGCCTACAACTGTGCACATGGCGCTTCGGGTCATCGCAGCGGGCTTGGGCCGGAATGCCACTCTGTCGATAAAATTTGCCCTGGAGGCGCTCGGCTTCGGGCCGTGCCACCATATGACGGAAGTCTTTGCAGACGAACAGCGGCAGGTTCCCTTGTGGCTTGAAGCCGCCGCAGGCCGGCCCGACTGGGATGTCATCTTCGAGGGATTTGGCTCTACCAGCGATTACCCCTCTGCCACCTTCTGGCGCGAGATCGTCGAATATTACCCGAATGCCAAGATCGTGCTGACAACCCGCGACCCCGATCGCTGGTTCGATTCCGTCAGTCAGACGATCTTCTCGCCGTGGATGCAGGACGCCCACGCCGGCACGGCGGCTCATGCTTTGATGCAGGCGACGATGTTTGGTCCCATCGCCGGGAACGTATCGGACCGGGCGTTCCTCACGGACTGGTACGTCCGGCGCAACCGGGCGGTGCTCGATGGAATAGCCGCCCAGCGACTGCTGCACTTCGATGTACAAGACGGCTGGCACCCACTGTGCCAATTCCTCGACGTGCCGGTACCTGATCTACCGTTTCCTCGCACCAATAGCCGGGCCCAGCTGGGCCGCGCGAGCGGCGCCGCAGGTGTCGTTTCGAGTGACCCGCAAGCGCGAGAGCGCTTCGCGCGCCTCTATATCGAGCTGATGCGAGACCAGGCCTTTGCGGCGGTGGAGTGACCGGCCGGACAAATCATCGGAAATTCATCAGCAATCCGCCGGACAAATCATCGGAAATTCATCAGCAATCCATCGGCACGGCATCATTTGGCTGGCCGGTTGACGGGCGCATGACGGTTGCAAGGAGGTGCAGCCATGATACGCATAACCCGACGCGAGACACTCGCCGGCGCTGGCCTAGTCCTGCTCGCCGGGTGCGGTGGAGGCGGCAGTCCCAGCGCGCCGATCAGCTTGGGACAGATGTCAGCTCCCGCCCCGACGCCAACTCCGTCCCCTACACCTTCCTCGCCTCCGCCGCCGGTGGGATCGTTCGGCAGCTTGAGTGCGACCACTTCCCAAGCGTTCTCGACTCTCGGAAACTTGCAGGCTGGCAAAGGGAGCGGATGGGATTTCGTTTACGAAGCTGGGACTCTGGCGACCCATCCCGGACATGCGATCCGCTTCGCGGCGCCGTCAAGCCTACTGCTTATGGTCCCCGGACTTGGCGAAGGGGAACTCGTTCCGCGCAATAATTCGGGAGCGATCGTCAATGGCCAGCGCGCTGAGGCCTACTTCAACGTGTTGGGCGGCATACTCGATCTTTCCAGGCCCATGGTAGGAGAGCGGCTTCAGCAATATGTGATGCAAGGCTACTTCGCCAGCTCCCCGAATGCCAATTCAACCGAGTCAAACCTCATGTTGGCATTTGGATATGGAATCCCTACGCCGCCCAATGCTCTACCCACCTCGGGCGCAGCCGACTACCAGATGGTATTCACCGAGAAGGGCTTCACCTTCCGTGCAGACTACGGTGCCAAGATCATAA
Source organism: Novosphingobium sp. Gsoil 351 (assembly GCF_009707465.1). Taxonomy (NCBI): domain Bacteria; kingdom Pseudomonadati; phylum Pseudomonadota; class Alphaproteobacteria; order Sphingomonadales; family Sphingomonadaceae; genus Novosphingobium; species Novosphingobium sp. Gsoil 351. The sequence goes on from NZ_CP046120.1 coordinate 2,224,767, forward strand.
CGGGCACCATCCCATACTACGTCAACGGGCCAACCCTAGCTTCCGAACTTCGCGATGTGACGATCAGCGCCGACGGGGCCAGTTTCAGCGGTCGGCTGATCCCGCCAGATGGATCGGGAGAAGGGCTCCTCCAAGGCCTGTTCATGGGGCCTACCGGTGAAGAGTTTCTAGCCCAGGCGATCCTAAAATCGGGACAGAGCGCCACCTTGTTCTCCGGCACCCGCGCGTTTTAGGCGGTCGCTTTGGTCACAAGCGGAAGCGCCAACTCGCGTTGCGCAACCGGCCAGAAAGATGTCATTGCCGCCAACGCGGCAAGCCCAAGGGTCCAGAGACTCGCGGCTCAACCAGCAAACGAGCTGGCATAAGCTATGACGCTGGGTCGGCCAGCCAAGGTGAACGTGACGGCTATCCAGACAAGCAGGGCCCCGCCGGTCCAGTAGTGTGCGGGGTGCACCTGCCCATGGACCCGGCGGTCGAAACGCATTGCCACCCCGAGGTGCGCCAATAGTACCACCAACACCAGTACGATCGCGCGCTGGTCGAAGAACTGCGGTAGGATCAACCGCCCCCAAGCTACCGACATCAAGCTCAGCATCGCGCCGAACATGAGCCGCTTGTGCCAGTCACTCCGCATCCGCAAGAGCAATGCGCTCCCCGCAAGCGCGGCGAAGACAGCCATGTTGAGCCAATCCATCATCAGGAAGAAGCTAGGGGTGAAAAACGGCGCGATACGCCCCTGCGCGATCGTCCGGGTTATGGTCCAGCACCCGAAAGCGACCAGCCAGATGCACCATCCCGCGACGAGGATGCCCAGGCGCCGATGCAAGGCGAGATCGCCGCGCGCCACGAGCCAGGTCTGCATCACATAAAGCCCAAGGAAACCGACCATAGTCACCGCGTGAGTATGTACCCACCAGGGCGAGTGGAAGCTCGACACGCCGATGGCGAAAAAGAAGCCGAAGCCTGCGATCGCGGCGATGAGGAACACGAGCGACATGCGGAAATAGAACGTCCGCTCTCGCGTCATCGGGTCGCGCTGCCCGCCTTCGAACGATTGCGAAATCGTTGCCATCGCCCCCTCCCTCCAGCGAGGAGTCTACAACCTTCGTAGCAGGGGAGATAGCGCTGAGATTCTAGCGAGCCTTGGTATTGCACCCCCCATTGCGACGTTGGAGCAACACGGCACTAGGGACTAAATGGGCGCGGTTTATGACTGGCGTCTTTCGGTCAAAGCTCCGACAAAATCGGGCATCAAGACCCGATCAAATTGGCATCCCTGGCGGAATCTCGGGCCGGGGCACGGAAAGGGCGGCGCTTAGCGCATCGTGATCGGATAAAAGAGCGCCAAGTCCGTGTTGCCAGTCGGCTTGCTCGCCAGACCCCGATGCCGCCACGAGTTGCCTAGCCCAGGTTCCCATTAATCCCCCCATCTGCATGACGGTCGCAGACGAGAGATTTTTGGCGCGCGCAGTTCTGGCCAACTCAAGTGCAATAGTGGTCGCAATCCGGCGCCCCACTGCCCCTCGAGCGGCCGCACTGTCGGCAAGAGCAATCAACTTGCTCACCACCGCATGGACAGAGGGAATTGCAGGCGATTGAGCCGACTGCATTTCAAGGCGGTTGAGGCGCTCTGGCTCCAGCAGGCTGCCTAAGATCATAGTCGCCCCAATTTCAGTGGCACCCAAGCTGTCAAAGACCGGTCCGCCCGCGGTCGGCATGACCTCGATGTCGGTTTGATAGTCGCCGATCGTACCCTGCCCAAAAGACAGCATCGGCTGCAAACGTGCGGGTACGGTCCATGCGTCAACCGAAAGAGTGTCGAGCAGCGCCGCCAGCGCCGCGTTTTGCTGTGCAGCCGGGACGGTCTCGGTCGCGACGGTTTCGCCAGCTACGGCCACTGGAGAAACCACACCTCCCAATGCCTTTGCCGCAGCCTCGACCTGATATCGATGAATCAGCCATACGGGAACGAATGAGCGGCGAAGATCGGAAAGATCCTGTCCTTGCGGGAGCGCGTCGATCCCAAACCGAGCCAGAGCTGCTCTGCGGATGGTCATCATCCGCGCAAGCTCGGCGACAGGATCGCCGAAATCATCCCATATTGCGCCCAGCGGATTAGCGGTCTCGGATCCGCGGGAGTCGTTGTCACTCACAAAGCGCAGCCCCTTGGCGCGCGCCTGCCGGACCATTTCGGATCCTTCAGCATCGTTTTGAGCGCCGTACAGGTAGGCTACAAGGAAGCGATCCCAATCGCCCAACCCGGTGCCGTAAGCGTCAGCGAGGGACAGCTTGCCATCCTTCAGCTCCACACGCGGAGCGGGATAGTCCATGACGGAATAGCGGCCTTGGCTGCTCGCAGCGAAGTTGTGCTCGAAACCTAGCGCATGACCCACTTCGTGGGCGCCGAGCTGGCGAATCCGCCGAAGAGCGACCTCCACCGGATCTTCAGGCCCCCCGCTGTTGGTCAAGCCAGCGCCGACCAGAGCCTGGTAGATCATGATGTCCTGCCGTACCCGCAGCGAGCCGAGCATCACAGCACCTTTGATCACCTCACCGCTGCGCGGATCGGTAGCAACACCGCCATACGACCAGCCGCGGGTAGCACGGTTGACCCAATTGACGACGTTGTAGCGGGCGTCGAGCGGGTCGACGTCGTCCGGCAGGACCGCCACTCGAAACGCGTCCACGAGACCTGCCGCATCGAACGCCTGCGCCCACCAGCTCACCCCGTCCAGAAGCGCCTGGCGCACAGGCTCGGGAGCGGCGGGGTCGATGTAGAATACAATGGGCTCTTTTACCGGCGAGCGCACTGCCGATGGATCGGTCTTCTCAAGCCGGTGGCGCTCGGCGATGCGCCGAAGGATCGGCAATCCGAGGGGTGTCGAATAGTCATACGTGAGCTGGCTGAACACGAAGCCATAGGGATCAGTTCGCGGCGTCAATGCCTTCTCCGGCAGCGCGACCAAAGAGTGATGCACCCACATGGTGACATCCGTCCCGTTGGGGGAGACGTTGCGGAGTTCAGAGGTGGGCTTTTGAGACGTAAAGCTGAGCAAGGAAGCGAACTCGGCGTTTCGTGGGAACACCTTAGCTTGTGTGGGATCAGCGACTGAGCGCGATCCATCGAGCGTGTACGGATGGCTCTCCGTTCCAAGCCGCCCCGCCAGCCCGAACCGATCGGCGGCGAGGAATGGCGCGAAGTCGAAGGAGAAGCTGCCGTCTTTGTCCGTTTTTGCAATGTCCCCCACCCAAAGCACCGATGAAGGAAAGCTATGTGCGACCCCTTCCCGCTCGGCTAAGGTTCCCGTTGAGGCCACGAACTTGCTGTTCACGAGTTCCACCGCAATTTTCGAGCCGATCCGGCGAAACCTCACAATACCGTTTGTCAGTGTGGTGCCGCGGTCGAGACTGACGGCAGCCGATCCGAGCCCAGTCTCGACTTTGGCAATATAAATGAACTGCGCAGCAATCCCGTCAGCGTCGGGTTTCGGAAGCTCGAATATGATTTTCCCGGTGTCGGGGTTTGCCGACACAACGATCAGGGGGAGCAAATTCCGCCGCGGAGGCTGCCGGGATCGTGAGCGAGTTCGCCCAAGCCACCAACGCGGCTGCTAGCAACAGATTTTTCATAGCGCCCCCCAAGACGTTGGGAGATCAAGCAGTTGGACCGATCTGTCAAATGGATAGGCGTGACCGCGTTGGAACTATCATTCCTGCGCGAGCGTTTCGATCTTGCGGGAGCAGGAGAAGTGCCATGAATTTGATCATTCTTCTTGTTGTCGGCGGAATCATTGGGTGGGTCGCCAGCATGCTTGTCGGCGGCGGGGGTGGCATCCTCATGAACATTATCGTCGGCATCGTAGGCGCTCTACTCGCCGGGTTGTTGCTCAATCCGCTCATCGGCGGTGGCAACATTATGAGTGGCGATCTCAGTTTGAGCGCCATCGGTGTTTCGCTGTTGGGCGCGGTCCTGTTGCTCGTCGTCCTCAACTTTTTCCGACGTGGCGCGGTCCAATAACCGCGAGCCTCAATCAGCCAGATTGAAACTGCCCCGCTTCGGCGGGGATTCTTTTGCTCCGCCATCCGACCGATCTCGATTTCTGTGCGCGCCGTCCCCGGGCTAACTTTCGGCGATGGCCTTGGCGTGCTGGTGTAGCCCATCGAGCCTGACGCCACCGTGAGACTGCCCGCAGCTCATCTGCACCAGAACACCCTCAGGCAGGCGTTGAGTTTGGCATAGCCCACCGCTTCACCAGTTGCGCGGCCAGGGTGGGGCGTCGAGCACAAGCGGGTCCCATACCCGCGCTGGAACTGAAAATTAGAGCGCCGCTGTCTGCGCGGACTTCAACATGCGTCGCGCCCCAACGGACCTTGTGCGCGATCAACCTCGACCTGGCGATGTCGCGTGCCGCGGCAAGAGTGCCCACTTGCTCAGAGCTGATCGCGTCGTCGCCTGCGAACCAAGTGATTGTAAATATCATTGCTGCGATCCTCTCGGTAACGATCCCGGAAAGGCCCCCGGCCTCCTTGGGGGAAGGGCCGGGGGTTAGTCCTACTCAGGGTCGCACTGGCAAGTTGGAGTTCGCGCACTAAGCGAGGGTGAAAAAACAGGGTTAGGAATTTAAGATTTGGAAGGTCTGGGACATCCAAACCTCATGCAGGGGCTTGGAACGGCAATAATGAGGCGCGGGTGCGGTGAAGTGTCGGATCAGCCCACAGCATCGAGAAGTTCGATCTCGGGCCGGCCCTCGAGGACGCGTCCCAACCCCGGGCCAGCCGCGCGGAAGTGGTCCGAGGCGCGATGCGCTTCCAGCGCTGCTTCATCGCGATAGAGCTCGAGAACCTTGTAGGTGGCGGGCTCGGTCCGGCTGCGGCAGAGCTGATAGGTGATGTTGCCACCTTCATTTGCTCTGACTTGTGCGGCCAAGTCAGTGAAGAGGCGCTCGAACTCATCTGTCATACCGGGCTTTGCCCGCAGAATTGCGACGACTGCGATCATGGCGACTATTCTCCTTGGGGACTGTGTGACCAACCCGGATAATCCTGAGTAGCGACAGATGCGGGCGTGTCGAGCGAGGGGGCAGCGCTGCGAAGGCTGGGACTCATTCGGGGAAATTGTTTTGCAAGAGGTTCGCTGGCATTCTCAGCCGATGCGATCCCTGTTTCTCGCCGTCGCCCTCATCGCAGCACCGGGTCAGGCCCAAACTCTGTCCGGTCCCGCCAAGGTCGTCGACGGTGATTCGCTCTCGGTGTCGGGGATTTCGGTCCGTCTGTTCGGCATCGATGCCCCCGAGGGCAAGCAGACCTGCAATCGTTCCGGCACCGCGTGGCGTTGCGGCGAGGAAGCTGCGGCACAGCTTCGCGGGCTCATCGGCGGCAACCCGATCGAATGCCGCGGCCGGGACATCGACACCTACGGCCGGACGCTCGCGGTCTGTGCGGTGGCCGGCATCGAGATCAACCGCGCGATGGTCGAGTCCGGATGGGCAACCGCGTTTCGCAAGTACAGCCAGGACTACGTGGTCGAAGAGACGCGCGCCAGAGCGGCGCATCGCGGGATCTGGGCGTCCGAGTTCCAGCTCCCCCAAGACTATCGCGCAGCGCAAAGCGCAACGCAGGGGGCCGCTCCGGTTGCACTCATGCAGAGGCAGATTGCGTCACCCGCTACGCAAATGACCTCGGGCTGCGCGATCAAGGGCAATCGCAACCGCAAGGGGCAGTGGATCTATCACCTCCCGGGGATGCCCTACTACGCGATCACCCGGGCCGAAGAGATGTTCTGCAGCGAGGCCCAAGCCCAAGCCGCAGGCTACCGCCGCGCAATCGTGCGGTGATGGACTGGCAGCACGAGGTCTGGGCCGAAGCGTTGTGGGTTGAGCAGCACAAGGGCAACGAGGGCCCGGCGTTCATCGCCGATCAGGTTGCCCGGCTGGCTCTCGCAAACGACCTTGACGGCGTTGCCCGGTGGAAGCGGATCTCCACCGCCTACGACGAGCTGCGCGCCGGGCGTCGGCAGTGAGGAACGATCGCTGGCTCAAGGTCGAGCTCGCGGCGCTGCTTGGCGCATCCCTCCTGATGGGTGCGCTCGCCGTGCGATCGGGATGGCAACAATTGATCGGCTTGCTCTAGCGCTTACGGCGAAGTGACCACACCAGCGAGGCGAGACTGGACACCAACGCTGCAAGTGCGGTGATGAGGACGGGATCAAGTGCGGGCATGGGCGACTCCGGGCAGGAGTCGCGACTAACCATATTGGCACTATGTAGGAAAATGAAAAGCGCAAGCGCCCGGTTACGCCCCCACAAATCGCCGATTGTCCTGAGTGACAAAGAACCCAAGGCCTTGCCTTTGGGCGCTGCCCGGCGACGAGCCACCAGGAGCGGAAAGCGCTCAACCAAAGACAGTCACTTGAGCCGAAGAGGCAGATCATGTCCTGAACGGGTCAAAAGTGGCACCGCTGCCGTCGGCAACATTTAGATCACCGAGGGCGGCAGGGCGCACATTCCGCGCCGCGGAAGATCCGCGATCCGATTTTGGAACCAGCCGGCGACCTTGTCCGTGAGAACGGATCTACTCAAAGAACGCCCGCACGGATCAGGTTTCACCTTGCAGCAGAGCCGTCATCGGGGATGCTGCCTGATGCCGATCGACATCTAGGCCGCGAAACCAGCGGCCCAGCTGATCCTCGACGATCCGGCAGAGCTGAGACAATCGCGCGATCCGCTTGCTCTCCGGTTGAGCCAGTGCCCGCTTGAGCTCCTGTTCGAGACGTTGGCTCTCTTCATCCAAACCTTCCCGGAACCTTTGCGGCATTCCTCAGCAAGCTCCTCGGTCCAGATCACGCAGGGCAGCCATCACATCGTCGTACTGGAGGGGCCGGTCGACACCAGGTGGGTGGCGAAGCGCGGGTTGATGCTCGACCGCGTGAGCATCTGACGCCCACGAAGCCAGAATTGCCCGCTTCACCTCGGGTTCGAGCTGCGGATGGCGCACAACTTGCGCAGGATCACCAAAATTGGAGAGGAACACGAGCTTGTCTCCTTTCTAACTGTCCTCACACTTGCAGATGAGCGGACCGCGCTGCCGGGCCTCAACCCGGGCGGCTGCCGGCCTGCTCCAAGCAGTGCCGGCAAACCGCAACCGATATTTCAGCCGGTGGCGCTCGCCTTGGCCTTGGGCCCTTCGAGCTGGTCGTTGGCGGCCTTGGCGCTGATCTCGATACGCCGAGGCTTCATCGCTTCGGGCACCACACGCTTCAGGTCGATAGTCAACAAACCGTGCTCAAACGTGGCGTTTCCAGCCTCGATGAAGTCGGCAAGCTGAAAGCGCCGTTCGAACGCGTGGGTTGCAATGCCGCGGTGCAGATACTCGCCCTTGGTCTCACTTTGGGAAGGCTTGCCAGTAACGGTCAGCAGGTTCTGCTGAGCGACGATGTCAATCTCCTCGGGTCGGAAGCCGGCAACCGCAAGCGTGATCCGGTAACTGTCTTCGCCCTCCCTCAGCAGATCGAACGGAGGAAAGCCGTCCGACGCGTCGGCGCGGGATCCCGTCTCGAGAAGGTCGAAGAGACGGTCGAAGCCGACCGTCGAACGGCGGTAAGGGGCAAAGTCGAAGTTGGTTCTCATTTCCAAATCCTCCTCACGAAGCAATTCGGACTTGAGTTGCACCGGTGACGAAGAGCCGGTGCCCTCTACGTCCACCGGACCCGAACACGGCGCCCGGGATCGTGCCCCACCGCGTGGTGTAGGTTCGCCGGCGTAGCCCTGGCGATCTCCGGTCAAGGCCGGATTGGTCAGGCGGCCATTGCGGGCAGCTTGACCAGGGGATCATCGCCTAATTGGGCGACGCTTTCCAGTGTCATGTAGCGGCAGCGCTGGACCGCGTACTCATCGTTCTGCTCGAGCAGGATCGCGCCGACGAGACGGATGATGGCATCCTCATCGGGGAAGATCCCGACAACGTCGGTGCGTCGCTTGATTTCGCCGTTGAGACGCTCGAGCGGGTTGGTCGAGTGGAGCTTGGTGCGGTGCTGGGCCGGGAAGCTCATGTAGGCGAGGACGTCCTGCTCGGCGTTGTCCATGAGCGCAGCGAGCTTGGGGACCGTGGGCCGGAGCTGGTCGGCGACCTTGCGCCACTGGACCTTGGCGTCCTCGGCGCTCTCCTGGGCGAAGGCGGTGGCGATGAACGCCGAGACGACCCGGCGCCCGCTTCGGCCGGCATGTGCCAGCGCGTTGCGGGCGAAGTGAACGCGACATCTTTGCCAGGTGGCGCTGAACACGCGCGAGACCGACGCCTTGATGCCTTCATGCGCATCCGAGATGACCAGCTTGATGCCGCGCAGGCCGCGCCGCGCGAGCGAACGCAGGAAGTCGGTCCAGAACACCTCGGCTTCGGATGGGCCGACCGCCATGCCCAGCACCTCGCGGCGGCCATCGGAGTTGACGCCCACCGCGACGATCACCGCGACCGAGACGATGCGTCCGGCCTGGCGTTGCTTCACGTAGGTGGCGTCGATCCAGAGATACGGCCAGTCTCCCTCGAGCGGCCGCTCGAGGAAGGCCTTTACCCGGCCGTCGATCTCCTGGCACAGCCGGCTGACCTGGCTCTTGGAGATCCCGCTCATCCCCATTGCCTTGACCAGGTCGTCGACCGAGCGCGTCGAGATTCCCTGGATATAGGCCTCCTGGATGACCGCGGTCAGCGCCTTCTCGGACAGCCGCCGGGGTTCGAGGAAGCAGGGGAAGTAGCTTCCCGTCCTGAGCTTGGGGATCCGCAACTCGACCGTGCCAGCCCGCGTCTCCCAGTCGCGGTCGCGGTACCCGTTTCGTTGCGCCAGTCGCGCAGCGCTCTTCTCGCCGTAGCCTGCGCCGGTCCGCTCGCCGACCTCGAGCTCCATCAGGCGCTCGGCGGCAAATCCAATCATGTCGCGCAGAAAGTCCGCATCCGGGCTCTTTCCCAACAGCGCGCGCAGGTCCATCTTGTCCTCGGTCATCGGTTGTCTCCGTAAGATTGATTGGCAAACCAACCTTACCAGAAGTCGCCGATGACCACCCGCGCAGCTGACCGCCCGCTACAGCGCTTTGGGGAGCGCGCGGCCGGTCAGCTACGCTACCGCCGAGCTACACCACGCCCGGGGGCACGACCGCGCCCGGTACGGCTTGAGCTAGTCTGGGTCACCCCGCTTTCAAGATCTCCGATGCGCATCCGACACAAAATTCAGACTGGCAGCCTTGTCGCCGGCAGCGGACTTGGCTGCGCTACGGGCTTGGCAGCCAGCAATTTAGACCGACAAGCTTTCGAGATGCCATCGCCAACGGCGGCGCAGCCGCTTGGTTGTACGAGACCAACAATTTGCTCTCAGCCGGCGTCCGGACGCCGCCCCCAAGTTGATGCGCCGCGATTCCTGCCCCCATCCGAACCACAGCGACTAAGGGTGAAGTCGCCACCCACTCTGGAGGGAAGGTGCAAGTAAGGTCAACGGATCTCTGGTTTCGGCCTGGGCGCAGGTTGGGCTATAAGGACGACACCGAGGCGCAATTCTGCCTTACTTTGCGCATCAAACAGACAGCTTGGGATCGCCCTCCAGAACCCGCTGCCTGAGCTCTGGTGCCATACCAGCCGACCAGAGCCGGGCGCGGTGCGAGACGCGATAGCGCAGCGGCCCGCCATCCGGCGTCGTCGCGCGCGCGACCGGGCGAACGATGCAGACGAACTCAGTTTCGATGACGTCCGGTCCGGCGCTGACTACCGAATAGCCATGCCCAGCCATGTCGACGAACTCGACGTGCGGGGCGACATCGGGATTGGTTAGCGCTCGCGCCTTGGCGATGTCGCCGCTCGCCGAGTATTCCAGCGCAGACCGCACCCCGCGCTTGAGCATCAGGTTGACCACATGCTCGGGCTCGCCGCCGACTGGCTTGCGGATGTAGAGCGGGCGCAATGGATTGGCTTCCCTCATGCCTTCGACGGCCTCACCCATCCCGGGAGCCGAGATCGACCCGGTAATGAAGCTCAAGCCGACCGGTTCGAACTTGGCCGGCGGCAACCGCGGCGCGGCGTAGCCTGCCCAAAAGCTGTGTCGGTCGCCCGAGACGGTGACGAAGCCCGAGACCTTCTGGTCGCGGACCAAGTCGTAGATTTCCGCTCGCTCGTGAAACGCGCCGCTGAAGTCGCCGCCGCCGAATGTACCGAAATCCTTTCCCATCCACGGCGTCTTGATGAACCCGACGGGCAGATTTTGCGCGTCGGTCCGCATGTCCAGCGGGCCGTTCGTCACGCCCCAAATCTTCCACGTCGCGTTCGAGCGGGTCAGCCGCTCTTTGAGCCAGGCCTTCTGCTCCTGCCCGAGTACTGTCACCGGCGGCTCGTCCTTGCGGAAATTGGGGATGGTCTTGTCGCCGATCCCAATTGTCGCGGGCGGTTGGCCCCCGTTGTAGTCCCGTCCGCCGTCAACGATCTCCATCCATTCCTGCGGCAGGACAGGATATTGGCCTGAGTCGAGCGCAGCCGCGTCGGGGCGGTCGGTAGGGTCGGCCATCTTGTAGCTGTGATGATCGGTGAGGATCAGCTCGATGTTTTTGCCGTAGCGCATCGCGCGGTAGGCGGTCATGCTGCCGACAGCGATGCGGTTGTTTGGCTCGGTACCGAAGCCATGGTCGTCGAAGGTTTCGATCGGCGCCGCGGTGACTGCGGGCGGGTCGAACTCCTCGAGCCCCTCCCCCGAGGCCTTGGCCACGCGGGACGGGATGTATTCCCACCACGCCTGGTTGGCGGCGACCCGTAGCGGCTGCGCCGGCTCCACCGTCGCGCCATATTTGATAAAGCTTTGCCAGCCTTGCCAGGAGAATTCGTGGTTGTCGCCGATACACACGAAAGGGAAGTGCGCGCGAGCATCCTGAATGTCGGGATCGTTGATGTGAGCCCGGTAGACGAAGCGGTAGCCGGCGAGGTTGGTTGGAACGTGGAAGTTGCTGACCTTGCGCGCATCGGGGACTTTGCCGATGTCGTACACCGTCCGCGAGAAGCGGTGGGGGAGTTCTTCGGGATATTCGACAACCTCGTAGATGAAGTCGCCGAGGTGAAGCACGAACCCGAGCTTGCGGTCAGCGGCCGCGCGTTCGTCTTCCCAGATCATGCGGGCATAGGCGTTCTGCGCGCCTTCATTGACGCTGTTGCACGAGACGAAGGCGAAACGCACCGGGCGCGGGTCGTTCGAGCGCGGGGCTGTGATTGTGCGGCCGATACGGCTGCCGCCCCCGCTGTCGTCGGTGAAGCGGTACCAATAAGGCGTCGCCGGCGTGAGTCCGCCGACCAGCGCGCGAGTGGTCCAGTCAGACGCTGCCAAGACAGGGACGCGAGATTGGGCCACGACGTGGCGGAAGCCACGGTCCTTCGCTACCTCGATGGTCAACTCGTGCCGCTCGCCTTGATCGAACGGCCTCCGAGTCCACAGTATGACGCTGTGGTCGTCGGGATCGCCTGAGGCCACGCCTTGCGGAAAGAGCCGTCGGTCCTCGCGCCAGGCAATCCGCGAGGGCGCGGCATCCGACCGGCTTGCCCAGATGCCGCAGGCCCCGAGCGCCGTGGCGCTTAGCAGGAATTGCCGTCTATCCACTTTTCAGTCCCCGTTTGGGGCGGGATGATCGATGAAATACGGAGTCGGGCAATGGGCGCTCTACAGACGGCGTTCCCCGCCCGTCCAAGCTCACGCCAGCGCGGTCACACAGCATTGCAAACCCACGATTCGTGAGCCATTGACCGTATTTAGGAATGCGCACCGGGAAACTGTATGACCGGATGCGAGGCGCAGAAGGAAACGGCCAAAGGAGCCGGTAGCGGCGTGACCGCTTCTCAGTGGCAGACGCTAGAAAGGGACTTCTGTTCGGCGCGTGTCGAGTGGAGACTGAGCCAGTCGGTGAGATGCGGCGTCGCTGTCTGTGCTGAAGAAGGCTTCTGGGCTATGCAGGCTGTGGATCGGTACGGCTCTGACTTTCAAGGCGACCTTCATAGTTTTGTGTCCTCGCTCAAGAAGGCGCCCCGGCTTGAGGCAGCCGGGGCGAGGCGCTTTAGGGTCGCACGTTGCGGTGTAGCCCGTCCCTGTTAAGCGTCGGTAGCGAACTTGGTTGAGATTTAAGGAATCCGCTGCCGCACCGTCGCGACTTCATCTGCACGACAGCCTCGTGGCACACTCGCTCATCGGGTTGATCCCAAGGATCGTTCTGATCCGTGAGCCTGCCGCGGTCGGATAGGATACGCGCCACAGCTCTGGCGTCAGCGCTCTGGACAATCAGGCGCGCTGACGCCGAAAGCCTGCTATGCGTAACGGACTCGCGCCTTCACTCCGTCGCGGTTGCGCCGTCGCATGGTAAAGCCGAGCATACCGAAACCGATCAACATCATTGCCCAGGTAGCCGGCTCAGGAACTGCACCCGTCGTACCGAGCGTGAAGTTGCCGACATAGTCGTTGGGGTCTCCGCCCGGCGTTGCTGAGTGAATCTGGACCGTGTCGCCGCCGAACCGCCGGAACGAAAAGTCGTTCAGGGTATAGTTGAGCCCATCAATTACGGCCGAGCTGCCGGCAAGGAAGGTATTGGTCGTCGGCGTGTAGGTTCCGGTCAGCGACGCGCCACCCAGGAAGCCCAGCGTAAGCCTGTAAATAAGGTCCGAATCCTGATTGGTCCCCGGAAGAAAGCCTTCTCCGGCGAGCAGAAACGGGCTCGGGCCAGAACCGACGTTTTGACTGATCGTCTGATCGTTTGGGTTGAGCACCGGCGCGCCATTCAGGCCACTAACCGGGTACTGAACGAAAAGCGTGTAAGTAGGATTGCTGGGGTCAGTATCCCAAACAGTTCCTGTGGTAGCACCTTGGGCGTTCAAACCGTAAACTGCAGCATTAATCAAAGTGGCTGCACTAGCCATGCCAGAAACAGAAAGTCCCGCTGCGGCCAACGAAAGCATGACGATTTTACGCATATAAGTTCTCCTTGTCGGAAGTGTATCACTACCGACTATACTACGCCTGTTATCCGTCAGTTCGCCTTACAGAGACTTGCCCCGACTCGACTTACTAGTGAGTTATTAAAGGCCTCGCCGTGTCATTTGTTATACTGAACTGCAAGGTATTGCTGCCGTGTCAAAATGGGACGCGGCGCCCTACGCCCCGTTGCCCCGCTTGGTTAACTTAATGTTAACCGCAGACCTAACCGTCGAGGGCTTTCGCGGTTCCCACTAGGTTGAATTTTTTCGCGATAACAAGTCCATGGGGACCCCGGGGGGCTCGGTTGAGGCCGACCGTCATCGAGGCAACAGCGTGCGCGCTAGGGCAATCAGTTGATGTCGTAGCTCAACAGGGTGAACCTGGCGGGCGCAGTTGCAAAGACACCGTGGCCGCGAGCACCCGGCGCGCCGAAGGTGAGTCCAATGCGATCGGCGTCGGCTAGCGCTGCTTCGAAGGCTTCGCGATAATCGCCAGACGATTTGCCCCAAACTGAAATCCAGCCGTCATCATTAAAGCTGGCGCGCATTTCGTAGGTGCCAGGCGCGATCTCCCGCAATGTCTGCTCGGGCGCGTACCAGCGGAACATTTCAAAACGTTTCCCGCGCCACGGATCGCCCCGGCGCTGGAAATACAGTGAGACCGTAGCGGGGGTGGTTGGCGTCTCGCGAGACACAAACGACGCCCCCCGTTCGCCCTCAATGCGGTAGCGCACCGTTAAATTGTGTGCGCCGGCCATCGAACCGACCGGCGTTGTTACGTAATGCACGTGGCCGGCCGCATCGTCGGGATAGGGAAAGTCAAACGACCATCCACTGCGCGTCGGCTGAGGGGTGTTGGGCATTCCAACTGAATAATCTCGCCCGCGGATATTCGGACCTATTTCCCAAGCTTGAGCGGGACGAGACGCAAGGTTCTCGGCCGCGACAGGCGCGGCGAAAGCGGCAAGCGCAAGGGCGGACAAGATGGCTCCTTTAAGCATAGCAGCGTGTCGCACACGGGCGTTTGCACCGGTATGAATGTGCGAGTCAGTTGACGGACAGGAAGACGACGCGGTTCCAACCCCGGGAGCCAATCACCACCTTCGGGCGTGCCGGGACACGATCTGTGGACCGTATAGCGGGAACCATCCCGCTTAAAGAACGTATGGCTTTCAATCGGTTGGGGGGCCAGCCGGCGGCGCATGTACGCGCTTGCACCCTAGGAAACCGATCAACATGTCGACGACACGCTTCGCGCTGCTCAGCAGCGCGTCATTTGCTGCCGCCTCCCTCTTGCACTCAAGCGCCGCTCAGGCGCAGTCTACGACCTGCTCGCAGACGGGAACCACGATTACCTGCGTGGACGGCACCGCGACCGTCGTGACCGCAAACACCACCCCCGCAACTTCGACCGTTTCGGGACCTGGCCTTGTCACGGTCGCCACGACAGGTCCGTCGACGACCGCCTACTCGGCCACAGGCCCAATTGCGACGACCGCAGTGCCTGCCGTAAATCTGACCTCGACCGGGGGAGCGCTAAGCTTCACCCCGTCGAGCACGGGTGCGCCCGTGAACATCAGCGCCACCGGTGGCGTCGGCGCCAATGGCGTGACGCTGAATACCGTCGGCCAGACCGCGACGGCGACCGTGGGCAACGTGACGACCAGCGGAGCGAATTCCTTCGGAGTGCTGTCCAACGGCGGCACGGATCTGACGCTGCGAACCGGCGACATCACCACCACCGGCGCCACCAGCCGGGGAATCCAGGCAGTTGCCCAGACTGGCGCGGTCAACATCACCGCAGGCAATCTGACGACTACCGATCGCGCGATCAGCGCCGCTGCGGCAGCGACCTCCAATGCGACGGTCGTGACCGGCAACGTCTCTACGGGTGCATCGGGCGTTCTCGTCAACGGCAACAACGTCAATATCACGACCGGCAATGTCACCACCGCAAACGGCTTTGGCGTGATCGGGCAGGCCCAAGCGAGCGGCACCGGTAACGTGGTCGTCCGTACTGGAACGGTGACCAGCACCAATGGTGCCGGTGTCGGCGGAACCGTATTCAACACCGTTGGCGGCGTGGATGTCGGTTGCACCTCGGTAAATTCGAACAGCGGCGGCGCCGCAGCCGTGTTCGCCCAGAATAACGGTTCGGGCGCGCTGACAATCAACTGTGGTGCAGTGACCAACGTCGGCAACAACGGGGTTTATGCACAGTCCTTCGGTACCCCCAATGGTGGCAATATCGCAATCAACACAACTTCGGTCTCTGCGAGCAACACCGCCTTTCCCAGCCTGTTCGCGCAGACGAACGGCACGGGCACAATCACGGTCAACGCGGGTACCGTCACTGGCGGTACGAGCGTAGCGGGCGTCGGGGCCGTCGGTATCGATCTCATCACCGGCACCGGCGCGATCGACGCTGGCTACGGCAATGTGACCACTGTCGGCACTGCGCTTCAATCCAACTCCGCCGGCACTCTCATTCTGCGCGGAACTGGTGCCACGCTGAGAACATCGGGCGCGGGATCGACCGCAGCCCTCATCAACGCCAGCGGCGTTACGGGCAACCTCGGCAACGTCGCCACCACTGGCGTTGGCGCAAAGGGTGCCGTCGTTACTTCGACCGCCCCGGTCAACCTGACCATCGGCAACGTCGCGACCACCGGAAACGGCGTGACCGTCAACAGCCTGACCAATGCCATCACGCTGGTGACCGGCACTGTCACCGCGACCGAAGCCGGAGCAACCGGCACGGTTGTGAACGCGACCGGCCCGGTTACCTTCAACGGCGGCAAGCAAACAGCCAACGGCGCCAACGCTTTGCAGATCAACGGCGGTGCGGGCGCGATCAGCGCCACGGTCGCTGGGGCCGCGACTACTGGAACCGGCGCTGCGGTGGCGATCACCGGGACCGGCCCGGTTGCGTTCGCGAACACTGGCTCGATCACCACCACCGGTGCCACTTCGGCCGGGCTCGCAATCTCTGGCGTTACGACCGCGGCGGTCAATTGCGGCAACGTATCGACAACCGGGGCTAACAGTCCGGCTGTCGTCGTCGCGGCCAATGGTACCACGAGCGTGACTTGCGGCACCATAGCCACCACCGGCGCAACCAGCGATGCGGTCCTCGTCAGCAATACCCTCGGCACCATCACCGTCACCGGCGGAGTGACCTCGGCAACCGGCGTAGGATCGCGCGGCATCGTCATCAGTTCCTCCGCGCCAGCAGCGTCAGGGCTCGTCACGGTCAGCACCGGTGCGGTCACCGCCAACGGCAATGCCGTCCAGGCGAGCTCGAGTGGCGGCGCTAATGTGGTCGTCAGCGCCACCGGCGACGTCGCGTCCACCACCGGGACAGGCATCACCGCCTCGACCGGCGGCATGACACTGGTGACGATTGGTGCCGGTACGACCACCACCGGTGTCCAGGGCGCCAGTCTGCAAGGCACGTCAGGCAATACGCTGATCGTCAACGGCACCCTGCGGAACGCAGGTGGCACCACCCCCTACACGGCCCTAGCCGGTGGCCCGTTCACGCTGACGCTGGGGTCGACAGGTACGATTGTGGGTCCGCTGGCATTCACCAGCGGCAACGACACCTTCAACAACCAGGGCACCTTCGTCCTGCCTGCGTCGCTCGATTTCCTCGCAGGGGTCGATGTGTTCAACAACAGTGGTACGCTGAACGCGTTCTCAGGGACTTCGGTCGTCAGCAATCTCGAGACGTTTAACAATGCCGGCGGCTTCATCGACATGCGCGATGGAGCGGCGAATGACATGGTGAGCCTCGCCAACTCAAATTATGCTGCGTCGGGCAATGCGCGCCTCGGCATCGATGTGGTCGCCACCGGCGCGACCACCACAACCGACCGGCTCGTGATCGGCGGGACGACCAGCGGGACCACTACGGTGCTGGCCAACTTGGTGAGTCCGGTCATCGATTCGACCGGTGCATTGATCGTCGATTCATCGCTCAACAACATCGCTGCCGGACAGTTCGTTCTTGGTGGGATCACTAATTTCGGCCTGATCAATTACGCGACGCAGGTTCGTGCAGGCGACGTGTTCCTGGTCGCGACTCCCGATGCCCGGGCCTACGACACGGTGTTCGCCGGGCGCCAGGTGCGCGACTTGTGGTATCGCTCTGCTGATGCCTACACCTCTTACGCGACCGCGCGGCGGGTCAGCTTTGGCCAGGAGCGCAAGGCTCCCATCGGCTTCTGGGCGCAGCTTTATAGCGAGAACGGGAAAGCCGGCGATCGCAACCGGAGCACCTCGTTGTTCGGGACGGCGCTTACAGTGTCGGACCGGATGCGCACCGACTACCGCGGAGCGCAAGGTGGTATCGACTTCGGTTCGTCCAACTTCATCGTCGGGCTCACCGGGGGGTATGCGCGAGCCAAAGGCGATACCGAGGCGGCAACCGATTTGGTTACCGAAGGCCGAAACTATGGCGCCTATGCCCAGTTCGGGATGACCAATGGGTTCTACGCCGGGGCGCTGATCAAGCGGGACGATTACCGTACGCGCTTCAACAATGCCGCGATCCAGGCGGGTTCGATCAGGCTGCGTTCGCGCAGCGATGGCATCGAAGGCGAACTCGGCCTCCGCACCGGCGGTGAAGGGAACATCAATTTCGACGTTGGTGCAGGGCTTGCCTATGTTCGCTCGAAGCTCGACACGTTCGATTTCGGTAACATCACGTTCGACGCTGATCGGATGACGAGCATGCGCGGGCGCGTGCATGCCCGGGCAAGCTTCGCGGGCGACATTGCGCCGTTCATCGAAGCGCGCGGCTTCCACGAGTTCCGTGGTGACACCGAGTATCAGCTGCGCAGCGGCTCGAGCTCGACCACGCTCGACGGCCTGGGCAAGGGGACTTGGGTACGGATCGAAGGCGGAATTGGCGGCGGGACCGGGGGCGGACCGCTCATCAGTGCCTGGGCCGATTTCGGCGATACTCGCGGGTACGGTGTGCGAGCCGGATTCCGCTTCTAGGTATCGTTTGCACACATGAACCGACGGGCGTCCGGGAGACCGGGCGCCCTACGTTCGTAGCCCTCCTAGCTTTCGAAAAACGCCCCTCCCTGTCGTCCAATATCTGGGGCATTGCGGCCCCTGAAGATCACGTCCGTTTCTAAGCGACGCGCACAAAGCCGTCGACTTTCCGACGCCTCACGGCGTCCGAAGCTCTAAACGGTTGCCGACGTTCCGCTTACAAACGAATCAACAGAACTTGCAGACATTCCGCTGCTGACCCAATTCCGCAGTACGCCACAGGGTTCAAGGCGGACCGAAGGGCAACTTCGATGGCATTTTCATCATCAGCAAACCTACCGACACTGACCTAGTCCACCTTGTCGGTTGCGTCCTTCGTGCGCTGCGTTGCGACCATGTAGAGCGCGACGACAATCGCTCCAAAAGGAAGGAGCGACAGCGCGTCTGCAAATGGTCCGCCGTAAAACGGATTGGATGTTTTCATGGCGGCGTCGATGCGCGCGCTCGTTTCAGTCAGGATCCCTGACATGAAAGCGATCGCAATTCCGGCGATCGCCCCCCCGGCGATATAGCCCGACGCAAGCAGCACACCGGGGCCCCGGTCCTCTTCCGCCTTGGCGTCGGCCGCGAACAGCGACCGGTCTCGGCGCTGGGCGCGCCGGTCGACCAGCCAGCGTACCATGCCGCCCACGAAGATCGGGCTGGAAGACGAAAGCGGCAGATAGACCCCCACCGCGAAGACCAGCGAGGGAACCCCTGTCATCTCGAGTGCCAACGCGATCATGGCTCCGAGCAGGACCAGGCCCCACGGGAGTTGATGGTTGAGTATGCCCTTGATGATGTACGACATCAGCGTCGCCTTGGGCGCATCGAACTTTTGAACGGGAGCGCCAGCGGCGGTGGTCCGATGCGTGCCGTTAATACCGGGATCGACCAGGAACGCCGGGGTTCCGGCAGCATCCACCAGATAGCGCTGCGGCGTGCCTGCCTTGTCGGCAAAACGCCGAACGCTGTATTCCGCCCCGTTCACCTTCTCCTTGGGCAAGGCGCTCAGTTCGGCCGGGGAGAGGGTCGGAAGTGCCGACGCCACCGGGCCGGCCTGCATCACTGGGACGAGGACGGTGCCGGCCTGGTTGAGCGCGAGCAACACTGGCCCCAGCGCAAGTGCCGAAGCCAGCGCCCCAACCATGATCGCGATCTGCTGCGACCGCGGCGTCGAACCGATCAGGAACCCGGTCTTCAGGTCCTGCGAAGTCGTGCCGCCATTCGATGAGGCGATGCAGACGATCGCGCCGACCGACAGCGCTGTGACGTAGTAATTGGGGCCGGTCCAGCCGAGCGCCAAGAACACCAGGCAAGTAACGAGCAGCGTTGCGACGGTCATCCCTGAGATCGGATTGGAGGTGGACCCGACCTCGCCGGTCAGCCGCGATGACACAGTGACGAACAGAAATCCCACGAAGATGATGAGCGCGGCACCGACCAAGTTCATGTGCAGCGGCCGGGCCAGCAGGATTGCTGCCATCAGCCCGATCAGCCCGATCGCGACAAACCTGGGCGACAGGTCACGGTCGGTCCGGGGCCGACTTTCCTCGGTGACGCGCTCGCCCGGTCGGCGCGTGGTCACGCTGCGCCATGCGCCTTTTATGCCCCCCGCAATCGTCGGTAGCGAGCGGATCATACTGACGATTCCGCCTGCGGCGACCGCGCCCGCGCCGATATACAGGACATAGGCCCCACGGACATCATCGGGCGACATTTCGCTAATCGGCATTGTCCCCGGAGACACGATGACGCCGGGGACGCCGAAGAACTTGATCGCGGGGATCAGGACAAGATATGCGAGGACCCCGCCCGCGCACATCGTCGCCGCCAGCCGCGGTCCGATGATGTAGCCCACGCCGAGCAGCTCAGGAGAGATCTCGGCTGCCACCGAGCCGCCGACGAACGGCTTGCCAAACAGGACCTGCGGCACGTCCTTCCACGACTTGAACGCGACCATCGCGATTTTGTAGACGATCCCGATCGCGAACCCGCCGAAGATCAGTCTGGCGCCGCGGGCTGCATCAATCCCGTCGTCAACGGCTGAATCAGTCCCGGCCGCAACCGCGCGATCCTGCGCCGAACATCCCGCCTTGAGCACTTCGGCGCAGGCGGTGCCCTCGGGATAGATCAGCTGTTCGTGCTGCTCGACGATCAGCGCGCGGCGCAGGGGGATCATCATCAAGATGCCCAGCAGCCCCCCGAGTACCGATACGAGCAGCACGCGTGCGATATCTAGATCGAAGCCCAGGATCATGATCGCGGGCATCGTTACGCCGACGCCGAATGCAATCGACTCGCCCGCAGACCCCGCGGTCTGGACTATGTTGTGCTCCAGGATTGTCGCATCGCGCCCGCCCAACTTGGCGATCAGGCGAAATACTGTCAGCGATATCACGGCGACGGGAATAGACGCGCTGACTGTCAACCCGACCTTAAGCACCAAATAGAGTGACGAGGCCCCGAAAACTATCCCGAGTACCGTGCCAAGAATTAGCGGAACCAGCGATAATTCGCGCATGTTTGCGCTGGCAGGGATGAAGGGTTCGGGCCGCGGCAACATGCTCTGCGAAAGATTCGGAGTGGCAGTCCCGCGCGCGGATTCATTCCTCAACTCAGGATCCTCTCGTCAATTGTTCGAGACTATGATGGACTTTTTGCCCACGGCAATTGAATAATTCCTAGATAGCTAGTTGACCGTGTCGAAGGCGCCGATCTGACGAACGTACCTGATCGGATTGCGGACACCCAATGCTCTGCGATATCTCAGGGCCACTCCTCCATAAGGGAGGCGGTTGCCGACACTCTGCCCTCAGGCGGCTGCCCTCTGGAAACGGACGTCCAGGTATTGTCTGTCTAATCGCAAAGATGTCTCGGCTGGGCACGGTTAGCGCTTGGTTGCCCACCCTGAGCCCATGACCGCGTGCCCCTCGGCCAGGGCCACCCATTGCCGCTTTTAGCGAACCGCCACACCGGCATTATATTTGGAACTGCCCGTCGCGGGGTGCCGCCACCTCAATGGCGCCTTTCGCGACGCTGATTGTTACCGGGGTTCGCGCTGCTATCTCGCCGTCGATCGAAATATCGAGCCGGGGCTGGGTGCCAAGCCGCATTTTGCGCCCCCGAAACTCACGTGTCGTGCCGTGCCTTCCGCGCAGCTTTGTCACCGTCGCGAACCAGCTCCAACCCAGACCCCATACGCTTTTCCCGGTGACGGCCTGAATGACAATCACTCCGCTATCAATTTCCTGACTCTCGACCATTTCGACTCCGCCGTGATGCGTGCCGTTGGCGATCCGAACCTCGGTCGCCCAGACTTTCTTGTGTCGCCCATCGTCGTACTCGACGGTCACTCGGAACGGCCGGAACTTGAACGCGCAGCGCGCCGCCCAGAGCAAATAACCGACCATACCCAGGTAGCGCTTCAACTTAGGAGGCACCGTCTCGGCGATCATCGGCGACAGGCCTATCGCCGCGGCATTGACGAAGAAATGTCCGTCGATGCAGCCAAGATCGATCCGCTTGCGCTCTCCATTGGCAATGACCGCGACCGCGCTGTCGATGTCCTTGGGAATTCCAAGCGTGCCCGCAAAGCTGTTGGCGGTGCCAAGCGGTACGATCGCGAACACGGTGTCTTTGCCCATGAAGGAACTGACGTTGGTCGACAGCGATCCGTCACCGCCACCCACGATCACCATCGGCGCCTGCGCGATTGCATCGCAAATGGTCGGCTCCATCTGGTCCGGATCGGTGATGGCGTGCGCGGCAAGGAGTTCGACTCCCGCGGCAGCCAGCTTGTCACGCACTTCGTCAAACGCTTCGGCACCACTGCGGCTCATGGAGTTGACGACGAGGATGGCTTGTTGGGGGAGGGGTGTCATCTCAGCCGTGCGTGGCACGCCCTCTATGCCCGCGCCAGTCCCGTGTAAGCTAGGAGCAGTCGTTCCGCGTCCAACGACGAAAACTTGCGTCAGTGGCCGCGTAACCCTGCCCTCCGGCACTGGGTCGAGGCGCGCCCAACATCGCGCAGCAACGCGGCTAAGCTAAACACGAAGCGATCCGTAGCGGTGCAGAGCATGAAATTAACGAACTCGCTCAATTATTTGACCGGCTTCATCCCTTAGGCATGACTCACCGACGCGATGAAGTATCGCGTTCATGGGGGATAATTGATGGATTACCGTGTTGCCGCGCTTGCGGCCGTCTTGCTTGCTTCGCCGGTCGCCGCACAGGCGCCTACTCCGACGGCCAACCCCAAGGTGCCCGCCACCGTTGTATTGCCCATGATGGTATCGCCCGCACAAAACGTCACCTTGATCCAGCAACAAGCAGCAAGCGATGTGTTGCGCGCGGGTTCACCTGTTCCCGTCGCTCTCTCCGAGTTTCTCACGACGAAGGGCAAGGCTCTCAAAGTCGGGCAACGTGTCCGTCTTGAAGTCGCACAGGACGTCATGATCAACGGTCGCCTCGCCATCCCGGCGCGCAGCCCTGTCGAGGGCGTTTTGACCGAAGTTCGCAACAAGGGGATGTGGGGCAAGTCCGGTGCGATACGGCTGCACATCAGCTCCGTGAGCATCAACGGCACGGCGATCAGGCTCACCGGCGACATGGACACCCGAGGTCAAACCGGCACCGCTGGGGTGGTGGGCTCTCTTGTCGTTCTTCCGATCGCAGGTTTCTTTGTAACTGGCACCAGCGCCGAGATGCCACTCAACATGCCAGGTCGCGCGTTCCTCGATCAGGACATCGCCCTGGCCGCCGCTCTCTGAGGATCACCAGTTCACTAGGCGCGCCTAACAACGGTGCGCCTAGTGGGCCTCATTTCTTGCTGTCCTATTCGCCCGGCGCGGCTCTACGTGGCTATGGGTGCCGTAGCCTGCATCGTGGTGCCATCGTTCTGAGCTACATACCGGGAAGAAGGCGACTGGCAGCGGCTGGCCTGGTGGATCCACGCCCACCTACCCTACTCCTACCTGACCTTCCTCAAGACCCATTTCGCGTTCAACATCGGCTGGCATGAGAATCCAACCCGCATCATTGACAGCCGAGCCAAGCCGCGAGCAATCCTAACCAAGCCGGGAATGGCCAACCACGATGGCAGTCACGCCGAAACGTGGGATGGCATTGTAACGGACAGCATGGTGAGCACTAAATAGACGCCGAGTGGACCGGGCGGGGGAGTAGCCCGCTTCGCCTGTCAACGGAGCCAAAGAGTTGTAAACTGCCAGGAGGATCTAGCGGCGCATACGACCTTTGGGGCGGGGGAGTGCCCGCGGCCGCTCGCGGTGAAAATCTTGCCGCTCGGGATTGAGCAAGCTGGCGAACCTCGTCTGAATGTAGTCGAGCGCCTGGCTGGTGCTATCGACCTGATCGTCATGAACCCGATTGGGAAAGCCAAGGAGTTCGTCGAGGTAAAGCGCAAGCCAGGGCGCGTCGCGCGGCAGGAAGATCCTGCCGGTCTCGAACATCACGGCCCGCGCCTGCATTCGCGCGACTTTGTCGATCTTGGGTCTATGGAGAATCGGTCTGCACACACTGGACGCACGCCGGAGGTGCTGCACCAGCCCACGGCCAAGGTCGGCGTCTTCAACCACGGTTACATGGACCCCGCAGCGTTGATGCACCTGCTCAATACGGCGGATGAGTTCGGGGGCTTCGAGACGGACACGCTCGACATGAAGCAAATGAGCCTCGTTCGCCCGGACGCCCCAGACTGTCGCGACTGACCAGTCAGAATTTTCTCCCAAGGTCGATGCGGTATCCCAGCTGGCAACACGTGTGGTGTAGTCGTCGGCCGGTTCCTCGTAATAGCGCAGCCAGCCTTTGCGCACGACAATGCCATCGTCAGGTACCGGTTGCTGTTGATATTGCGCGCTGAATGCGGTTTGGCCCATGATCCGGCGGCGGACTTCGAGCTCTGCTTGACCCATCCGCGAAGGCTGGATGTGCTCGCCCCGCGCGCGGTGGTAAATTTCGCCATGACCGATGTCCCAGGTTTCATCGGCGGTCGCTGTGGCGGGAACGACCAAAGTTTCCCACTGTTCCTGCCCGAGCATGTGGCCCGCCAGATCGTCATCATGGAGCCGCTGCATCACGCAGACGATGGCGCTTGCGCGTGGGTGGTTGAGGCGGGTTGAAACCGTGTGGTCGTAAGACTTCTTCACCCTGTCACGAGCGACCTTCGAATAGATCTCCTGCCCCTTGTTGGGGTCGTCGAGAATGATGAGATCAGCGCCTCGGCTCAGCACGCTGCCATTGATCGAGGTGGCGAGGCGGTACCCGCCAGTCGAGCTTGTCCACTCCATCTGCCGGTTGGGTACGACAGGGCGGCACGCTGGAAATACCCGCCGGAACCAGGCGCTACTGACCACCCGGTTGAACAGTACCGCCTGCGCCAGCGCCACATCCTTGTTATACGCCACCGCCATGATCCGGCAGCCCGGGTCATGACCCAGCCGCCAGGCACTATAGCCGACGCTGACCAGGATCGTCTTCATGCTGCGCGGGGGTAGGTTGACCATCAGCCGGCGGCAATCGCCTCGAGTTACCCGTCGCAAACGCTCGTTGATGAGATCGATATGCCAATTGTGCTCATAGGTCGTGCCCGGCTCGAGAGTTGCCATGACCCGGGCGATAAAGGTCGGATAGTCGATCCGGATCATGGCGTCGTAGAAGCTTTCAGGAAGTTCGATCACTTCGTACCGTGCCTCGCTGCGGGGACTTCCGCGTCAGATTTGTCGTTGCCCAGCAGCTGTTCTTGGGACAGATAGCGCTTCGCGAACCGGGCCAGGTCCGCCGGATCGACCGCCACCACCGGGTATTCAGGCTGGCTCGGCCCAGCGATCAGCTTCAACAGGTTGGCCAGACTCTTGGGGTCGCCCATGGCGGCGTCATTGACGAGTTTCTTGGCGATGATCTCGCGCTTGGTCAGGCGGACGCGTTTGCCGCCCTCGGAGATCATAACCATCTGATCGAGTTCCGCTTCGACCTGCTTGCGGATGTCCCGGTTTTTGGGCGGGCGACCGGCGGGATTGCCAGACTGCCCCTTCTTGAACCGGGCATGTTCCGGCGGGTTGCCGCCGCGGGCGGACTTGGGGCGAGCGGCGGCCATCAGACCTCCTCCCCCGCGGCGGCACCATCGTCGCCATCGGCTCGCAAAGGAACTGGATCGCCATCTTGAGCTCCGGGGATTCGCTCGCGGGTTATTTCGGCAAAGGTCTGGCCGGTTGCCTCCAGCACTGCCTCATTCCCGCTTAGCGCTTTCCACCGCCTGATCGTCGCATCGCAGTAGAGTGGATCGAGCTCGATCAGCCGCGCCTTGCGCCCGGTCCGCTCGGCCGCAATCAACGTGGTGCCATAACCTCCAAACGGATCGAGGATGATGTCACCGCGCCTCGAACAATCTCGGATCGCATCGGCAACCATGATCCACGGCTTGACCGTGGGATGGGCAGCAAGTTCTTCGTCGCGAGCCCGGTGGAAGCCAGCGTTACCCTTGTAATTCCAGACGTTCGTACGGTAGCGCCCAGTTTCGCCCAGCCCGAAATTGTTGATGTGCGGACCGGTGCCGTTCTTCCAAACAAAGATCAATTCGTGCTGGGATCTGAAAAAGGTCCCCATCGATGCCGAGGGCTTGGCCCACACGACCAATTGCTTAAGTTCGGTGTAGGCTTGGTTGCCTGCAGCCAGCATCTCGCCCATGTGCTTCCAGTTCATGCACTGGAAATGGATTGAGCCGTCGATGCTGTGTTGAGCACAGTGCCGGAATGCCCTCGTTAGAAAGGTGGTGAACCCCTCGGGGGACATCTCGCCCGCCGCCATCGCAAAGTCGCGGTGCTTGTGCTTGCCCTTGCTGGAGATGGCAGCCGCTGATTCGTTGTACGGGGAATCTGAAAACACCATCCCCGCTTTTTCGCCGCCCATTAACGTGACGTACGTCTCCGCTTCGAGGGAGTTGCCGCAGATGAGGCGGTGCGTACCCAGGAGCCACACATCCCCCAGCCTGGTGATAGCCACTTCGCTCTCATTCGGGGGACCAGAGAGGCCATCCTTTTCCGGCTGAGGAGCGCATAAGAGATCGTCGATCTCGCTGGTCGCAAACCCCGACAGCTCGATCTTGAGGTCGAGATCGAGTTCTCCCAATTCGGACAATTCGATCCTGAGCACATCGAGATCGAACTCGGACTGTTCGGCGATCTTGTTGTCCGCGATTGCGTACAGCCGCAGCTGCTCTGGACTGAGATGTTCCAGTTCGATCACCGGAACCACGGTCATCCCCAGCGCTGTAGCTGCCAGCCATCGCCCGTACCCACTGACTATCTGGCCGGCGTGGTTGATCAGGATCGGGTTAACGAAGCCGTGCTCGCGTATGGATGCGCCAATAGCCGCGATCTGTCGTTTATTGTGCTTGCGCAAGATTCGGGCGGGCGGCTTCACATGGGCAAGAGCGCGGTAGGTGACGTTGATACGCAGGTTGCTTTGGAAGTGATTGTTCAATGCCGCGGTCGGGGTTGAGCCCTCGACTGGGTTTGCGAATTGAACCCGCTTGCGGATGTTAGTCTTTTTGGGTGTCACGGGCTTGTCCTTCGGGTCGGTCGAGCAGCCAGGACAGAATCGGGTAGACCATAATGAAATGGTCGGTCCGGTCGCTATCTTTGCTGCCCACATGCCCGAAGTGACAAGCGGAATGCCTCCATTCGCCGCTCGCGGAGCTCAGGAGACCCCCCACATAGCACGGTATTGTCACGGTGCAAAATAAATTGTACATGAATTCTGCAAATATACCCGACGTACAATTCTAATACTGCTACGATTAAAGTGTTTGTCGAGAGTTGTGGCTCTGATTTCGGAAAAATGTGCCCTGTTAATTGTGCTTGATATCAGCCAAGTACTTGAGCGAGTTGGGATTCGCGAGACGGGATGAAAGGCTTCCCCTGTTTTGCCTTATGAAACAGGGGTCAGATCGCCTCTGGCAGCGATGTTGCTGCCCTGTTAGCGCCTTCATAAAGAAGGCCCCCGCTTTGCTCTGCAGCTCCCTGTTCCTTGGGCGTTTCGCACAGCAACGCGCTCAAAGCAGGCAACCAAGGTAACCTTCCCACGCTAGTTGGAGCTCAACGATCCTGCCGAGGGCCACCCAGCAGCGACTCAGCGCGACGATTGTTCAACACACAACCGCGCCATCGCCGACCCTGGTCCGAGGGGTGCAGGTCAGATCGACTCAACAGGGTCGACGCCTACGGCGAGCGCGTTACAGAGCAACCCATGTCACTCGTTGATCCCGCCTCTGACTGGATACCTCACACTGATCCGTTCGCGCTGTTCGACGCCTGGTTCGCTGAGGCGCGGGCGAGCGAGCTGAACGATCCCAACGCCATGGCCTTGGCGACCGCCACACCAGCGGGCGCGCCCTCGGTGCGGATGGTGCTGCTCAAGGGACATGGTCCTGATGGCTTCGTGTTCTACACCAATTTCGAGAGCCGCAAGGGACACGAGCTGGCGGCGAACCCGCAAGCAGCGCTGCTGTTCCACTGGAAGTCGCTGCGCCGCCAGGTGCGGGTCGAAGGACGGATCGAGGAAGTGACCGCGGCCGAGGCGGACGCCTATTTCGCCAGCCGCCACCCCGTCTCGCGATTGGGCTCGGCCGCCTCGGACCAGTCGCGCCCGTTGCCGGATCGCGAAACCTATCTGGCGCGGGTCGAGGCGTTGCGCGCGCAGTATCCTGACGGCGACGTCCCGCGCCCGCCCCACTGGTCCGGCTATCGGGTGATTCCGGCGGCGATCGAGTTCTGGGTCGACCGCGACCACAGGCTGCACGAACGGCGCCGGTTCGTCCGCGAAAACGCGAATGCACCATGGTCCAGTACGCTGCTTTATCCTTAATGTCCGCCCCCGCACTCAACATCCGCGCCGCGTTCGCTTCGATCAGCGTGGCATTGCTGCTGCTGGGGATGAAGGCGTGGGCGGTGTGGGCCACGGGCTCGACCGCGATGCTCGGCAGCCTGGCCGATACCGCGCTCGACCTGATCGCCAGCCTGGCGACGCTGGCGGGTGTGTGGATCGCGGCGCAGCCCGCCGACGAGGAGCACCGTTTCGGCCACGGCAAGGCCGAGGCGCTGGCAGCCATGTTCCAGGTGGTGCTAATCTCGCTGTCTGCGTTTGGGCTAGCAGTCCGCGCAATCCAGCAGTGGATTGGTGGAGGACGCACCGAGGCGGCGCAGGAGGGCATCCTCGTCTCGGCCATCGCGATGGTCGCGACACTGGCGCTGATCGCCTATCAGCGGTTCGTGATCGCGCGCACCGGTTCGATCGCCATCAGCACCGATCACGTCCACTACCAGTCCGATCTGCTGCTCAACCTCGCGGTGATCGCAGCGCTCGCGCTCGATCAATATGCCGACATTTCCGGCGCCGATCCGTTCTTCGCGCTAGCCATCGCGGTGTGGCTGGGGTGGGGGGCGTGGAACGCTTCGCAGGCCGCGATCGAGCAGTTGATGGACCGCGAGTGGCCCGAGGCGCAGCGCGAGGCGTTTCTCGCGGTGCTCGCCCAGCATCCTGAGCTGCGCGGGGTCCACGATTTGCGCACCCGGACCAGCGGCAATCACGATTTCGTCCAGTTCCACGCCGCGGTGGACGGGCGTATGACGGTCGCCCAGGCGCATCGGGTAATGGATGAGATCGAGGCACGGCTCGAGCAATCGTTTCCCGGCGTCGAGGTGCTGATCCATCCCGATCCGGAGGGGTTGGTCGACGAGCAGGGCCACGCCGCCGAAGAATTGCTGCCTACTGCACTGGCTGCTGCGGGCGCTACAGAGGGGAAAGACTGATGCCGACCGTTCCCTACTGGCATGTCGATGCCTTCGCCGACCGCGCCTTCGCGGGCAACCAGGCCGCGGTGATGATCCTCGAGGAATGGCCCGACGATGCGGTTCTCGCCGCGATCGGCGCGGAGAACCTGTTCGCCGAAACCGCGTTCCTCGTTCGCGACCACGCCGGTCCCGCCGACTGGGAGCTGCGCTGGTTCACGCCCGCGGTCGAGATCCGCCTGTGCGGCCACGCCACGCTGGCATCGGGTCATGTGCTGCTAGGCCGCGACGGGGGCGAGCGGGTGGTGTTCCGCACGCGCCTTGCCGGGTTGCTGGAGGTGCGGCACGAGGCGGCGGGCTATGCGCTGGCGCTGCCCGCGATCGGGGTCGAGCCGGGCAATTGGCCCGAGGCGGTTGCCGCGCTCGGCGGCGCGGCGCCGCAAAAGGTCTGGCGCAATCCCGATCGCTACAACGTGTTCCTTTACGAAAGCGCCGCGCAGGTCGCCGCGCTTGCCCCCGATTTCGGGGCGCTCGCCGCGCTCGGCGACCACCAGTTCATCTGCACCGCCCCCGGCGCGGGCCATGCCAGCGGCGCCGACGTGGTCAGCCGGGTGTTCGTGCCGGGTGCGGGTGTGGACGAGGACAGCGTGACCGGGTCAGCGCACGCGGTCCTCACACCGCTGTGGGCCGACCTGCTCGGCCGGAGCGAATTCAGCGCACACCAGGCCTCGGCGCGGGGCGGCTCACTGACCTGCCGGCTGGAGGGCGAGACCGCTTGGCTCGGCGGCCCGTGCGTGACCGTGGTCGAGGGCAGCTTTACGTTCTAGCGCGCGTAGAGCGCCACGATCCGCGCGATCCGTTCGCGCACCGGAATGAGCTTGTCCTCGTCGGTGCGGCCCAGCCGGACCACGGTCAGCTTCTGGCGCGGGGCGATCACCACGTATTGGCCGAGGTGACCCTGTGCGGCGAAGACGCTGGCGGGTGCGCCCGGGAATTCGGGCTTCCCCCGCGCTCGCCATTGGCGGCCTGGGGCCGATTGAGCCAGGTTTGCGCGCCGTAGCCGGGATTGCGCGGATTGGGGGTGGTCATGAACTCTATCCACGCGCGCGGGACGAGTTGCACGCCCTTGACCGCACCACCATTGCGCAGAAATTCCCCGAATTTCGCCCAGTCGCGCGCGGTGGCGTGGATCAGGCTGCCGCCGATCAACGTGCCTGAGCGGTCGAATTCGGGCAGCGCGCTGGTCATTCCGGCCGGTTCGAACAGGCGGTTGCGCAAATAGTCGGCCATCGCCCGGCGGCGCAGCACGGGGTCGGTGCCGGCGGTCAACGCACGGGTGGCGATGTCGGCCAGGATCACCGTCGTGTTCGAGGAATACTCCCAGTGCCGTCCCGGCTCGGCCTCGAGCGGTTGGGCTTCGGCATAGGCGGCCATGTCGTCACGCCCGTCGAGAAACAGCATCCGCACCTCGCCCGATTCGTAGATCGGATTGCCCGCCTCGGTGTGGTGCAGCCCCGAACGCATCTGGAGCAACTGGCGCAGCGTGATCTCGCCGCGCGGATCACCAGGACGCTGCCAGGCGGGGACCGGCGCGGGCTGATCGAGCTGGAGCCGGCCGTCCGCGATCAGCATCCCGATCATCACGGCGGTGATCGTCTTGGCCATCGACCAGCTGATGAAGCGCGTGTTCTCGTGATAGCCAGGAGCGTAGCGTTCGGCGACGGTCTGGCCGCCCTGCACGACGATCACGGCCCGCGTTTCGTCCTCGGCCAGCGGTGTGAATAGATCGTCGATCCGCCGGGCCAGCGCCTCGCGCGGCACGCCGGGCTTCGCGACTACCGCCGCCAGCGCCGCCTCGCTCAACGGCGGAGGCGTCGGCGCGGTCGCGGGCGTGCAGCCGTTAAGCGCTGGCACCAACGCCAGCACAACGATAAGGAACGCGCGAACCTGGGCCATCGGCCCGCCCCTGTCGCAACGGGACCCGCATGGCAACCGCAAACCCCGCCGCGCCCACGCCTCGTCGCGCGCACCGCCGCCGTCGCCTGTGGGCGCTGCTCGCGCTTGTCGCGCTGGCCGCGCTGCTCGCCGCGTTCTGGCGTCCGCTGACTGGCTATGCCCGCGTCGGCGCAGCCTATGGCGCGCATGTCGGCTGTTCGTGCCGCTATGCCGGGGGGCGTACGCTGAAGGACTGCGCCAAGGACTTCGAGCCCGGCATGGAGCTCGTCTCGCTCAGCGAGGACCGCAAGGCGCGCTCGGTCACCGCGCGCTTTCCGCTGCTCGGCGGCGCGACCGCGACCTACCACGAAGGCTGGGGCTGCGTGCTCGAACCGTGGCGCGGTTGAGCGCATTGTAGTCGAGGCGAGCCCCGCCGGATAGAAAAGCACGTGCGCTGTGATACAGCGCACTGGCCAGACGCGGCCCAGCCGCTTTGCTGGAGCCAGCGTGGCCGGTCCGCGCCTTGGATTGGGGACGCCATGGCATCACTCGCCCGCCTGCTGTTCCAGCGCTTCGCGGACTCCCGCGACGAGCAGCGCTATCGGCTCGAGCTGCGCCAGCGGCAAACCAAGTTCATCCGCGCGTTGATGTTCATCGGCGCGGCGATGCTGTCTGTCTACGTCATCCTCGCGCCGCTCTACTTGTCGCTGGCGGCAACCTTCGCGGTGCTGCTCTCGACCGTGGCGATGGCTCCGCTGCTAGCGTTTTACGCGTGGTACGTCGGCCGCCCCGGCTATGCCGCCAATCGCTGGGTCGAGATCGGCTTCTTCGCGCTGATGGAGCCGCTCCATCTCTATTACATCTACACCCTGCACAGCACCGGGGTGACCGGATGGCCGTTCTACGGCGTGCTATGCTACAACCAGATGCTGTTGCTGAGCTTCGCCAGCCTGGCCTTCGCCGCGTCGGTTCGCCAGTTCCTGATCTGGACCACGATCACGGTGGCCATGGTCCTCGCGCTGCTGGTTTCGATCGGCTACCCCTCGAACGTCGTCGCATACACGACCGCGTTTTACGCCCCGTTCGCCTGCCTGGTCGGCTACATCAACTGGGCCAGCGACGACAAGGCGCGGGCGCTGTTCGAGGCCGGCACGCGGCTAGATGCCGAAAAGCGCAAGTCCGACGCGTTGCTCTACAACGTGCTGCCGCAAAGCATCGCCCAGCGTCTGCAATCGGGCGAGGCGGTGGCCGACGCGTTCCCGGAAGTAACGATCGTGTTCGTCGACATCGTCGGCTTCACCCGGATGAGCCAGGCGATGGACGCGGGCCAGGTGGTGACCCTGCTCAACGCCTATTTTCACAAGGCCGACGCGGGCTGCGACCTGTTCGGGATCGAGAAGGTCAAGACCATCGGCGATGCCTATATGGCGGTCGCGGGCGCGATCGTGCCCACGCCCAAGCCGGCCAAGGCGGTGGTCGATTTCGCGTGCTATCTGATCGGCGCGACGCGGGACATAAGCCGCGAGTTCGGGCTCGATTTCAAGCTCCACATCGGGATCAACACCGGACCGGTGGTCGGCGGGGTGATCGCGGGCAAGAAGATGCTCTACGATTACTGGGGTGACGCGATCAACGTCGCGAGCCGCCTCGAAGGTGCGGCCCCGCCCAACGGGATCACGGTCAGCCAGGCGACATACGACGCTACGAAGGACTCCTGTCGCTACCACCCGCCGCGCCCGGTAACGCTCAAGGGAATCGGCGAGGTTCCGGTCTACGACGTGGATCTGGGCTGATTGATCCTCTCCCGGGACGGGGAGGTGGCAGCCCGCAGGGCGGACGGAGCGGCGGGCAGTCCCAGCTAACGCGGCAAAAGGGCGCTAGCCACTCGACCACCCTTCGGGCGCTCCCGCTCCTGTGCCGGGAAGGATCGGACCATTGGATTCGCATGGATTCTTGACGAGGAGTCACGCCTGCGCGCATGATGCGGCCTGACAAGGGGATGGTCATGGCTTCACGTGCGATCATCGCGACAGGGCGCGGCACGCCTTCCAACTGGCGCGCGGCGCTGCGCCGTTCGGCACTGCGCGCGGGCGAACTCGGCGGCGCCTGCGCGCTGTTCGGGCTGATGTTGTTCCTCGGGCTGGCGTTGGCCAGCTACCACCAGACCGATCCCTCGATCAGCACCGCTGCCGGCGGCGAGGTTGCCAACTGGATGGGCGCGCCCGGCGCCTGGGCGGCCGAGCGGATGCTGTTCGCGTTCGGGCTGCCTTCGCTGCTGGTGCTGCCGCTGATCTATCTCGAGGCGCGCCAGCTGTGGGCGTTGTCAGACGCCGCGGATGGCGACGAGGCGCTGCCCAGCCCGCGCTGGTGGCGTCTGTTCGGGATGCTGCTGCTGGCGATGGCGCTGCTCGGCACGGTGCTGGCGCTGGTCTTCGATACGCCGGGCGGCTCGCTTCCGGCCTCGCTCGGCGGGGTCGCGGGCTTGCTCGGGGCGAAGGCGATCGCCGCATTTGCCGCGCTGCTTCCCCCGGCGGCGCGGGGCTGGACCACGTTCGGCCTGGCGCTGGCGACGCTGGCCGGTGGCGCGCTGCTGGCGGGCCGCGTGCTGCAACTCGAATGGCGCGCGCTGCTGCGGATGCCCGCGTTCTTCCGCCGCCCGCACCGCGATCCCGGCGGCGCCCCCGCACTTTCGCCGCGCCGCGAGCGCAAGGCAGCGCGGCGCGCGGCGGCCGAGGACGCGCCCGCGCTGCCCGAACGCAAGCCGCCCGAGATCGCCGATACCCGCGCCCCGCCCAAGCAGGCCCAGCTTACCGCCAAAAGCCGCCAGACCGACCTGTTCGCGGCGTTCGAGCTGCCCAGCCTCGACCTCCTCGCCGACCCCCCGCCGCAGCCACCCAACAAGCTCGACAAGCTGGCGCTGGAGCGCAACGCCCGCTTGCTCGAAACCGTGCTCGACGATTTCAACGTCAAGGGCGAGATCGCCGCGGTCCGCACCGGCCCGGTGGTGACGATGTACGAACTCGAACCCGCGCCCGGCGTGAAGGCCAGCCGGGTGATCGGGCTGGCCGAGGACATCGCCCGCAACATGAGCGCGATCAGCGCGCGCGTCTCGTCGATCCCCGGGCGTACGGTGATGGGGATCGAGCTGCCCAACGCCGACCGCCAGATGGTCGCGTTCAAGGAGCTCGCCGCCTGCGACGCGTTCGTCACCTCGAAGGCGCTTCTCCCGATCATCCTCGGCAAGGATATCTCGGGAGAGCCGATCGTCGCCGATCTTGCGGCGATGCCCCACCTGCTCGTCGCCGG
This sequence comes from Novosphingobium sp. Gsoil 351, assembly GCF_009707465.1. NCBI lineage: Bacteria > Pseudomonadati > Pseudomonadota > Alphaproteobacteria > Sphingomonadales > Sphingomonadaceae > Novosphingobium > Novosphingobium sp. Gsoil 351. The sequence continues at coordinate 2,258,831 of NZ_CP046120.1, forward strand.
GACCACCGGTTCGGGCAAGTCGGTCGGGCTCAACACGATCCTGCTGTCGCTGCTCTATCGCCTCACGCCCGACGAGCTGCGACTGATCCTGATCGATCCCAAGGTGCTCGAGCTCAAGAGCTACGACGACATCCCGCACCTGCTCAGCCCGGTGGTGACCGAACCGGCCAAGTCGGTCCGCGCGCTCAAATGGGCGGTCGAGGAGATGGAGCGGCGCTATCGCCAGATGAGCAGCATCGGCGTGCGCAATCTTTCCGGCTTCAACGACAAGGTCAGGACCGCCGCTGCCAAGGGCAAGCCGCTGGGCCGCCGCATCCAGATCGGGTTCGATCCCGATAGCGGCGAGGAACTGTTCGAGGAACAGCAGCTCGATTACCAGCCGCTGCCCCAGATCGTGGTGATCGTCGACGAACTCGCCGACCTGATGGTCACGATCGGCAAGGAGATCGAGGTGCTGATTCAGCGGCTCAGCCAGAAGAGCCGTGCCGCGGGCATCCACCTGATCATGGCCACCCAGCGTCCGTCGGTCGACGTCATCACCGGGGTGATCAAAGCCAACCTCCCGACCCGGATCAGCTTTGCCGTGACCAGCCGGATCGACAGCCGCACGATCCTGGGCGAGCAGGGTGCCGAGCAGCTGCTGGGCAAGGGCGACATGCTCTACAAGCCCAACACGGCCCCGGTGATGCGCGTCCATGGTCCGTTCGTGAGCGATGAGGAAGTCGAAAGCGTCGCCGATCACTGGCGCGGCCAGGGTTCGCCGGCCTACGTCGATTCGGTCACCGAAGAGCCCGAGGACGGTGGGTTTGGCTTCGACGATCTCGACGCCACCGCCAGCGACGCCCCCGAGGAACGCAAGTATCGCCAGGTCTGCCAGATCGTGTTCGAAAGCCAGAAAGCCAGCGCGAGCTGGATCCAGCGCCAGATGGGCGTGGGCTACAACACCGCGGCGAAATGGATCGAGCGCATGGAGGCGGACGGCTTCGTCGGCCCGTCGAACCACGTCGGGCGGCGCGAGATCTACCGGGACAAGGATGGCTCGCCGCTGTGAGGGTGGCGCGCGGATTTTGAAGAAGACACCAGATGACCAACCCGCGGTACATCCGCCGGACGCTGGAGGCGGCGCTGCGGGGGGGACGCCTTCATCCGAGGTAGGAATCGGGTCCCCGACGGGCTAACCCTTTCCACAATGCCCGACGCCCCCACCGCCACCTCGCTTCTGCGCGACGGGTTCCTCCTGCTCGGCTCGGCGTTGGCGTTCGTGCTGCTGTTCCGGCGGCTCGGCCTCGGCGCCACACTGGGCTACCTCGTCGCGGGCGCCGTCATGGGTCCACATGTGCTCGGGCTGGTCGGCGACGCCGAGGGCAAGATCGGGATCGCCGAGCTGGGGATCACCCTGCTGCTGTTCGTGGTCGGGCTCGAGCTGGCGCCCGCGCGGCTGTGGCGCTTGCGGCATTCGATCTTCCTGTTCGGCACCAGCCAGGTCTTGCTGAGCGGGCTGGCGCTGGCCCTGGTGATCGGGCTGGCGACGCGGTTCAGCTGGGCCGCCGCGCTCGCGCTGGGGCTGCCGCTGGCGCTGTCGTCGACCGCGCAGGTGCTGCCACTGCTCCAATCCGCCGGGCGCCTGCGCACCCCGTTTGGCGAGCGCGCTTTCGCGATCCTCCTGTTCCAGGACCTCTCGATCATCCCGCTGATCACGGTGATCGCGGCGATGAGCCGCAATCCCGCCGACGCCGGCGGGCCGCCCGGGTGGTTGCTTGGGCTCTACACCGTCGCCGCTATCGTCGGGCTGGTCGCGGCCGGCCGCTTCGTGATCCGTCCGCTGTTCGGGCTGATCGGCAATCTCGGCGAGCGCGAGATGTTCGTCGTCGCGGCGCTGTTCACCGTCGTCGCCAGCGCCGCGTTGATGGAGGCGCTGGGGCTGTCGACCGCGCTCGGCGCGTTCGTCGCCGGGGTGATGCTCGCCGATTCGCCCTATCGCCACGAGCTCGAGGCTGATGTCGAGCCGTTCCGATCGATCCTGCTCGGGCTGTTCTTCCTCGCGGTGGGGATGATGCTCGATCTCCCCGCGATTGCGCGCAGCCCGCTGTTCGTCGTGACGATGGCGCTCGCGCTGATCGCGATCAAGGCCGGGATCGTCTTTTCCATCGCGCTGGCCTTCCGGATGACGTGGCGCGGCGCGCTGGCGCTGGGGCTGCTGCTCAGCCAGGGCGGCGAGTTCGGCTTCGTCCTGTTCGCACAGGCGCAGAGCGCGCTCCTGATCAGCGGCGAGGCGGCGAGCCAGTTCGGCGCGATCGTCACCCTGTCGATGGCCAGCACTCCGTTCCTGATGATGGCGACGGCCAAGCTGCGCGAGGCGCCGACGATCCGCGAGACGCGAGAGGAGCCCAAGCACGATGGCGCCAACGCGTTGATCGTCGGCTACGGACGATTCGGGCAGACGGTGGCGCAGATCCTGATCGCCGCGGACATTCCGGTGACCCTGATCGACAGCGACGTCGAAATGATCGACGTCGCCGGCCATTTCGGCGCCAAGGTCTATTTCGGCGACGGCACCCGGCTCGACCTGCTGCGCCAGGCGGGCGCGGCCGAGGCCGAACTGATCTGCTTCTGCATCGATGGCGAGCAACTGACCCCCGACATCGTCGAGGCGGTCCACACCGCGTTCCCCAATGCCGCGCTCTTTGCGCGCGCCTACGATCGCCGCTCGGTGATCCTGCTCAAGCCGACCCCGGTCAAATTCGTGGTCCGAGAGGTCTACGAAAGCGCGGTGCGGATGGGCCGCCTGGCGCTCGAGGAACTCGGCGCGAGCGAGGAAGCGATCGATCGCGCGGAAACGATGTACCGGGCCCGCGACAAGGAGCGGCTCAAGCTCCAGATCGAAAGCGGGGACGTGAGCGCCGCACGCGACCGGATCATCGTCCAGCCCCAGCGCGAGGGGCGGTAGGGGCAAACTCGGAATTGGATTGAGGGCTTACTTGTCCGGAAGCGGCCAGCCGACGCGCTTCATCTCGAAGCTGTCCGAATTGCGCACGTAGTGCCCGCTGCCATGCTGGCGGCCCAACAACTTCATCGCCTGCGTATCGATCCGCGGCCTTGCAGGGTCGCCGCCCAGGAACTCATCGGCGATGTGGATCGCCAGGATTTCACCCAGCACCACGGTGCTGCGCGGGCTGGCGTCGATGATCTGGAACGTCCGGCACTCGAAGCTGACCGGGGCGCTGGCGATCAGCGGGGGGACGACATGGAGCGCGGGCGTAGTGGCGATCCCGGAGTAGGCGATCTCGTCCTCGCCCGGCGGGGCATCGGCGGCGGTCAGGTTCATCGCCGCGGCGTCGGCCTCGCCGACCAGCGCGATGGTGAACTCGCCGGTGGCGCGGATCAGACGCGCGGTGTCCTTGTCGCCTCCGCGCGCGTGGTGCGCCATCAGCCCGAGCACGACCAGCGGCGGATCGTCGGACAGCGCGTTGAAGAACGAATGCGGCGCGCAGTTGCGCGTGCCGTCGGGCGCTTGCGTCACCACCCACGCGATCGGTCGCGGGGTGACGGTGTTGACGATCAGGCGATAGCGATCCGCGGGCGAAAGCGCGGCCATGTCCCAGTGCATGGGTGCCGCTTAGCCATGGATCGTGGACAAGGCGAGCGTTGCGCGCATGTCACGCCTCGATGACAATCCGCTGCGTTGCAGCAGGACGCACTTGCCGAAAGCGGGCGCAGGTCGCAGCGTGGGTGCAACAGGGGAGCCCAAAGCCATGAATCTGCGCAACATTCTCAGCACCGGTGGAGCCATCGGAGCGATCGCCCTCTCGCTTGGCGTCAGCCCGGCGCAGGCCCAGGACACCAGCGCCCAGGCCGCGGAAGAGACCGCGCCGCCCGAAAGCGCGATCATCGTCACCGGCTCGCGATCGACCACGCGGACCGTCGCCAATTCACCCGTGCCGGTCGACGTCCTTTCGGGCGAGACCCTGACCGAGGGCGGCCAGGTCGAAACCAACAAGATCCTCAACAAGCTGGTCCCCAGCTTCAACTTCCCCCAGCCCGCGATCTCGGACGGCTCGGACGCGCTGCGCCCGGCCACGCTGCGCGGCCTCGCCCCCGATCAGACGCTGGTGCTGGTCAACGGCAAGCGCCGCCACACCGCGGCGTTGCTCAACATCAACGGCACCGTCGGGCGCGGTTCGGCGGCGGTCGACATGAACTCGATCCCCGCGCTGGCGATCGAGCGGATCGAAGTGCTGCGCGACGGCGCCTCGTCGCAATACGGCTCCGACGCGATCGCCGGGGTGATCAACATCCGCCTCAAGACCGCCGACAGCGGGGGCAAGGCGGTTGTGAGCTACGGCAAGTACGTGACCACGCTCGACGATGTGCTGCGTGTGACCGGATTGCAGACCAACGCTGCGGGGCAGCCGTTCTTCGATCCGACCGACGGGCGTTATCTCGCCGCCAACACCGGCGGTGAACTCAAGGTCCGCGATGGCGAGACCTATACTTTCGCGAGCAACGTCGGCCTGCCGATCTTCGGCGAGGGGGGCTATCTCAACCTGACCGCCGAGTATCGCCACCGTGACCGGACCAACCGCACCGGGTTCGACCTTCGCCCCAACTACGTGCGCCCCAGCGGCACGACCTTCGATCCGCGCGAACTGACCTTCGATCGCCGCGAGTTCCGTTTCGGCGATCCCGAGGCCGACGACTTCACCCTGTTTCTAAATTCCGCAATTCCCTTGGGCGACGTGTTCGAACTCTACGCGTTCGCCAGTTTCAACCAGCGCGATTCGGTGAGCGCCGCCAACTATCGCCAGCAGTCGAACGCCAACAACGTCGATTACTCGCAACTCGCGCCCAACCAGCCGCCCCCCGCCGTCGGGCGCCCGCTGCTGACCCCCGACGGGTTCCTGCCGCTGATCAAGTCCGACCTGACCGACTATGCCTATACCGCGGGGATCCGCGGCGAAATCATGGGCTTTCGCAGCGACCTGTCGGTCGGGATCGGCAGCAACCAGTTCGACTACGTGACCCAGAACTCGGTCAACGCTTCATTCGGCGCGGCCACGCAGGGCAAGTTCGACGCCGGCGGGCTCAGGTACACCCAAGGCTTGCTCAACCTCGACCTCAGCCGCGACTACGAACTGGGCTTCGCCAAGCCGCTGACCGTGTCGTTCGGCGGCGAGTATCGCAACGAGCGCTACCAGATTCGGCCGGGCGACTTCCAATCCTACGCGCTCGGGCCGTTCTTCCGCGCGGCGGTCCCCAACACCACGTTGGCCAACTGCACCGCGCTCGGCGGACGCTACGGGTCGATCGCGGCGACCACTTGCGACTTTCCGGGCCGTAACGGCGGCGCGGGCGCGCAAGGCTTCGCCGGGCTCCCGGCCAACGCCCGGACTGATGCCGTCCGGCATAACTTCGCGGGCTATGCCGAGGTCGACACCGATCCGTTCGATGGTCTTTCGCTGACTGCGGCGGCCCGCTTCGAGCATTATTCGGACTTCGGCAACACCGTGACCGGCAAGCTTGCCGCGCGCTTCGAGGTCGTCGATGGGTTCGCGCTGCGCGGTTCGGTCTCCAACGGGTTCCGGGCGCCATCGCTTCACCAGCAGGTGTTCACCACCACCTCGACCAACTTCATCTCGGGCATTCCGATCGACATCCTCACGGTCCCGGTCTCCAACCCGGTGGCGAGGGCACTGGGGTCCAAGGATCTGAAGGCCGAAAAGAGCCTCAACCTCAGCGCAGGGTTCACGGCCAACCCCCTCTCGGGGCTGACTTTGACGGTCGATTACTACAACATCCGCATCCGCAACCGCATCGTGCTGACCGAGAACCTCGGCGCCTCGGGCAGCGGCACGAGCGCGCAGAATGCTGCGGTCGGCGCGCTGCTCGCCGCCGCGGGCTATCCTTCGCTCGGCGCGGCGCGGTTCTTCGTCAACGGGCTCGATACCCGCACCCAGGGCGTCGATGCGGTGCTCAACTGGCGGGTCCCGGTCGATTTCGGCAAGTTCAACCTGACTGCGGCCTACAACTACAACGACCAGAAGATCCTCAAATACCGCAACAGCCTTGCCGGGCTGTCGGCAATCCCCGGGCTGGTGCTGTTCGGCCGCACCGAAAGTTTGCGCTTCACCAAGGGTCAGCCGCGCGACAAGATCGTGCTCAGCGCCGACGGCGACATCGGCGCGTTCGGGTTCACCGTGCGCGGTACGCGCTATGGCAAGGTGCTGTCACCTGGCTCGATCGCCCCGCTCGCGCCCAATCAACTTAGCCTGACCGCGCTCGGCCCCGACGACATCAAGCTCAGCCCCAAGTGGATCACCGACATCGAGGTCCGCTTCGACGTCAGCGAGCGGATCCACCTCGCGGTCGGCGCGGACAACGCCTTCGACGTCTACCCCGATCGCCTGCCTTTCGGCCCCCGCCCGGCGGCTGCAGGCGGCGGGTTCTATCCGCAGAACAACCAGTACAACGGCTATTCGATCTTCTCGCCGTTCGGCTTCAACGGCCGGTTCCTCTACGGGCGCGTCGGCTTCGACTTCTAGGCAAGGTTCCTTCGGGAGAGGAGTGAGGGCCGTCCGGGTGACCGGGCGGCCCTTTCGCATCGCGCGAAACGCCTTTCTTACTTGGGGCGGGGTGTGGCTTAGTCGGCGCGATGATCAAAGCCGCTCGCCCCGGTTCGTTTCAGCGCCGCTCGGTCGCCGCCCCGTCGCGCTCCGTTCGGGGTGGCGCGGTGGCCGCCGGCTCGCACGTGTGGAAGGCTGGAAATTTTTCCCTTGGACAGTGGTCCAAGTGGTCCAAGTGGTCCACGGGCTCGGCAGTTTGCGGGTTCGGTTGCGCCCAACCGGTTGCAACTGTAACGACCCTGGCAAAGGAGACTTCCCATGCGCGTTGGAACCGTCGGCGAGATCAAGAACCACGAATACCGCGTCGGGCTGACGCCTGAAAGCGCGCGCGAGCTGGTGGTCAACGGCCACGAAGTGTGGGTCGAAACCGGCGCGGGGCTGGGGATCGGCGCTTCGGACGAAGACTATGTCGCGGCGGGGGCGGTGATCCAGCCCGATGCCAGGACGGTGTTCGACGGCGCGGAGATGATCGTCAAGGTCAAGGAGCCGCAGCCCGTCGAATGCGCGATGCTGCGGCGCGGGCAAATTCTCTATACCTACCTCCACCTCGCGCCCGATCCCGAGCAGACCGCGGCGCTGGTCAAATCGGGGGTCACTGCGATCGCCTATGAGACGGTCACCGGGCCGGGCGGGAGCTTGCCGTTGCTCAAGCCGATGAGCCAGGTCGCCGGGCGGATGAGCATCCAGGCCGGCGCGACCGCGCTGGAGAAGGCACATGGGGGCAGGGGCGTTCTGCTGGGCGGGGTGCCGGGGGTGCTGCCGGGGCGGGTGCTGGTGATCGGCGGGGGCGTAGTCGGCTTCAATGCGGCACAGATGGCGGTCGGGCTGGGGGCGGACGTGACCATTCTCGATCGCGATCCCGAAGTGCTCGAACGCCTCGGCACGCATTTCGAAAGCCGCGCCAAGACCCGTTTTTCCAACCGCGCCAACATCCAGCAGATGATCTGCGAGGCCGAACTGGTGATCGGCGCGGTGCTCGTCCCCGGCGCGGCGGCGCCCAAGCTGGTGACCCGCGACATGCTCAAATGCATGAAGCCGGGGGCGGTGCTGGTCGACGTCGCGATCGACCAGGGCGGCTGCTTCGAGACCAGCCACGCGACCACCCACCAGGACCCGACCTACATCGTCGACGGGGTCGTGCATTATTGCGTCGCCAACATGCCCGGCGCGGTGGCGCGGACCAGCACTTATGCGCTCAACAACGTGACCCTGCCGCACGCACTGAAGATCGCCGAACTGGGCTGGCGCGAGGCGATGCGCCGCAACCCGCACCTCGCCGCCGGGCTCAACGTGCACGACGGCAAGCTGACCTACCAGGCGGTGGCCGAGGAGCTCGGCTACGCGTTCGTGCCGGTGGCGGAGGTGCTCGGCTGAGCCTATTCCCTATCCGGGCTTAACCCGTTCAAAACGCCTGTCGGGTAAAGCGGCGCGATGGGGCTCATCGGCTTACTCGGCAGGATCACCACGTTGGCGTTGGCGCTGGCGGTCGTGATGCTGGCGCATGCCGCGCCCGCGACGGCTGCGCCCATCCGCCCGGTCTGCCACGGCTTCGCCGACCCCGGAGCGCTGCCGCGCGAGTGGTCTTGCGGAGCGACGCACTGGAGACCGACCGCGCGCGTGGCCTGGCTGCGTTTCGATGCGGCATCGTGGCGGGATGCGCCGCCGCGCAAGCTGATCCTGACGATCGGCCGGTTCGACCGGGCAACGGTCAGCGCTTACGGCGATCGCGGCGTGCAATGGTCGCGGGAGCTCCACCTCGACGACTTCACGGCGCTCGAAAACGGCCCACGCATGGCGGTGAACCTTCCCGCGGTAAGTCCTCAGACCAAGTCGATCATGGTTCGGATCGATCATACCTGGAGCATCCACACCTTGTCCGGCACCCGGCTGGACGCGAGCGACGCGCCGGGCGAACCTTGGGGCTATCGCGCGATGGTGCTGCTGGCGATGCTCGCCGGATTGCTCTGCGCGCCCGTGATCTTCGACCTTGCGTTCTATACCGCGCTGCGCGAGCGATTCCTGCTGTGGCACGCGGGAATGACCACCGGCATGCTGACCCAAACCGTGATGGCGTCGGGCCTGGCGGTGACGTTGTTCGGGCTCACGCCGGTACAACTCGCGGTGCTGTCGCCGCTGGCGTTCGCGGTCGCGGTCGCTGCGGCTGCGTTCTTCTCGGCCGAGTTCCTCGAACCGGACGCGCTCTCGCCGCGGATGCGCCTGTTGTTGCGGCTATCGGGCTGGTGGGTGCTTCTGGTTTCATGCACGCTGGCGCTACAGCCGCCCGGACTGGGAGCGCTGGGCGGGCAGACCTACCACCTGAGCTTTCTGCCGACGACGCTCGTCTTCGGGACGACCATGATCCTGGCAGTGCGCAGCGGCAGCCGCGCGGCGCGGTTTCAGATGGCCGCCTGGACGCCGATCCTCGCTTGCGGCTTCGACCGGCTGTTTCGCGGAATCGGCCTCTATTCGCTCCCGATGGCGGCAGACCAGGCCATCTATCTGGCGATGGCGCTCGAGGTGGTGATAACGATGCTGGGTGTGGCGGATAGGTTCATCGTGTTGCGCGGCGAACGGGATCGCGCCAACGCCCGAGCCCAAGAGCTCGAGGCGGCGATCGAGCGCGATCCGCTTACCGGACTCTTCAACCGCCACGGGATCGAGGACCGCTTCGCCGCGTTCCGAAACGCCGGGTTCGACACGCTCGCGGTGGTCGATCTCGATCACTTCAAGGCGGTCAACGATGCGATGGGCCATGCCGCGGGCGATTGCGTCCTTGCAGCAGCGGCGGCCGCGCTCAGCGACGATCCGGACCTCGTCGCGTGGCGGTTGGGCGGAGAGGAATTCCTGCTGTTGCTGCGCGGTCGCAATGCCACGGCACGTGCCGAAGCACGCCGCCAGGCGATCCCCGGCCGTGTCGCCGCGACGATTCCGGGGCTACCCGCGCCGGTCACGGCGAGCATGGGCTTGGTCGAGATGCAGCGCGGATCGATGCTGGCGACGCCCTATGCCGAACTCTACGCGCGGGCGGACCGCCTGCTCTACGAAGCAAAACACGCCGGGCGTAACCGGACGTGCAGCGAAAAGGTCACGCTGTTCGCGGGCGGCGATCGGCGCGTGGCTGACCGCCGCCGGAGCGCCCGTCAGGCAGCTTAGAACGACGCCGCGATCTCGGGGCGGACGCGGCACAGCCGCCCGCTGGCGCGGTCGAGCAGCGCCCATGTGCTTCGCGCCGAGACGATCGTCTTGCCGACGCGATCACGGAACACCACGCACCGATCGAACTGCGCTCCGCGCGGCGGGCCGGGAATGAAAGTTTCGGCGATCACGCTCTCGCCCAGGCCGATGTTGCCACGATAGTCGATCTCATGGCGGGTCACGACCCAGACGTGCGCCGCGACATGCGCGGGCGCGGCGACCGCATGCCAGTGCGCGGTCGCGATCTCCTGAATCCACTGCACCCAGACGGTGTTGTTGACGTGGCCCAGTTCGTCGATGTGCGCCGGGCCGGCGGTGAAGGTCATCGCGTGACGGTCGCTCACGCCGCGACTCCCAACTGCCACAGGATGAACGCGAACTCCTCGGCGGTCTCGCGCAAGCTCTCGAACCGCCCCGATTTGCCGCCGTGGCCCGCGCCCATGTTGGTCTTGAGCAGCAGCTCGTTGGCGTCGGTCTTCAGTTCGCGCAGCCGGGCGACCCACTTGGCCGGTTCCCAATAGGTCACTCGCGGGTCGTTGAGGCCGGCGGTGACCAGCAGCGGCGGATAGTCCTGCACGCGCACGTTGTCGTAGGGGCTGTAGCCGCGGATCAGGTCGAAAGCGGCCCGATCCTCTATGGGGTTGCCCCATTCCGGCCACTCGCCGGGGGTCAGCGGCAGCGAGGCATCGAGCATCGTCGCCAAGACATCGACGAACGGCACATGCGCCACCGCCGCGCCCCACAGTGCCGGATCGCTGTTGAGGACGGCGCCGACCAGCTCCCCCCCGGCCGATCCGCCCGAGATGCTGATGCTGCCAGCTTGGGTGAAACCGCGCGAGATCAGGCCATGGGCAGCATCGACGAAATCGGTGAAGGTGTTGGCGCGGCGCTCGAGCTTCCCCGCCTTGTACCACGCCCGCCCCAAATCGTCGCCGCCGCGGATATGGGCGATGGCATAGGCGAAGCCGCGATCCACCAGCGAAAGCCGGGTGGTCGAGAAGCCGGGGTCGATGCTGATGCCGTAGGCGCCGTAGCCATACAGATGAAGTGGGCCGCCGCGTTGGCGGTCGCGGCGGTAGACGACGCTGACCGGGATCGCGGTGCCGTCGTGAGCAGGGATTTCGAGGCGTTCGGTGACGTAGAGCGAGGTGTCGTAGCCCGACGGGATTTCCTGGACTTTCAGCACCTCCATCGTCCGCGTGGTGACGCTGTAGTCGAACACCGTCGCCGGGCTGACCATGCTCTCGTAGCTCAGCCGCAGCGTGTCCATCGCCCACTCGGGATTGTCGCCCAGCCCGGCCGAAAAGCTCGCTTCCGGAAACACGATCGGCTCGATCCTCGCCGGGTCGTCGTAGTAGCGCACTTCGATCGTATCGAGCCCGCGAACCCGGCCCTCGGTCACGTAGAAATCGCGAAACAGATCGAAGCCGGTGAGATAGAAGTCGTCGGTGCCCTCGACCAGCGTGGTCCACTCGCCCGGGTTGTCGAGTGGCGCGGTGGCCAGGCGGAAGTTCTCATGGGTGTCGTTGGTGTGGACGAACAATACGCCGTTGCGCTCGTCGATGTCGTACTCGACGCCGGTCTGACGCGGGCGGACGAGGATCGGCGTTGCGAGCGGATCGGCGGCTGGGACCAGTCGGACCTCGCTGGTCTCATGGTCGCTGGTCCCCACGATCAACCACTTCTGGTTGGCCGAAAGCGACGATCCGACGCGAAAGCCCTCGTCGTCCTCGTGAAACAGTTCGATGTCGTCGGACAGCGGCTGGCCCAGCCAGTGAAGCCGGGCGTTGTCAGTCCGCCACTGTTCGTTGGCAAGCGAATAGACCAGGCCGGTGTCGTTCGCGACCCACACCAGCCCGGAGAGCGTACCGGGGATCTCGTCGGCCAGCACTTCGCCGGTGGCGATGACCTTGATTCTGGCGGTGAAGCGTTCGGAGCCATTGTCGTCGACCGACCAGGCGAGAAGCTTGCCGTCGTTGGAGACGCTGATCGCGCCGAGCCGGAAATACTCATGGCCTTCGGCCAATGCGACTTCATCGAGAATCAACTCGTCCTCGCCGCCTGAGACCGGCCTGCGCCACCACTTCTTGTATTCGGCGCCGTCCTCGAACTCGATCCAGTAGAGCCAGTCGCCGTCCCTCTGCGGGACCGACTTGTCCGCCTCCTTTATCCGCCCGCGCATTTCCTTGAGCAGTGTCTCGACCAGAGGCTGGTGCGGCGCCATCCGCGCTTCGAACCAGGCGTTCTCGGCGGCAAGGTGGGCGAGGATTTCGGTGTCCGCGACCTCGGGATAGCCGGGGTCGCGCAGCCAGGCATAGTCGTCGGTCAGCTCGACGCCGTGGTAGGTGACGGTGGAAGGCTTCTTGGCGGCGACGGGAGGTGTGGCAAGAGTCATCCGGCGGCCCTATGATGCCCCGCATGACCCCGCAACCCGGACCACGCTCATGCTGATGCACACCCACGAATCACGCCTCGATGCGCTGCGCAAGGAACTGGCGCGGCAAGACCTCGATGGCTTCGTAGTCCCGATTTCCGACGAGCACATGAGCGAGTACGTCGGCGGCTATGCCCAGCGGCTCGCCTGGCTGACCGGGTTCGGCGGCTCGGCGGGAACCGCGGTCGTGCTGAAAGACAGCGCGGCAATGTTCGTGGATGGGCGCTACACCCTGCAAGTCCGAGACCAGGTCGACGGGCGGTTCTGGGACTACCAGAGTGTGCCCCAGACCAGCGTTGCCAAGTGGCTTGGCGAACACGCACCCGAAGGCGCGCGGATCGGCTACGATGCCTGGCTACACGGCAAGCCCTGGGCCGACGCGGTGCGCAGGGCGCTGGCCGACAAGGGTGGCGAACTGGTCGCTGTGGAACGCAACCCGATCGATGCGGTCTGGCAGGACCGGCCCGAGCCTTCGGACGCTCCCGCCACGGTCCACGCCACCGAGCATGCGGGCAAATCCAGCCAGGAAAAGCGCGCGGCGATCGCCGAGTGGCTGGGCGAGAAGAAGCTCGACGCAGTGGTGATCGCCGCGCTCGATTCGCTCGCCTGGCTTTTCAACATCCGCGGCGCGGACGTCGAGCGTACGCCCGTTGCGCTGGGCTTTGCGCTGGTCCACGCCGACGGCACTGCCGACCTGTTCATGCCCGAGGCCAAGCTGCCCGCCGAGGTCCGCGCGCATCTCGGCAACGCGGTGCGGGCCCACCCGCGCGAGGCGTTCGTGCCCGCGCTCGGCGAGCTTGGGGGCAAGCGTGTCGGGGTCGATCCCGAACGTTCGGTCCACGCAATCTTCGCCGCGCTCGAGGCCGCCGACGCGACGATCATCGAACTGCGCGATCCCTGCGTGCTAGCCAAGGCGGTCAAGAATGAGGCCGAGAAGGCCGGGCAGCGCGCCGCGCAGGCGCGCGACGGGGCTGCGCTCAGCAAGTTTCTCAAGTGGCTGGCCGAGGCCGCGCCTGCGGGCACCGAAACCGAGCTGTCCGCCGCCGCACAGCTCCGCGCGCGCCGCGACGAGACCGGAGTGCTTAAGGACCTGTCGTTCGATACCATCAGCGGCGCGGGACCGAACGCGGCCATTCCACACTACCGAGTCAGTGAGGAATCGAACCGGCGGATCGAGCCCAACAGCGTCTACCTGGTCGATTCCGGCGGGCAGTACCTCGACGGCACCACCGACGTGACGCGGACTGTGTGGATCGGTCCGGGTCAGCCTCCCGCCGAGGTCCGCGACCGCTTCACCCGCGTGCTCAAGGGCCACATCGCGCTGGCGCGGGCGGTATTCCCGCAAGGGACGGTCGGCAGCCAACTCGACGGCTTCGCGCGCCAGTTCTTGTGGGCCGCCGGTCTTGATTACGCGCACGGCACCGGCCACGGGGTGGGCAGTTTCCTATCGGTTCACGAAGGTCCACAGCGGATCGCCAAGTCGGGCGGGGGTCAGGCCGGGACCGAGCAGGAACTGCTCGCCGGGATGATCCTGTCCAACGAGCCGGGCTACTACAAGTCGGGCGAGTACGGCATCCGAATCGAGAACCTGGTGCTCGTGGAGCCGCGCGAGATTGCTGGCGCGGAAGGTCCGTTCTTGGGCTTCGAGACACTGACTTTCGCCCCGATCGACCGCGCGCTGGTCGATACCGCGCTCCTGACCGCGGAGGAGACCGCGTGGTGGAACGGCTATCATGCCGAGGTGCTGGCCAAACTGGGCCCGCGGCTCTCGGGCGAAGAGCGAGCTTGGCTGGACGGCGCCTGCGCCCCCTTGTGAGGCCACGAATGTTCCTTTAATGTTCCAATCGACTCAGGGGAAGGGAGCAGGAACATGATTGGTTATGTTACCGTCGGCACCAACGACATCGCCCGCGCGGCGAAATTCTACGACGCGATCGCCGCTGAGCTGGATACCCCGCGAATGATGGAGTTCGAAAACTTCATCGCCTGGGCCAAGCCGGGCGGAGGTGCAGGTATCGCCGCGACGAAACCGTTCGACGGCAACGCGGCGAGTGTCGGAAACGGCGTGATGGTCGCATTCGAGGCGAAGGACGAGGCGCAGGTCCAGCGGCTCTACGACATCGCGCTGGCCAACGGCGGAACCGACGAGGGCGCGCCCGGGCCACGCGGCGAAGGATTTTACGCGGGCTATTTCCGCGATCCCGACGGCAACAAGCTCAACGCCTTCGTGATGAGCTGAGGCAGGACGCCGCGGCCTGGCTTTCCCCGCGGTGAACGACGGGCGACGTTTGCGACAAATCGCGACAAAAGTGGCTGGCCCCGGCATAGTCGCGCGACACGGGGGGCCTAGAAGGCTTGCCGAAGCCGTGTCCGGGTCGGTCGCTTCCCTCCCCCTTCCCGTTCGACCTCGGGCATGGCTTCACGCATTCTGCGAAACAGGAGGTTGTTCGCGATGAAGAAGTTTACTCTGGCTGCGGCCGCAGCCACTCTGGCGATGAGCGCCACCGCGTTGATCGCCGCGCCCGGCGATGCCAAGCGCGGCCCCGACGCCAATGGCGACGGCACGATCACTCGCGCCGAAGTCCAGGCCCAGGTCGCCGAGCGTTTCGCCAAGGCCGACGCCAATGGCGATGGCGTGCTCAACGAAGCCGACAAGGCGGCGCGGACCGGCCAGATGTTCGATCGCATCGATACCGACAAGAACGGCTCGATCAGCCGCGCCGAGTTCCTCGCCGCGCATTCGGGTGCGGGCGGCGAGCACGCCGGCATGGACCATGGTGCAATGTTCGGTCCAGGAGGTCGCCCCGGCGGACGCATGGGAGGCGCGGGCATGATGCTGCGGATGGCGGATACCAACAACGACGGCGCGGTGACCCGCGACGAAGCGCTGGCCGCGGCGCTCAAGAGCTTCGACCGGATGGACGCCAACAAGGATGGCCAGGTGAACCGCGCGGAGCGCCAGGCCGCGATGCAGGCGATGGGCGCACGGATGCGCGGCAACGGCCCGGGCGGTGACATGCCGCCACCTCCGGCCGGCGACGACCAGTAAGGTCTTGATGGGCGCGGCGTGACGGCTCCGACCGAATCTGCGCCAACCCGGCTGCTCATCGTCGATGACGAATCCGCGCTGCGCGAACCCCTGGCGGACTATCTGGTCCGCCAGGGATTTGCCGTGACCCAGGCGGGCACCGCGGCTGAAGCGCGCAGCCGCCTAGCCGAAGACGTCCCCGACCTGGTTCTACTCGACATCATGATGCCGGGCGAGGACGGCCTGTCGCTGTGCCGCCACCTGGTCGAATCGCGCCGGTTGCCCGTCATTTTCATCACCGCCCGCGGCGAGGCGACAGACCGCATCGTTGGGCTCGAGATCGGTGCCGACGACTATGTCGTCAAACCGTTCGACCCCCGCGAGCTGGTCGCCCGTATCCGCAGCGTGCTGCGCCGCGCGAATCGCGGCCCGTCTCCGGCCAGCGACGAGTACGACTACGAATTCGAGGGCTGGCGGCTCGATCCGCTCAAGCGCCGCCTGGTCGATCCCGAAGGCGCCGTGGTGGCGATTTCCTCGGTCGAGTTCCGTCTGCTGCTGACCTTTCTCGATCACCCCCGCCAGGTGCTGGATCGCGACCGCCTGCTCGATATGGTCCAGGGCCGCGAGGCGCATCTTTTCGATCGCGCGGTCGACAATCAGGTCAGCCGCCTGCGCCGCAAGATCGAAATGGACAGCAAGAACCCCCAACTTATCCAGACGGTGTGGGGCGGCGGCTACCTGTTTGCCGCCGATGTGCGCCGGGTGCCTGCCTAGTGCCGGTCTGGCCGCGAAGCCTGCAAGGTCAACTGCTGCTCGCGATCGCGGTGGCGCTGCTGATCGCGCAGGGCGTCAGCGCGGCGCTGATCTATCGCGCCCAAGCTGAACGACGCGAAGCCGCGCTGGTTTCGGCGGCTGCGTTCCGCCTGACCGGGGGCGAGGGGCGCGACCGCCCCGGGCCGATCGCGCGAGGCGAGCGGATGGGGCTGCGGGTGGGAGCCTCGTCGCCCCAATTCGCCGGCGAGGCTCGCGACACCCGCGCCGAGATAGCGCTGGCGGATATTCTCACTCGCGAGGGAGTGGCCTTCGACCGAGTTGTCGTGCTCGACCGCCCCCTGGCGCGCGATGCCTATGCACGCGATTGGCTCGCTCGAAATCACGATCGAGTCGTGCGCCGAATGCACGAGCCGCCCAGCGAGCTGGTGGTGGCCGCGCTCCGCCGCACCGATGGCCAATGGCTGAGCGCGCGCGTGGTGGTGCCGCCGGGCGAGCGTCGCCTGCTGCGCTCGCTCCTGCTCCAGGCGCTGTTCACGTATGCCGTGCTGATCGGCGCGGTGGCGCTGGTCCTGCGGCGGATCACCCGGCCTTTGGCGGCGCTGACCCGGCGCATGGAGCGCTTTGCCGGCACCCGCGATGGAAGCGAACCGCTCGCCGTCGAAGGCCCCGACGACGTCCGCCGGCTGATCGCCGCGCACAACGCACTCGAAACGCGGATCGCCACGCTGCTCGATGAGAAGGACGTCATGCTCGGCGCGATCGGCCACGATCTCAAGACCCCGCTGGCGGCGCTGCGGGTACGGATTGAGAATGTCGAGGACGATGCCGAGCGCGGCAAGATGGCGGCGACCATCGAGGACATCAACCGCAGCCTTGACGACATCCTCAGCCTCGCGCGCGTCGGGCGTCCCTCCGATCCACTCGAACCGACCGAACTCGGCGCGCTGGCGGCGGCGGTGGTCGAAGAATACGAGGACCAGGGCAAGCCAGTGACGATCGCCGAAGGTCCGCGGATCGTACTGCACGCACGCGCCACCTGGCTGCGGCGCGGCCTGCGCAACCTGATCGACAACGCGCTGCGCTATGGCCAACGCGCCCGGGTTTCCCTGGTCCGCGAAGGCGGCATGGCGGTGATCCGGATCGAGGACGACGGCCCCGGGATTCCCGCGGACGAGATCGTCCGGATGCTCGAGCCGTTCACTCGCCTCGAGGGTAGTCGCAACTCCGCCACGGGCGGCGCGGGTCTGGGGCTGACTCTCGCCCGCGCGGTCGCCGAGCAGCACGGCGGAGCGCTGCGCCTGGCCAATCGGCGCGATGGGACGGGACTGATCGCTAGCGTTTCGTTACCGCTGGTGTGACATTCGTCGAAAGCGATTAGAAATGCGCGGATGTTTGGCTATTCGCTTGCCGTGAACGAAAACGTTACGGGATCGCAACTTCATGACTATCCGCACGGTGGCGCTGGCCGCCAGTCTCCTGCTCGCAGGCACGGCAATGCTCACGCCAGTCGCCTCAGCTCAGCCCGCAACGCCGCCGCAGCCGCTTGCCAAATCAGTGCCCAGCGACCTGCCGCGGACTGCACGCCCGCTGCACTATGCGATCGCGATCGAACCCGACGCTGCCAACCTGACCTTTGCCGGCCAGAGCAGCGCCGAGATCGAGGTTTTCGCCGAAACGTCCGAACTCTTGCTTCACGCAGTCGACCTAAAGATTGCCGAGGCCCGTCTGGTACCTGCGGCGGGGGGCGTGGCGATCCCGCTCAAGATCGCGCTCGACGAAGGCAACCAGCTTGCCCGCTTCGCCGCGCCCTCGCCGATCACGCCGGGCCGCTACACGCTGACCACGCGCTATTCCGGGACAATCTACACCCAGGCCAACGGATTGTTCGCGCTAGACTACAACGACACCGCTACCGGCCAACCGCGGCGCGGGCTGTTCACCCAGTTCGAGGCACCTGACGCGCGCCGCTTCGCGCCGCTGTTCGACGAGCCCAGCTACAAGGCGACCTTCGACCTTTCGGCGATCGTGCCGGCGGCGCAGATGGCGGTCAGCAACATGCCGGTCGCGCGCGAGGAGCAGCTGAGCGGCGGGCGCAAGCGGGTGACGTTTGCGACCAGCCCGAAGATGTCGTCGTACTTGCTGTTCTTCGGGACCGGCGATTTCGAACGGATAGCGCGGAAGGCGAGCAACGGCACCGAAGTCGGCGTCGTCGTGCCGCGCGGCAAGATTCCCCAGGGCGGCTACGCGCTCGATTCGCTGGCCGAGCTCGTCCCCTATTATTCGGACTATTTCGCGCAGCCCTATCCACTGCCGAAGCTCGACGAGGTGACCGGTCCCGGCCAGTCGCAGTTCTTCGGGGCGATGGAGAACTGGGGGGCGATCTTCACCTTCGAGTATTTCCTGCTGAACGATCCCGCGCTGACCAGCGCCGCAGGCAAGCAGAATATCTACACCGGGGTTGCGCACGAAACTGCGCACCAGTGGTTTGGCGATCTGGTGACGATGGCTTGGTGGGACGACTTGTGGCTCAACGAAGGCTTCGCGAGCTGGATGGAGACCAAGGCCAGCGACCACTTCAACCCTAGCTGGAACGCGCTGCTCGACCGTGTCGGTGGGCGCGAGGCAGCGATGGGCCAGGACGGTTTCGTGACCACCCATCCGATCGTCCAGAAGATCCGTACCGTCGAGGAAACCAACCAAGCCTTCGATTCCATCACCTATTCCAAGGGCGAGGCGGTGATTTCTATGCTCGAGGCCTATGCCGGGCCGGACATTTGGCGCAGCGGCCTTCGCGCCTACATGAAGGATCGTGCCTATGGCAACGCGACCACGCAGGACCTTTGGCATGCGGTGGAGGCGGCGGGCGCGCCGGGCCTCACTGCGATCGCTAGCGATTTCACCAACCAGCCGGGTATCCCGCTGGTCCGCGTCGCCGAGGCGCGGTGCGTCGGAGGGCATACCCGGCTGGTGCTAGAACAGAGCCAGTTCAGTCGCGACCGCAAGGCTGATGTCGCCGCGCAGCCGCTGCGCTGGCGGGTGCCGTTGCTGCTGACGCCGCGGGGGGGCAAGCCGACCCGCATCGTGCTCAAGGATGGTCGCGCCGAAGCGACCGTGGCGAGTTGCGCGCCGGTCGTCGTCAACGGCGGCCAGCTGGGTTATTTCCGCACGCTCTATCCCGCCCCGACGCTCGCCGGCCTGACCAAAAACCTGTCCAGGCTGGCGCCGATCGATCAGCTCGGTCTGGTGAAGGACAACCTCGCGCTGTCTCGCGCCAGCTATCAGCCGATGACTCCGGCGCTCGATCTGCTGGCAGCGGTTCCGGTCAAGGGCGATGCGACGGTCGCCGCCGGCGCCGTCGACGAGTGGGGCAAGCTCTACGACAGCCTCGCCGCCGAACCGGCGGAGCAGGCGCGCCTCGGGGCGCGGATCGCCCGTCAGTGGCGCCCGCGGATGGTCGCGCTCGGGTTCGAGCCGCGCACCGGCGAGACCTTGCCGCAGGCGCAGCTGCGCGCCGGCCTGATCGCCATGCTGGGCAAGCAGGGCGACCCGGCGGTCGTCGCCGAGGCCCGCCGCCGCTTCGCCCGGCTCCCCGCCGACCCGCGTGCGCTCGACGGGCCGCTCAAGACCGAATGGTTGCGCATCGTGGCGGGCAACGCGACCCGCGCCGAATGGGACGCGCTGGCCGCGCTGGCCAAGTCGAGCCCCGCTCTGGTCGAACGCTCGACCTATTTCGGGCTGCTCGGCCGCGCCAGCGATCCGGCGCTGGCGCAGGCCACGCTCGATCTCGCGCTGACCGACACGCCTCCGCCGACGGTGCGCGCGGCGATGGTCCGCGCGGTCGCCGAAGGACACGCCGACCTCGCGTTCGGATATGCGATGGCGCACCGCGCCCAGATCGAGGCCCTGGTCGACGATTCCTCGCAGGCGAGCTATTTCGCTGGGCTCGCCTCCACCGCGCAGGATCCAACCACGCTGACCGCGCTTCAAGCTTATGGCGCGGGCCTCAAGCCCGACCAGCGCAAGCCGGTGGCCCGCGTGCTCGGCCAGATCCGCCAGCGCCTGGCCGATACCGCCGCGCAAGTTGCGGGGACCAAGGCGTGGCTGGCCGGCAAGAGATAACGCGGAAGGGTGCCCGAAGTCAGTCTGGCGCGGGGAGCATTCGCGCGACTATGTCCTGCTCATCGTCAAACAGGATGTGCTTGAGCACCGCGACGATGTGCAGCGTGACGAGCCCCATCATCAGCCACGCCAGATTGGTGTGGACGAAGTGCGCGGGTCCGGCCGATGCCTCGCCGCGCGGGACCGGCAGGAACGGCACGGCGAACGGCCCGAAGCCGAATGCGTCCCGATCGTGGTCCGCTGAGGTCATCCACCAGCCGCTCAGCGGGAGAACGAGCAGCAGCACGTAGAACGCGGTGTGGGTCGCGCGCGCGGCCCACCGTAGCGCGGGCGCTATGGTCGTGGGCAGAGGGGGTGGCCTGTGGCTCAGGCGCCAGCCGGTCCGGACCAGCGACAGCGCCAGAATGATCATCCCGATCGACTTGTGCAGGCCGATCGCCGCTTGCGCCCTGTCGGTATCGTAGGCCGCGCCATACCAGCCGATCGGGATCGTCGTCAGGACCAACGCCGCGATTCCCCAGTGCAGCAGAATCGCTGTGCGCGAATAGGTCGAGCAAACGGATCCGGCCTGGTTTCCCATCGCCCTATGGTGCGGCGCGATCAGCGCCACCGCAAGCCGTGGATCGCGACGGCTGCCATCGCCGTGCTTGGATTAGGTTCCTTGCTGCGAGCTTGGACTATTCCGCAATCTCCGCGCCGACCACCGCGTCGCACGAATCGATGAAGTCGGCGATGACGCCGTTGGTCCAGCCGAACCCGGTCTGCGGCGCGTACTCGCCCCCGCGCCGACTGCGCCGGCCTCGACATCGTATTTCTCATAGACAAGGCCATGGCGCCGGTAGGTCTGGTCGACGGTTGTCACCCACCGCCGCACGATCTCGCGGGCGAGCGCGCCATGGCCGTAGCGGCGCAGGCCGGTGACCGCGATCCACTGCAGCGGGGCCCAGCCGTTGGGCCTATCCCACTGCTCGCCGGTTTCGACGAGCGTCGTCCGCAGGCCCCCCGGGGCGAGGAAATGGCCGCGGACGCATTGCGCGATCGCATCGGCTTGGACTTGCGTGGCGAGTCCGACCAAAGGGGCGCCAACGCGGCGGCGCTGGGCTGCGGCCGGCGTTGGTCGTGGTGGAGATCGAGATCGGCGAAGAACCCGCGCGATCCGTCCCAGAAATGCCGTTGGATCGCTGCTTGGCGGTCCTGCGCCCGCCTTGTGTAAGCGGGGGCATCGGTATCGCCGCTTTGCGCGATCGCCGTTTCCAGCCCAAACAGGAATGCGTTGAGATCTACCGGAGCGATCGATGTAGTCCGGATCGAGGAGAGCGAAGAATCGTCCAGCCAGCGCGAGGAAAAGTCCCAGCCGCTCTCCGCTCCGGCCCGAAGGTCGCGATAGACCTCTCGCGCTGGCCGGTCGCTTGCGGCGGCCGTCGCGATATCCTCGCGCCAGCTCTCGTCGCGTGGGGTGCCGCTCGGATCCCAGTAGCGGTTGACGAGGCTGCCGTCGGCCAGGCGCGCCACGTGGTTGCAGCGTTCGCCCGGCCCGATGTCATCGGCCCCTTCCATCCACCAAGCATACTCGCGCTTCATCGCGTCCAAGCGGCGAAGCGCGACATCGGGGCGACGATCGTCGAGCAGCGCGACCATCATGTGGAACAACGGCGGCTGCGAACGGCCGAGGAAGTAAGTACGCGCGCCATTGGGGACGTGACCGTGCTCCTCGATGAGATCGGTCATCGCGTCGACGATGCCGTTGGCGAGTTCCGTCTCGCCATCGCGCACGAGACCGAGCATCGTGAAGTAGCTGTCCCAGTAGTAGATTTCGCGAAACCGCCCGCCCGGCACGACATGACGGTGGCGGACCGGCAGCGCCGAGGAGTAAGTAGCGCCGTCTGCCGGATCGCGCGCAAGATCGGACCACATGGCGCGGATGTGGTCGCGCAACGACACCGCGGGATCGGCCGATGGGACGGTGGCTCCGGCTGTCGAGGGAGGGAGATTGAAGTTCGCGGAAACGAACCGCGCCAGCGCCTCGTCGTCGTTCGGCAACTGCCGGAAATCCGCCATGATCGCACCAATCGAACGTTTCGGGACTGCATCGACGAAGGTTTTGCCGTCGGCCAGGATGTCGCGCTCCTGCACCGCGGCGAGCAGCGGCCCGTAAAGCTCTTGGGGAGTGGCCTGGGTCTTGGTCACCCGACGAGTTGCTTGGCAAAGAAGGCTGCTTGCGCAGCTAGGGGCGTCGTCGGTTTCGGGGCATTCGATCCAAGCCCAAAAGGCGTGCATCATGCCTTCGTACACGCGCAGATCGGTCTGCACCCCCGCGCGGCGCAGCGCGAGGTCGGCGAGCACGGTCTGGCTGAGCAGCTGGTCGCGCGTGCTGGTCATCACCAGCATCGGCGGCAGGCCCGAAAGATCGCCGTAGATCGGCGACAACAGCGGGTTCGTCCGTTCGGTCCCCGCGCTGTAGTCCGCCAGGGTGTCGGGGGCGGAGCGATCTGCCAGGATCGAAGGCAGGAACGCTTCGCAATCGCCAGCCAGCGCAAGGTCGCCGCTGCCCGAGAAGAACCCGGCCGCTGCGGGCATCGGCAGTCCTTCGGCCCTGATCCGCGCCAACAACTGCAGCGTCAGCACCGCGCCAGCCGAGGTGCCGTAAATCCCGACCGATCCGGGCGACCGCCGCGCGAGCGCATCTCTGTAAACCGCCAAGGCATCGTCAACTGCAGCGGGGAACGGGTGCTCGGGGGCCATGCGGTACATGACCGATACCACGGGGATGCCCGTCATCCCGGCGATCGGGATGGTTTCGGTAAGCGAGCCGGAATCGACCATGAACCCGCCGCCGTGGAAGTTGATCAGCAGGCGCTGTTCTGCCTCGGCATCGAGGCCCCTGCGACGCACCAGCTTCACCGCCACGCCGGCGATGCGCGCCTTGGCGACGTCCACCCCGTAACGCTTTGCGCGCCCCTTGTTCAGAGGACGCAAACGGAGCGCCGCGGCCGTACGGATGGCCTTGCGGGTCACCGGGTTGCGCATCAGCGAGGCGGTCATTTCGGGCGCCGGGTTTGCCGTCAGCATCGGGGTCATCACCGCTCGCGCTTCCGCGCTGACCGTCAGCGCGAAGGGCGGTTGCGGCGGCTTCGCGCCAGTCATCGGCCTCAGCTTCCGAAGCGGTAGCCGACACGCACCCCGTACATCCGCGGCTCGCTGTAGGTCAGGCCCACCGTGCCGGTGCTTCCGGCGTATTGGTCGAGTACCCCGACCGGCTTCGTCTCGTCGGTCAGGTTGTTGACGAACACGCCGATGTCGAGCGGGCGGCCGCCGACGTTGCGCCAATCGAGGCTGGCATTGAACAGCCCATAGGCTGGGAGGAAGCGATAGAACGAGGAATTGGTCTGCGCGGTCGACGACTTGCTTTGATGGACGTAGTTGATCCCCGCCCGAAGATCCCCCGTCGAACCCAGCGGCAAGTCGTAGCTCGCGCCCAGGGAGAACTTGTGTTTCGGTGTGTAGGGAAACGGCGAGCCGTTAAGGATCGCGCCGGCGCTGGCATCGGCAACCTTGGTGTACTTCGCGTCGATGTATGAGTAGCTGCCAGTGAGGGTGAGGCCAGTCACCGGGACGATCGCGGCGTTAACCTCTAAGCCCTGCACTTTGCCTTTGGCAGCGCTGCGCGTGACGTTGAGCTGGGCTGGCCCGGTCGGCAGGTTGACGGTCTCGACCGTGGTCCTTTGAATGTTATCGTAGATACCACGGTAGGCGGCGACATTGAATCGGCCCGCAAGACCGCCCAGGTCGAACTGCGACTTCAGCCCGATCTCGACGTCGGACAGTTTCTCTGCCGGGTAGAACCGGAATGGCGACGATGCCGGAACCGGACCGTTGAACCCGCCCGACTTGTATGCGTCGCGTGCGGTCACATAGACGTGGACGTCGCGCGAGACGTCGTAGTCGAGCGTCGCGGTGTAGCTCAGATAGTCGTCATCGACCGAGCCCGTGGTTGCCGTCGGAACGCCGATGGCCGTCGACGAGAAACTGTGCTCCCAGGTGTAGCGCAGTCCGCCAGTGACGCTGAAACCTTCAAGGGCCGGCGCGACCCGACCGAGCTCGAGCGTCGCCTGGGCGAACACCGCCTCGCTACTGTTCTCGGCGTCGAATATCGCCGACAGCGTCGGCACCAACGTTCCCGCCGGGAAGAAGGTGTATTCCGCGATGCCTGCCGGCAGCTTGGTCTTTTGCCGATCGAGGAACCCGCCGAAAGTGAAGGTCAGCGCCTTGTCGAACGCGGTGCCCTGGAGCTGGAGTTCTTCGGTAAAGAAGGTCGGTGCCAAGGTCGGTACTCGCCCGCCCTTGAAGAGGCCGGGGTTCGCCGGGTTGACCTGGCTGGTCTGGCTCGAGAGCGGATTGGCAGTGGCGTCGTAATCGTACCCGTAGATCGTCTTGAGCTCGGAATAGCTGATCACGTTCTTCAGCTTGAGCGCGTCGCTTAGCTCGAAGGTCGCCTGGTTGATGATCTGCCAATAGCGCGTGTCGGAAAACTGGTTGAGGTTGTAGGAGACACGGCGCGGCCCGCGCGCGGCCTGATCGGCGACCGCGGTCAGCATGCTCGGATAGAAGAACGCCACCGGCAGGAAGCCGAGCCCAAACGCGCTCGCGTCGAACCCGGCGGCGGGGTTGAAAGCGCCGAGCACGGTGCCGCCCCCGTTGGTGTGCGAGTTGTAGTAGCGCCCGACGGTGTAAATCTCGATCCGGTCGGTCGGCCGCACGGTCAGCCCGACGCGGAAGCTCTCGTAAGCGAGGTTGTCGTAGTCCTTGCCGTTGAAGAACGGCCCGACGTCCTTGGTGTAGCCATCGCGCCGCCCGACTTCCCCAGCGACACGCAGCAGGAGAGTGTCGGGCACGATTGCCACGTTGACCGCACCCTCCATGCGGCGGTCATTGTAGTTGCCGTATTCGGCGCGGACGTAGCCGCCGTTGCCGTTCTGCGGCTTCATTGGCTCAAACAGAATATTGCCGCCGGTCGCGTTCTTGCCGAACAGCGTGCCCTGCGGGCCGGCCAGCACCTGCACGTTGGCGAGGTCGTAATAAGTGCCGACCCGACCGTCGACGTTCACCGAATTGGGCACTTCGGCGAAGTAGTTGACGACGCCCGGGGTAGAGCCGAACGCGGGCCCTTGGCCGCGAAGCGCGAAGAACGCGAACTCACGCGGATAGCCGCCGTTGATCGTGAACAGCGAAGGCGTGTTGTCGGCGAGCGACGTGCGGTCAGTGATCGCCTTGGCCTGTAGCGTCTCGGCCGTATACGCGGTGACCGCGATCGGCACATCCTGCAGGTTCTCCTCGCGGCGGCGCGCGGTGACGACGATGTCGCCCAATGCGCTCAATTCGTCATCTGCGCCTGAAACGGAATCCGTGGGCGCGGTCTGAGCCAGCGCCATACCGGGCAGAGCGCTGCCGCCGAGCGCAAGGACGACGAGAAGTGTGGAGCGCTTCGAGTTCACTAATCCCTCCCAAGGGTGCATGCTGTGCGATTGACCGCCTAATCACACATGATTGGTATCGATGTCAATAGCCCTTGTGATGCGAGGCATTCCGTGTATCCTTTGGCGGCAAGGCAGGTCTGCTATCGATAGCAGATGGGAGCGAGGATGATCGATCCGCGACAATTCGCTGACTGGGTTAGCGGCGAGGCGAAAGCCATGTTCGTCGCTGACGCCTTACTCGCCTCCGCGCCCGCGGAGCTCGCGGATCTGCGGCTGCACTACGGGGCCTACAATCGCCGGATGCTCGACGATGCCGTGAAGGCGTTCGCGGTCGAAATCGCTGAGCGCGAGATTGCCGGTGTCGTGGCCCACGTCGTGACACCGGCTGGCGGAGCGACCGACGAACGCGTCCTGATCTGCCTGCACGGCGGGGCCTTCATGTGGGGCTCTGGCGCAGGCGCGCTGCTCGAGGCGGTGCCCGTGGCGGCAATCACCGGTATGGAGGTGATTGCGGTCGACTATCGCCTGGCGCCCGAACATCCCTATCCGGCGGCGGTCGACGATGTGCTGGCGGTGCATGCCGATCTCCTGAGCCGGTTCGAGCCATCTGCTATCGGCCTCTACGGTTGCTCGGCGGGTGCCATGCTGACTGCGCAGACGGTCGCGCGGATGGTAGTCGAGGGCCGACCGACGCCTGGCGCGATCGCGATGCTGCATGGGGCTGGGCTGGACTTCGCTGGCGATTCGGCCGCGACCTCGTCCGCCTTCGCGCTGCGCGCCAACCCCGGCCCCGCACCGTCGGCCGCCCAGCTGCCCTATTTCGCCGGCGCCGACATGGACCATCCGCTGGTGCTTCCCGGCAACCACCCGGGAATCCTCGCAAGGTTCCCGCCCAGCCTGCTTGTCTCGGGCACGCGCGACTTCGCCGCCAGCGCATGCTCGGTGATGCACCGCCGACTGCTATCTGCGGGGGCGGAAGCCGGCTTCGTCCTCTTCGACGGGATCTGGCACGCGCACCATATGGCGGTCGGTCTGCCCGAATCGCGGGAGACCTTCGCGCTCCTCGACCGCTTCTTTAAAAAGCACCTGCGGTGACTAGGCACCGGAATTGTCCGTCAGCCGCTGCTCTCGCGAACGACCAGCTCGACCGGGAGCTGCTCCGAGCTTCCGTCAGCGGTGCCTTCGACGAGCCCGACGATGGCCCGTCCGAGCGCGCGGCCGGCGGCGGCGCCATCCTGACGGATCGAACTGAGCGGGGGCCGATGGGCCGAAGCGATGGGCGCGTCGTCGAAACCGACTACCGCGACGTCGCGGGGCACGGTGAAGCCACGCGTCGCGAGCTCGTCGGAGGCGCCCGCGGCGATGAAATCACTTGCGGCGAAGATTGCGTCGAACGCGGTGCCGCCCGCGATCGCCGCGCCCACCGCCCTCGCGCCCGCTTCGGCGGTGAACGCGCAAGGCAACACGCCGGCGAGCATCGCCGCGCTCGAGGCCAGGACCTCGCGGCACCCCGCCAGCCGTGCGGCGACTTCCGGGTGCTGGTTGTCGCCCAGGAACAGCATCCGGCTGCGTCCCTTGGCCACCAGATGCTCGGCAGCGAGCCTGCCACCGGCGTGATTTGCACTGCCTACGACCGGGATTTTGACTCCACTGACCGGCTCTCCCCAGGCGACCATCGGCAGTCCGAACGCCTCGATCTGCGCCAGCCGGTGGCCGCCCTCGCCCTCGCCGAGCATGACCACCCCGTCGGCGCCCATCGCGCTTGCGGCGAGGAAGTGCTCGTTGGTGGTCAGCAGCATCGCGTAGTCGGCCGGCGTCAGAGCCTCGAGCAGGCCGCCGATCATCGCGAGCAACAGCGGGTCTGCGATCGGTCGATCACCGCGGTCGAGCTGCTCGATCACAACCGCGATCGTGCGCGAACGGCGCGTCCGCAAACTGCGTGCAGCGACGTTGACGCGATAGCCGATCTGCTTGGCCACCCGGGTGACGCGCTCGCGCACCTCGGGGCGAACCAGCTCGCTCCCGCGCAAAGCTCGCGAAACGGTGATCTTGGACACGCCGGCCAGTTCGGCGACCCGCTCCATCGTTGGGCGTTCCGCAGGATCGCCGGGCTTGTTCATCGTGCTACTCGCATCGGGAAAGAGCCTTCAGGGATTGGCGAAGTAGCGGCCGACCAGGCGCGCGACCAGATCGAACGACCGGCCCACCGCGGGAATGCCGATCGGAAGAAACAGGAAGCCGTGCGGCAGGCCGGGGAGGCGCATGGCCAGCGTCTCGACACCCGCCGCGACAAGCGCCCGCGCGTAGCACTCGCCGTCGTCGCGCAGCGGGTCCTCGGACGCGGTCAGCACGATCGCCGGGGCGAGGCCGCGGTGGTCGGTTGCGCGGAGGGGCGAGACCAGGGGATCGCCGATGTCGCCGCCGCCGAGGTACAGGTCGCGGCAAGCTTCGAGATAGTCGCGAGTCAGCCCGGGGGCCGCCACATCGTCGATCGACGGCAGGGTGAAACCCATGTCGGTTACCGGATGGACCAGCAGCTGGAACAACGGCTGCGGCTTGTCCGCATCGCGCAGCCGCAAGGCGATCGCGGCGGTCAGGTTCGCGCCGGCGCTTTCGCCGCCCAGCGCGATGCGCGCCGAGTCGCAGTCCAGCGCCTCCGCCTCGCGTCGCGCCCAGGTGAACGCCGCGGCGGCATCTTCGAGCCCGGCGGGAAATGGATGCTCGGGCGCCAGGCGATAGCCGACGGCGAGCACCGCGCACCCGGCACGCGCTGCAATGTGGCGGTGCATTGCATCGTGGGTATCGAGGTCTCCGAGCATCCAGCCGCCGCCGTGGAGGAACACCAGCAGCGGCAACCGGGCCTCGGTCGTCGGCCGATAGAGCCGCACCGGCACGCCGTCGGCGTCGAAATCGCGGACCTCGGCGAGCTGGGTGCCCTGCAACCCCGCCGCGGCAGCCGTCATGCCCGCCCGGATCATCGGAACGATATCGGCCGTCAGCGCTGGCATCGGTGGCGGTACGCCCAGCGCTGCAGCAATGTCGCTATCAAGCATGGCTCTCGTTTCTCCTCCGATGACATCGTTATCAATCAGAAGAAAAGGCAATACAAGTGGGCCAGCGAGAAATGACGATGAGCGACCCAGCCGCCGCTGAAGCCCCGGTTGGCTTTGCCGACGACGGAACGTCGCGTCGACTTTTTCTGGGCGTTTCCGGGCTCTATCTCGCGCTTTACCTGCACTACGGTTTCTTCGCCTTCATTCCGTTGTGGCTGAAGCATACCGGTGCCGCGCCGGGCGAGATCGGGGTGTTGCTGGCGATCCCGCTCGTGCTCCGCCTGCTGACTGTCGCGCCGTTTTCGGCCTGGGCCGGGCGCCGCGGGCGGGTGCGCGATTCGATCATGGTCACGGCGATCGTGTCGGCCGCGATCATAACGCTGCTGCTCGGTCAGCCGGGCTATGCGGGCCGGGTCGCAGTGGTCCTGGCCTTCTCGATCATGTGGGACCAGCTGCCGGTGCTGACGGATGCCTATGCGGTGATGGCGGTGCGCGCCAAGGCGCTGGATTTCGGACGGATGCGCGTGTGGGGCTCGATCGCGGTGGTGATCTCCACCGCGTCGGCGGGGTGGGTTTTCGGGTTGACCGGAATCGAGGCGCTGCCGCTACTCGTCGCCGTGCTGCTGCTCCTGCCCGCAGCAGTCGCGCCATTGCTGCCGCCCGACCGGCAGATGGCGACGGTCGAGCCCGGCACCACGGGCAACTGGCGCGACGTGGTCGCCGACCGCAAGCTGATGCGGGCGATGGTCGCGGCCGCGATGATCATGGGCAGCCACGGCGTGCTGAGCAGCTTCGGTGCGATCCAGTGGAGCGAGCGGGGCATCTCGACGGGGATGATCGGCCTGCTCCAAGCGCTGGCGGTCAGCGCCGAGATCGTCGCGTTCTGGTTCGGGTCGAAAGCGCTTGGGCGCAGAGATCCGAGCCTGCTGATCTGCATCGCGGCTGGCGCGGCGACGTTGCGCTGGATCGTGATGGCGAACAATCCCGGCCTCGGGGTGCTGGTCGCCGCGCAACTGCTCCACAGCATCACCTCGACCGGCGCGATCCTCGGCACGATGCTCGTCATCGCCCGGCGGGTGCCGGTGCAGACGAGCGCCGCGGCGCAAGGACTCTACGCGGTGCTGCTCGGTCTCGGGCTCGCGGTAACCACTGCGGGATCGGGGCTGCTGTGGTCGTGGGGGATATCGGTCGCCTACCTGGCCATGGCCGCGCTGGCGGCGCTGGCGATCCCGCTGGCGTGGCCGACAAAGACGCCGGCGGCCGTCTTGTCGCCTTCAGGAGCGGAAGCATGAACAAACAGACCTACGGCCTGGCATTCCTAGTGGCTGCGGTCCTGGCTGCCCCTGCCTTGGCGCAGACGGCGCGGGCTGCACCACCCGACATGATGGCTTGGACCGTGCCCGAGACCGTCAGTCCCGAAGGACGGGCGGCGGTCGCGGCATTGGCCAGCGCGCCATTGCCCAATCCGATGCCGCCGGTCGCCATCCAGCGGCAGATGATCGGCGCGATGCAGGACGCGATGGGTGCCGAACTCCAAAAGCGCCACGGCGCCCGCGTCGAAGCAGCGACGATCGCCGGGGTGCCCGTGCGGATCGTGTATCCCAAGGGCATGACCGCGTTGGGCCGCGGGCCGGTGCTGCTCAACCTCCACGGCGGTGGATTCCAGGTCGATTCGGGTTCGCAGACCGAAACGATCCCGATCGCCGCGCTGACCGGCTTGCCGGTGGTCTCGGTGCTCTATCGCCTTGCGCCCGAGCATCCCTATCCCGCCGCGCTGGAGGATGCGCTGAACGTGTATCAGGCGCTCGAGCATGATCGCGCGCCCTCGCGGATCGCGGTCTACGGCACCTCGGCCGGCGCCGTCCTCGGTGCCGAGCTGATCGCAAAGCTGGCCAGCCTCAAGCGGCCGATGCCTGCGGCGCTGGGCTTCTTCTCGGGCAGCGCGGACATGAGCGTCAGCGGGGATTCGGAATCCTGGATGCCGCTGCCAACCGGCGAGAAGACGCTAGCCGCTGCGATTGGCGCCTATATCGGTACGACTCCCGTTAAGGACCCGATCCTCTCCCCCATTCACGGCGACCTCGCAGGCTTCCCGCCGACCCTGCTGGTCAGCAGCACCCGCGATTCCTTGCTAAGCGGGACGTCGATCTTCGGTCGTGCCTTGCTCGAGCAGGGCGTCGATGCGCGCCTCGTCGTGCTCGACGGGCTGCCGCACGCCTTCTGGGCCTACATGGACGTTCCGGAGACCGCCCAGGCGAATGCGTTGATGGCGAAGTTCCTGAAACGGCGGCTTCGCGCGCGCTGAGCACTAAGGCGAGTGACCGCTGCAGGCGACCGGCGGCCCAAAGGCGTCAGAACAGCGTGGTAAGCCAGTAAAAAAGCGCCCCCACCGCCGCGCTGGCCGGAATCGTGATCAACCACGCCGTGACGACGTTCTGCGCCACGCCCCACCGCACCGCGCTGGCTCTTCTCGCCACGCCTGCACCGATGATGCAGCCGGTAATGGTGTGCGTGGTCGAAACGGGGATACCCAGCCACGACGCGGCAAACAGCATGACCGATCCCCCGGTCGAGGCGGCGAAGCCCTGGTGATGGTCGATCTTGGTGATCCGGCTGCCCATCGTCTCGATGATCCGCCAGCCGCCGGTCAGCGTGCCGAGCGAGATTGCGACATAGCACGAGATCGAGACCCAGTGGGGCACCTGAAAGTCCCCGCTCAGATAGCCCGTGGAATATAGCAGCACCGTAATCAGCCCCATCGTCTTTTGCGCATCGTTGAGGCCATGTCCGGTCGAATAGGCGGCGGACGAGATCAGGTGCAGCATGCCGAACCGTCGCTCAGCCCCGCGCGCGGTGGCACGGCGCATCATCCAGCTGCTGACAAGCATGATGAGCAACGCCAACATCATGCCCAGAGTGGGCGACAGGACGATCGCGATCAGCGTCTTGTTGAGGCCGGTCCACTGCACCCCGCCGAGCCCGGCGTGGGCGACGCCGCTGCCGATCAGCCCGCCGACCAGCGCATGGCTCGACGACGAAGGGATGCCCTTCAACCAGGTCACCACGTTCCAGAAGCTCGCCCCGATGAGCGCGCCGAAGACCACCCCTGGTGTGACCAGATCCTTATCGATCAGACCCTTGCCGATCGTATCGGCGACCTTGTGCAGCGCCGGGAAAGCCAGCGTCAGGAAATAGGCCGCGAAGTTGAAGAACGCGGCGAAGCCGACCGCTTGGACCGGACCCAGCAGGCGCGTCGCCACCACCGTCGCGATCGAGTTGGCGGCGTCGTGCAGCCCGTTGAGGAAATCGAAGGCCAACGCGATCAGGATCAGGCCGGCCAGCAGCGGGAACGCGAGTTCGTGCATCAGGCGTGATCAATGACCAGGCCGTCGATCTCGTTCGCAATGTCCTCGAAGCTGTCGACGATGCGTTCGAGGTGCTTGTAGATTTCACGTTTGACGGTGAACGCCATCGCTCCACCGGGTTCGGCGGAGTGGCGTCGGTACGCCGATTTGAGCCCGGCGCGATGGACTTCGTCGGCATGACTCTCCATCCGCACCAGCCGCTCGGTCAGTTCGTGCAGCCGTCCTCCGTTGTTCGAGATGTCGCGCAGCAGCGGGATCGCCTCGGCCATCACCCGCGCCGAATCGATCGCGATACCGACCATGTCGGCCATCTCGGGCTCAAAGTCGGTGATGTCGTAGAGGTCCACCGCGTTGGCGGCGGACTGCATTTCGTCGATCGCATCGTCCATTGCGTTGATGAGCGAGGTGATCGCGCCGCGGTCGAACGGGGTCAGGAAGGTGCGCCGCACGGTTTGCAGGGTTTCGCGGATAATGTTGTCGGCGTCGTGCTCGCGTTCGTTGATCTCGCGAATGTGTTCCTCGCGCGCCCCGCCCTCGCGAAACAGCCGGCCGAGCGCGTCTGCGCCGGCGACCACGCTGCGTGAGTGCGATTCGAAGAGCTCGAAGAAGTCGCCTGTCGTAGGCAACAGGCGCTGGAACCAGGCAAACATCGGACCCACCCTCGATTTTTGCGCGACCACCGAGATGATCGTCTTGCGCTTGGTTGCTTTGGAAAATTCGGCGGCGTTGAACGAGCGGATCAGATTGGCGAGATCGGGCTCTTCGACCATGTCGGCCGCCTCGCTCAGATTGAACCAGCGCCGGGTGCGCTCGCCCGCCTCTTTCCAATCAGGCATCTCCTCGCTGACCGCGAGCGGATAGACATCGACGTCGAACATCAAGGAGGCGCCCGTCTTGCGGCGCTTTCGATAGCGATATTGGCCGAGCGGAATCGGGCACATCGCGCCGCGCACCCCAGCTTCCTCCTCCGCCTCGAGCGCGGCGGCGATGTGAGGAACTTCCGAGCTCCCTCGGTTGCCTTTCGGTACGACCCATCGCTTGCTCTCGCGCGAGGTGACGAGCAGGATACTGACCACCCCGTTCCCAGTCGTGCGATAGGGCAAGGCGGCTATCTGGCGAATGGCTGGGTCCTATCGAGCTTCGGTCAATCCGCCGTAGTTCTTCGTCACAAGACCGCAACATCATCGCCATAGATGCCCACAGGCCAAATTCCCGTTTCAACGCTATGACCGCCTTGAAGGCGAGGCAATGCGAGCGCATTCTGCGTAAGGGAGCCGACGCCGCGTCGAGTCGCAGTCAGCGCGGGGAGCAGTTCCGCCTTATGGGAGCGGAATGCCGATGAAAGCTTTGCACCTTGTCCTCACGGCCGCGTTTGTCGCGGTGCAGGCTGGGCCTGCGCAAGCCCAGGCGACTGCGGCTGCGCCTGAGCCGGCCGCGGCGGCATCGGTCGCGCCCACCTCGGGCAAGCTCACCGCGACATTGGTCGGTGACCTGGAGGTCCCGGACGATGGCGATCCCGATGGTGCCGGCTCGGCGGCTATCTCCATCGAGGGAGGCAAGCTGTGCTACAAGGTCGAATATCACCACCTCGCTCCGGTCACGATGGCGCATATCCACGTCGGGGCGGCCGGCAAGGCGGGTGAGCCGGTGGTCAACCTGACATTGGACGCGGATGAAAACATCGCCGGCTGCACGCCGATCGCCTCCGATCTGGCGGCTCGGCTCTTGGCCGAGCCGGGCGCATATTACGTCAACGTGCACACGACCGAGCTGCCAAAGGGAGCGATCCGAGGACAATTGGGCAAGTAGCTTGCATGTCCCTCCGGCCTCACCGCGTGATTTCGACTGTAACCATTCGGGTCGGCATATGACCGCCGAGCGCGGACACCTTCATTTCCCCACGGCGACGCCTACAAAGTAGCGACCCACGCTTTCGCGGCCGCCTTGGGTGTGTCGCGCTTGGCGGCAATATCCGCGATGCTGCGCGTGATGAGAACATCGGGCACTACGCCTCGATCGGGCTGCGGCGTCTGCGCAAAGTTGCCGATGATCGGCATGTCGAACTCCAACCCGCTCGCCGGCAAGCGCACGAAAAAGTAGCCGTTTCCATTGATCCCGCGCAAGTTGCCGCCGCTCGGTTCTCCGAACAGGCGAACCAGGCCGGATTCGCGTGCGCGGCGGGCGAATGAAAACGTCGCGGAGCTGCACGCCGGGCCAATCAGCGCCGCCACCGGCACCGTAATGCGCGGAGTGATCGAGGGGATCGTATCGCTTCCTTCCCGACCCAGTTCGTAGAAGCCGCCTCCTGCGTCGGTTGCATTTTCACCGATTGCGCGAAAGCTGGCGTCCCATGTGTCGAGATAGGCATCGAGCTCCTGGGGAGAGCGGCGGTACCGCACCAGCTGCCGATAGCCTTCGAACTGGAGATCCTTGTCGCTGAGGCGGGCGAAGATCGCGTTGCCACATTCATTGCCGCCCTCGTTCTCGCGCAGGTCGATGACCAGTCCCTTCGCCCCGCGCAGGCTGGCCAAGCGGTCGGCGAGCCATGGCTCCCACTTCCATGTGCTGTTGTACATGACCCAGCTCGGCATGGTGAGGATCGCGACGCCATCCTCCATCTCCCACGTCCAGAACGGTTCGGAGGTGCCGTCCGTCTCGAGCGTGTGACGATTTGCGCGTCGTTGTTCGGCCGTAACACCTTTGAAATCGCCAGCGCCGAGCCGACCATCGGGCGTCCGGTAGCTCAGGTGGAAACCCGCCGGGCGCGGCGGCAGAATGAGGCCCTGATAGATATCGAAGGTTTCCCACCGATCGATGTTGCGCATGGCCATCTGCGCGACCCTCTTGGCGTCGTTCGATCCGTCGGCCCTGGCGTAAGGGACGAGACGCTCGAGCAGCCGGGGAGCCGCCTCGCCATCGATAGTAAGTATCTCGGTGCCCGCAAGCAGGCCCGTCCCGCTGCGGTCGGCGAGCACGACCATGCGTCCCGCGATCCAGTCGAATTCGAGCGGCAGCTTGGTCGGGCGTTCGAACAGCGACTGCACGACGCTTTTGCTCTGGTTGTACGGATTGCACTGGCTGTGACCGCAGCGGATGGTTGCCATGAACCGCGAGAGGACCAGAAAGCGCTGCTCCAGACTCCCCGCGCCGACAAAGTCCCGCTCCAGGCGTGCGAGGTGCTGGCTCAGCTTCCGTGGTGTCTGGTAGCGAAAGACCCCAGGGTGCAGCGCGAGTGTGCGCCGCACGATCTCGATGTCCTGGCGGTATTCGCCGGCGGATGGTGTGGCCTCGAAGGCCGTGGGAGGCGATGATCGCGGCACCGCCGGACACCAGCATCGATCGTCGAGTGAAGTGCATCATGCGCCGACGCTGCCAGAGCAGCGATAACGGTGCGCCTCATATCGCGCATTTTCGGCGATTATTTGCGACTTGAGCCGTGAGCTTGGCGATAAGCCGATGGACTGGCGCCGAAGGTCGCTTTGAAAGCCCGATTGAAGCTCGCCTTTGAACTGAACCCGCTTTCCAGCGCCAAATCGAGCAGATCGCCGGCTGACCCTTGGCGCAGGCGCTCGGCGACATCCTCACAGCGCAGCCGGTTTACATAAGCCGAAAAGCTTTCGCCCAAACCGTCGTTGAAGGCGCGCGAGACGTAAGAGGTGTTGGTGCCAAGGATCTTCGCAAGCTTGGGCACGCTTAGTTCCGGGTCGGCAAAGATCCGCTCGCGAATGATCCTGCCGGCCCATTCCCCGGCCTTGCCCGACCAATCGGTCGTGCCGGGTTCGGATATCTGGAGCTCGGCCAAAGTAGGAAAAGGCACGGTCGAATGGCGCCAGCCTTCTATGCCCAGGAAGAGCGCGAACGCCGCAATGGCCGCGTACAATCCCATAAGCCCGAAATACCCGAGCGGCCGGATCAAATCCCAGATGCCGTAGGTCGCCCAGATGGCCAGCAGCACGAACAGCGCCGCTACGGCCCGGCTCAGCCAGCCAAGCATCAGGCGATGGGTGTCGCTCCGCTGCCGGATCAATCTGGTGCGGTATTGGCCGATCAACGACCGGCACAAGCCGCCGTATGTACCCAAACCGAGGACCACGCCGAGATTGACGATCAGGTCATGTGTTGGCGAGGATTGCGTCAGCCAATCGTTCTTGAAGGGCTGGCGAAGCAAGAGGAACGCTCCTGCCAGATAGGTGAACTGGACGACGGCCGGCGCGAGATGGAACCACGTTCGTTGCGGCAAGCGTCCGGTGGTCAGCGAAACGACGTAAAAGTAGGTCAGCGGAGCAATCGCGAGAGATATGGCAAACGGCGCGAAGCTGAGCCACTGCCACCGGTCGTAGAAACCCGCAAAGCCGATCATCCACGGCGTGATCACCCCGGCAAGTACCACTAGAAGAACCGCGAGTATTCGGTTGGCTATTCGGTTCTGAATCGGTCGGAGAAGTGCGATCGCAAGCAGCAGCAACTGAGCGAATGCAACAGAGAGAATGGCCGATCGCCAGCCGTAGACGAGACCCTGGACCATGGCGGGTCACTAGCATGCCGCAAATGCCCGTCGAAGGGCGAACTGTCACGGCGGCCAACGCCTTTGAGATCGACGGCCATCGCCGCTGACCGTCCACCGGCCCGGGGCAACGTGAAACGCTCGAAGCGATAAGTGGGCGTCCTGGAGTGAGGAGTTCCAGGACTGTGTGGTGCGCCACCTAGTCAGCGCCGAACCCGTCTCCGACCAGATTTCCCGCTTTAACGGGAATATATCGGGAAATACGCGCCTAAACGCCTTTAATCGCATCAAGTTAGTAGCGCCAGAGCCCGGAATTGCGCGGTTCGGGAGGGTTTCCCGTAAACGCAAAACGGGAATTCACCCGAGCAGAAACGGGAACGCGCGTTGCCAAGTACGGGTAAACTGAGTGCCCCGACAAGAATCGCTGTTTGGCGTCGCCTCTTGCCACCACAACACTCGTTGATCGGCACGCTCAGCTTTCGCGAGCTCAGTCCCACAAGATCCCGGACCGGCGCGACGGCACCGTCCCCCACCCTTTCGTCACGTCGATCTCGGGCCTGCGAAACGGGTCGTGACCCATGGCACCGGGCCTGGCCAAACTGACGCGCGGACCGGAGGTAGAAATCCGCGGCTCGCCGGCAGAGGCCTTGCGGACCCCCTCTAGACCGTAGCGCAAAGAGTCGATGACGTGGTTATGAGCATCGGCCGGTTTTGGCAGGATAACGCCAGTCTGACGATCGGTCGACCAACGGTACATGACGAGCTCGTCTGCCAGGTGCTTGCAGCGGGGATGCACGACGATGTCGTAGTTCTTCAAAAACTCGATCCCGTCCTCGACTGAGCCTGCGCCCTTGATCGCAGCGGCAATGTCGAACCCCATCGCTTTCATGTAAGCGATGGTTTCAGGGCGAGCTATCGGCAGTGATGCGGATCTTGCGCGCGCCGGAGATACCCGGGTGAGCGAAGGGGTTGGTCCAGCGAGCTGGCCGCCGATCATCCGAACCGGCGAACAGCGCCGGGATTTCGTTGATCGGGCAACCGATCTGGTAGGCCTCGTAATCGACGAAGAGACACCTGCCCTTGGGGTCCGCTATGACGCGGCTCATGCCGGGCTCGCCTTCCCAGTGCCCGATGAAGCAGCGCACCAGCACCGTGGGATCGTTGCTATATCCCCAGTCGGCGCCGAAGCGGAAAACCGCATCGCTGGGCGTCTCGAAGCCTAAACACAGCCAGTTGCGGAACACCTGCGCTTCGCTGTGGGTGACATACTTGCCCTGCCAGATGTGGGCGTACTTCTCCGGGTCGCGCCCGCGGTCGTATTCCATGTCCCGGCGCAGCACGTCAGGGAACCACGGGTTGTCGTCGTAGCCAACCTCGACGAGGATGGTACCCGGCGGCGGCGTGCCGTCGCGGAACATGCGGTCGACCGGATCTGTCGGGTAGCGCGGATTGTAGCTCCACCAGATCTCCGAGCCCTCGCGGCGAATGGTCGGGATCAGCGCATCGAGCGATGATTGCGACAGGGTCGCCGCCTCTTCGACCCAGGCAAGATCATAGCCCTCATAAGACTTGATCGAGGCATCCTTTCCGTTGAGTCCGACGAAAGTGAACACCGAACCGTTGCGCCCGCGGATCTCGCGTTCGGTGAAACTGAAGAAGCGGTCGCCTCCTGGCCCCATCTCCATGCGCTCGATGCTATCCTCGATCAGCTTCTTGGAGGAGTCGCGCATCGAGTTCTGGAACTCGCGCAGACACAAGATGCGGGTGGGGCAACGCCGGGCCCGCTCGATCAGCTTGAGCGCGATCGTCCAGGACTTCGCGCCGCCGCGGCCGCCGAAGAAGACGCGGTGGCGGACCGGTTCGTGGGAGTCGTTCTGCCGAACATCGAGCCAGGTGGCCCAGTCGGGGAGCATCACCTTCACGACTTGGGCTCCTTCCACAAGTCGGCCGGTGGCAGAGCAACCTTTGAGCCCTCAGCGTGGTGATAGATGACCTCGAGCGGCTTGGGAGACGAGGCGAGGGCACCGGGCGAGAACCGCTCGATCAGGTTGATCACGTACTGGAGGTCGCGTGCGCTGCCGCTGGTCATCGTCTGCACCAGTCGCTCGACCAGAATATCTGCAACTTCCATGTCGAGGACCTGCTCGCCGCGTTTGATCTTACGCTTGGTCCGCAAGGCCCGGTCAAGGATTTCGGGGATGGATAGCGGGTTGTCCGCCTCCACCGCCTTGGGCTTCTTCCGGCGGCGGCCTTTGGCTGCGGCGTTACCGGGTTTGAACCGGTGCTGGCGGGGCGGTTTGCCGTAGCCCACATCATAATCATCGCTCATGATGTAGCGCCCCTACTTGCGGCGGCGCACGACGGCGCCCGTTGCAGCGTTGACGGGTTCGATGCCGGTGACGTCGCAAAACCGGCGCAGCGCCACGTTGACGTAGTGCGGGTCGAGTTCGATAACCGCAGCCCGCCTGCCGCAGCGCTCAGCGGCAATCATTGCCGTTCCCGATCCTCCGAACGGGTCCAGGATCAGCGCGCCGCGGGTCGAACAATCGAGCATGGCGTCGGCGATCAGGCCCACGGGCTTGAGGGTCGGGTGCATCGCCAGCTTTTCGGCGCGGCCCTTCTGGAACGAGTTCATCCCGGGGGCCATCCACACGTTGGTGCGGTTACGGCCATGCTTCCCGAGTTCGATGTTGTTGATGTGCTTGGCCTTGCCGGCCTTGAACACCGCGATGAGTTCATGCCTGCTGCGGTACAGCGAGCCAAGGGCCCCCTGGCTTTTGACCGAGCAACACAGGTTCTTGAACTCGGTATAGACGCTGCCCGCGGTCAGCAGCTCGAGCAGGTGGCGAAAATCCATGAAGATGAAGTGGATCGAGCCATCGACACTGTTAGCGATCATGTGCTCAAACGAGGTGCGCAAGAATGCGGTGAACTGTTCCGGGCTCATCTCGCCCGACGCCATCCCGAACTCGCGCGCATCGGCCTTGCTCGAGACATGACCCTTGATGGGCACATTAAAAGGAACGTCCGAGATGATCATCTGCGCCAGCTCGCCGTCGAGCAGCGCTAGGTACGATTCCCGGTCCAGTGCGCTGCCACAAAACAACCGGTGGCGACCGCACAGCCACAGGTCGCCCAGCCGGGCGACGTCCTCAATGTGGTTCGGGTTGACGGGCTTGTCCGCCGGATCGGCTTTGGGTTTGTGGCGCCGCTCAATCAGATCATCGACCTTGGGGAGTTCGAAACCGGTCGCAGTGATCTCGAACTCGTCGAGCGCGATCAGCTCTTCGAGCTCGATCGCGAGGATCTCATCATTAAATTCGCTCAGTTCCCCCAGCTGGTTGTCCGCGATCATGAAGGCCCGCTGTTGGGCCTCGCTCAGGTGCGCGATCGACACCGTGGGGATCGTGTCGAGCCCCAGCTTGATCGCCGCCAAGGTTGCACCGTGGCCGGCGTAAATGACGTTGCCCGCGCCAACGACCACCGGCTTGTTGAAGCCGACCGAGTTTATCGATTCCGCCAATTTGTCGATCTGATCGTCATCGTGGATGCGGGAATTGCGCGGATTGGGAACAAGCGCGCGCGGGTCCTGGTGGGTGAGTTTGAGAGAAGTCATGTGTGCCTCCGTTTTAGAGGCAGACACATCTGGGGGACTTTCGAGGGCTTGGTCAGGCTGAACTAAAGAAACGCTCACGCCCGGCCTTTCGACCTGCAGTCAGGCTACCTGCTGCCTCAAAGAGGCGCAGCTAAAGCTTGTCGGCGGTGAGCTTCTGGTCGGCTGAGGTTTTTTTGATCCCCTCATCGATCATGGCGTCGAAAGCAGATCGGGCCATATAGCGAAGCGCGATGCCCATGCGCCGGTCGCCAGTGCCGTCGCATTCCGCGGTGCGCTGGTCGTACATAGTTCGGCCAAGGCGCCACAGGCTCGCGCCAAGCTTGCCGCCGCCAATCGGATAGGGTGGCGGCACCGCCACGTCGAACCGAAACACCATCCCCACCGCAACCGTCTCGCTGGCAAACGCGAACGCCGCCCCGTCGGGCTTCCCGCTCTCACGGGCACGAGAGTTGGCCCGAGCAACTTCGAGTTCGGTCAATTCCTGCGTGGGGCCGATGTGCTGCGGATATTTGGTGGTGAGACCCATCGACAGCTTCTGGAAAACGTCGACCGCCTTAGCGCTGCACTGGTCAGCTGCCGTAAGCCAGACCTCCTTGAGCTTGTTGTTCTCGAACCGAGGAGAGAGCTCGAAGGGCACGGCGGCGATGACGATCTTCTGGCTGGTATGATTGATTTGGAGGCGATCCACCGCCTCGGGCCGTCCGCGCACCTTCGCGCTCTTGACGCCCTCGACCGCACTCACCGCCGCAAGCGCCTCTTCAGGCGTCATTCCGACTGACAGGCCCTGCCAGAGCACAATTGGAACCGGCGCGGGCTCTTCGGCCATGGCGCTTCCACCAGGCAGCGCAACCATCGCGACAGCGAACAATATAGAGAGAAGGCGGGCGACCAGGAAGATCCTCGAATACATACTATAGTAAATAAAGAGGTGAGCCGGTAATTGCCAATGGTTTGTGCATGGACATGCGCAAACTCGTCGGCTCCAACGTGCGTCGATTGCGAATAGCTCGCGGAATGACACAAGAGCAGTACGCTGAGCGCTCGGGGTTCTCTCAGCAGTACATCTCCGACCTTGAACGCGGGCGACGCAACCCGACGGTGGTGTCGCTGTTCGAGCTTGCCCAAGCGCTCAACGTGGGACCGACGGACCTGATTTCGGAAGAATGAGCCCGCGGCGGGAGCAAAAAATCGCTGTGCGAGGATCGCCATGCGGAAGTCGTCTTGGCCAGGGCCCAACGTGCACTCCGACTTCTCAGACGGCATCGTGCGGAAACACGATTGTGGTTTCGAAGGGCCGCTTTGCGCCTTGATCCCGGTCGTCCATCGCGGGATCTGCAAAGCCAAAAGTTGACGTCTGCCGGGCACGCGGTTGGCCTCGCTATCAATGATTGCGCTATCGATGCGGCACAAGAGTTCTTGCGCTCGGACCGGTTGGAAGTTGTTCTATTGTGCAGGCATCGTGCCGGGCCGTAGGTATGGGAACATGTGAGCGACGAAGTCGGCTTTGCCCAAGTCGATACCCTGGCCACGCAGGATCGCGTAGGCGATTATGATGTGAAAGTAGAACTGGGGCATCGTCCAGTCGCGGGCGTATTGCTTCGCCGTTAGGTCGAAGATCATGCCGTTGGGCAGCGCGTGGGCGATCGGCGCCTCCGGATCGGTTTGGGCCGCTTCGGCAGTCAACCCTTTCACCACGCCTAAGGCCTCGCTGATCCGTGCCCGTGCGTCGGCTATTGAGCCCGGACGCTCGGTCGCGTTGCGGCCCTCATTCAACAGCACGTCGATCGTATCCGGGAAATCTCGTCCCTGTAGCCGGCACATGCCCTCCTGAGCTTGCACACAGGCGAACCGGATTTGAGTGGAGAGTGGAAACATGTCGGGAGAGAGGCGCTTGGACAGGAGCGCATCTGCCTCGCCGCCCGGCATTTGCACCTCAGCCTTGGCTAGCCACTCCGAAAGCGCTCCCAGCATCTGAACGTAGGTGGGCACAAGAATGTCGAGCAACTTCACGTTTGTTCCTCTTTTGGGGAGCCGGCTTTCGCGGGCTCAATTGGTGTATCGCTATTTCCCGGACATTGAGACGCTGGCCATACTTTGAAGGTCACACGGGCATCTCCCAACCTCCCGGCAGGAACGTCCGCGTGCCTGAAGTGCGGGGCCGCAACCGCTTCAGCCCGGCGAGACAAGCAGTGGGCAGTCGCCTCAGCTGGCCACGAACTCTAGAATATCCGCGTTCAGCACATCGGCATTCACAGTGAGCATGCCGTGAGAGAGACCGGGGTAGGTCTTGAGCGTGCCGTTCGGCAGGAGTTTGATCGCCTTCTGCGCCGAGGCGGCTATCGGAACGACCTGATCGTCCTCGCCGTGCAAAACCAGGGTCGGCACGGTGATCGCTTTGAGGTCCTCCGTTTGCTCGGTCTCCGAAAACGCCTTGATGCCGTCGTAATGCGCCTTGGCGCTGCCCATCATGCCCTGCCTCCACCAGTTCTGGATCACGCCTTCATGGACTGTCGCGCCCTCACGGTTGAAGCCGTAGAAGGGGCCCGCGGGGACATCGCGAAAGAATTGCGCGCGATTGCCGGCAAGAGCGGTCCGGTAGCCGTCGAATACCTGCATGGGGGTGCCCTCAGGATTGTCGGCGGTCTTCAGCATGAGGGGCGGGATCGCCGCAACGAGAACTGCCTTGGCGACCCGGCCGGCAGGTCCGCCGTGTCTCGCTACATATCTCGCGACTTCCCCGCCTCCCGTAGAATGACCGATATGAACGGCGTTACGTAAATCCAACGCCTCGGCGACAGCGAAGGCATCGGCCGCGTAGTGGTCGATGTCATGGCCCTCGGCAACCTGCGCCGACCGCCCGTGACCGCGCCGGTCGTGCGCGACCACGCGATAACCTTTCGACAGGAAGAAGAGCATCTGCGAATCCCAGTCGTCGGAACTGAGCGGCCAGCCGTGGTGAAAAACGATGGGCTGGGCGACCTTGGAACCCCAGTCCTTATAAAAAATCTCGACGGCGTCTTTCGTGATGATTGTACTCATCGGTAGTGTTCCTTTGGTTTAGTCGGGAAAGATAGAAGCTCGCGTCAGGTAAAATCACGATCCTCCGGAAGGGGCGTGAACTCTTCGTCGTCGGCATCGGGCAACTTCATGCGCCCTTGCTTCCAGTCTTCCCTTGCCTGTTCGATCCGATCTCGCGACGAGCTGACGAAGTTCCACAGCATGAACCGCTCGCCAATGGGATCGCCGCCCAGAGCCATGATGGTGGCCGCTTCATTCGCCTTCACGACCACATCCTCGCCGGGCTCAAGCACAGCCATCTGCCCGGCATTGAGAATCTGCGCCCCGACCATCGCGGTGCCGGCGGCGACGTAGACCGCGCGCTCCTCGTATTCGGCGGGGAGGGTGCGGCGCGCGCCCGCATCCATATCCCAGTGCATGTAGAATTGCGGGCTGTGGACCATCACCGCCGATCGCATTCCTTCTGCGCTGCCCGCGATCAGTCGACCGCGAAGGCCCTGCTCTTCCCAGGTCGGCAAGTCGGCATAGCCTGCGTGGTGATAGAAGGCGGGATCGGCCTCTTCATGCTCGGTTGGCAGGGCGACCCAGGCCTGGATGCCGTGCATGTGTGCGCCGTGCTCGCGGGCGTGGTCGAAGCGTTCGGAATGAGTGATGCCGCTTCCGGCGATCATCCAGTTGACTTCGCGTGGGCGGATTCCCTGCGTCACGCCCAGGCTGTCGCGATGAGTGAGGGCGCCATCGAAGAGATAGGTGACGGTGGAGATGCCGATGTGCGGATGCGGGCGCACATCCATCTCGCGCGGGAGGCCGGGGGCGAGATCGGCGGGCCCCATATGGTCGAAGAAGATATAGGGTCCGACCGTCCGGCGAGCGTGAAAAGGCAGCACGCGTCCAACCTCGAACCCGCCGCCCAGGTCATGCCCGCGTTTATCGATGATGCGTTCAATCATTGGTCTCTGTCCCTCGGCGGCAGCTAAGCGAGCGTGAAGCTCATGCTGATCTTGGCGTTGAGTACTTTCGAGACCGGACAGTTCTTCTCCGCGGCGCGGGCAAGGTCCTCGAACTTTGCTTCATCGATGCCGGGTACCTGAGCGATGAGCGTCAACACCGAGCGACTGATCTTGAAGCCCTGGCCGTCTGCCTCAAGATGCACCGCCGCATCGGTCCTGAGCTCGGTCGGCGTGAAGCCGGCGGTCTGCAGCTGGAAGGCGAGCGCCATCGCGAAGCAGCTGGCATGGGCGGCGGCGATCAGCTCCTCGGGATTCGAGCCATGCTCGGTCTCGAAGCGCGTCTTGAACGAGTAGGGCGTCTCCGAGAGCACGCCTGACTCGGTCGTCAGGTCGCCATT
Organism: Novosphingobium sp. Gsoil 351; assembly: GCF_009707465.1. Taxonomy (NCBI): domain Bacteria; kingdom Pseudomonadati; phylum Pseudomonadota; class Alphaproteobacteria; order Sphingomonadales; family Sphingomonadaceae; genus Novosphingobium; species Novosphingobium sp. Gsoil 351. The sequence goes on from NZ_CP046120.1 coordinate 2,303,379, forward strand.
GCCGTCTCGGCCGATGCCGCGCCACACGGCGTTCGCTTTGCGGATCATCTGCGGTTCTCCTTCAGGGGGTGACTGGGTAGTTGGTTACTCGGACGGGTCGGCTGGCTGATCGCCCAAAGCGCGCGGGAGAAAATCGAGAATCAGAGCCGCGATCTCACCAGCATGGGTTTCGAGCGCGAAATGTCCGGCATCCAACAGGTGGATTTCAGCCGTCGGATTGTCACGCTTGTAGGCCTCGGCACCGGCCGGAACGAACGCCGGATCATGCCGGCCCCAAGCGGCCAGCAGAGGCGGCTGGTGCTCGCGGAAATAGGCCTGAAAATCCGGATAAAGCGCGACGTTGGTGCGATATTCGCGGATCAGGTCGAGCTGGATGTCCTGTGCACCGGGCCGCGCCAGATAAGCGATGTCGAGTTCATACCCGTCGGGCGACAAGAGCTCGGGATCGGCGCCTGTGCCGTACTGCCAGTTCCTGATCGTGTCGGGCGACAGCGACGGTCGGCAGGCTTCGCGATTCGCCTCGCTTGGATCGCGCCAATAGTCTTCCCAAGGTCCCCACTGGTCGCTGAAACCTTCGACATAGGCGTTGCCATTCTGGCTGATGATCGCAGTCACGCGCTCGGGGTGACGCATGGCAAGGCGCAGGCCGACCGGCGCACCGTAGTCGAAGATGTAAAGCGCGTAGCGATCGAGCGACAAAGCATCGACAAACCGCGTAAGCACGTCCGCGAGCCGGTCGAAGCTGTACTCGAACTCACCTCGAGGCGGGGACTTGGTCTGGCCAAAGCCGGGCAAGTCGGGCGCGATAAGTCGGTAGCGGTGCGCCAGGAGCGGGATCAGATCGCGGAACATGTGGCTGGCGGTCGGGAAGCCATGGAGCAGCAGGATCACCGGCGCGTCGGCGGGTCCGGCCTCGCGGTAGAACACCGTCACGTCGCCGACTTGCTGCGACTTAAAGCGTGTTGGCGTTCTGTCGGACTGCATCTTGGGGCTCCTCGAGCTCGTGAAGTGCCAGCTGGAAGGTCGTGTCAGTGAATGATGGCGGTGATGCGGATTTCGAACCGCATTTCAGGCAGGCCCAGGCTTTCGACGCCCAGCTGGGTCCATGTCGGCGCGTGATGCGGCATGTACTGGCGGTAGAGCTTCACGATTGTGTCGTTGACGATCGGAGGGAAGCCGCCGACGTGGTAGGTGTTGACGTGAACGACATGATTCCAGCTTGCGCCGGCCTGGGTGAGGACCAGCTCAATGTTCCGGAACGCGCCCGCTATCTCGGCGTCAAGGTCGCCGGGAATTTCGAGCTTGTCGTTCCACCCGCCGTGGCCGGAAGTTTCCAACCGATCCCCGATCCTGACGGCGCTCGAGAAGTGCAGGATCTCGCGGAGTTTCTCACCGGCTCCGGGCGCCACGATGAAAACTGGCCTGTCCATCATGCAGTCCCAACGGCGCGCAGGCGATCCGAGGCCTTGACCCCTTCATGGGCATCGAACATCGGGATGCCACCCGAAGCTGCCGTGACCGGGACTTCGTTCTGCAAGACGTCCCAATGCTCGGCGAGCATGCCGCCCTCGACCCGGAAAAAATCGACCACCACCTGAGGCGCGTCGCCCCAGCCATGGATGCGGCCGTGAATGGCGACCAGATCGCCTTCGGCGACGATCAGACCAGGCTCGTAATGGACTTCCTCCGACAGGCCGGCGACCAGCGTGCGCAAGGCGTCCCGGCCTTGCGGGATGTCCGGATTGTGCTGGATGTAATCGGGAGCGTATAGACTCTCGACGGCGGTCACGTCACGACGCTGAAACAGCGAAGTCATCGCCTCCATCACCAGCGCTTTGTTTCGCTCCGGTCGATCGTCAGAGACCTGATCGGCGCGCCGAGTGATCGTGAACGCACCCGTCATCCGCAGAAACTGGCCACCAGGCAGCGTCGCAAAAGAGTGGATTAGGCCACGATCATAGTCCTGGACGTTGGTCACGGTCGCGCCATCCGCCTCCTGCCAGCTCACAGCGAAGATGCTGTTGCCGAGGGGGACGACGAAGATGTCGACGATCTCGCTTCGGGCGAACGGTCCTTCCTTGATCTCGAACCTTAACTGGGTACCCGATAGCAGCGTCAAGCTCAGGGCGAAGTTCGGGTAGGCGACATCCATTTCTTGTCCGACGGGGAAGCGATCCATCGACATCCGCATTGTCCTTGTGTGGTCTGATAAATGGTCTGATCCATCCGGGGATGACTGAGCGCTGCGGGGAACCGGTGTTTGCCGCGGTTCGACCATCACGCTCGTCATCCCGACCGGATCAAGCTGCCGCGCTCAGGACTGGCGTATTGAGCAGCTGCTGCTCCCAGAGGAAGGCGATGCCGCTGCCCGCGGCGTGGTGTTTCATCACGTCGGTCAGCGGACCAGCCGTGTCCAGCCGGGCCCAGTCACGCTGCCACTCCGCCGCGAGTGCGAGCCAGGTCATCACGTTCGCTCCTGCGGCGATCATGCGCTGGATCGCAACCTCGTGCGCCTCGACCGAGATGCCGCCCGAAGCATCGGTGATCACGGTCACGTCCCAGCCTTCGCCGAGTGCCTGAATAGCCGGCATGGCGACGCAGACCTCGGTCCACAGGCCCGCCATGATCAGCTGCTTGCGACCCGTTGCCTTGACGGCATCGACGACCTTTGGATCCTGCCAGGTGTTGATGAGCGTGCGGTCGATCACCTCCTGATCAGGGAATACATCGGTAATCTGGGGGAAGATGAAACCGCCCCGTTCTTCGAGGACGCTCGTCAGGATCGTTGGCACGCCGAAAACCTTGGCGGCCTTCGCTAAGCCGACCGCGTTGTTTACCGCCATCTGCGGATCATGGCTGTTGAGGTTGGTGAGCTGGTACGGCTGATGATCGATCAGCACGAGCACGCTGTCTTCGGGGCGAAGCAGAGCATTGAGACCATTGTTGCGCATTGGAAACTCCTTTGGTGTCGCTGAGTGATGCTCAGGCGGTGGGTTCGATGAAGACGTGAAGAGAATGGATGCGCCCATCCCGCGCGTGGGCGATGTCCATGCCGCTGACCGCGACCGGGCCATTTGGCGGCCCGGCCTGCCAGCGCAGCCGACCGATGCCATGGTGGCCCATTGCCGGGCCGGTCGCGGTGAAGGCAAAGTCGGCCGGCAGCTTGGCTAGCAGCCGGGCTACCGCTTCGGAGATCGCAGCATGGCCCTCTACTGCCGTGTCCGGCGGCTCGTACAGGACCGCGTCTTCAGCATAGAGTTCGCCGATAGCTTCGATACGTTTCCGGGCATCGCGCTCGTTGAACACGCTGGCCAGATTGGCTTGCATAAGGCGGTCGTAGTCAGTGGCACTTGCCGGTCGGCTGGACATCGGAATGGGCTCGTCGGGTTTGGACTTGCCGCGACATACGCCAAGAAAGCTGCTCGGATTAGTCATTGCTGGGTGGAACCAGCTTCAACGATCAGTATAAGATCGCTCTGTGGAAACACTCGCCAACCTTGAGTCTTTCATCCGGAGCGCAGAATGTGGCAGTTTCTCTGCTGCCGCCCGGCGGCTGGGCGTGACGCCAGCGGCCGTGAGCCGGAACGTGGCAACGCTGGAACGCAACCTCCGCGTTCGCATGTTTCACCGCAGCAGCCGCAGCCTGACGTTGACCGACGACGGCGAGCGGTTCCTGGCGTCAGTCTCCGACGGCGTGGAGTCCATCCGAGACGCGATTGAAAGTGTCACGACTGATGCGGGCAAGCCGGCCGGCGTGCTCAAGGTCAGCATGCAGTTGACGTTCGGCCTCGATTATGTGGTCCCGCTGCTGCCGGCCTTCCTGGCGCAATACCCCGACGTTCAGGTCGACTGGAGCTTCGAGAACCGTCAGGTCGATCTGATCGGAGAGGGCTTCGATGCCGCCATCGGCGGCGGCATGGAACTTGCGCCTGGCGTGGTGGCCCAGCGACTGGCGCCGCTTCACGTCATCGCGGTCGCTTCTCCAGACTATATCAAAGACCGAGAGCTGCCGCAGCAACCGCACGAGTTGGAGGATCTGGACGGAGTCTCCATGCGCTCGGCCGTCACTGGGCGCCTGCGTGTCTGGAGAATGCGTAACCGCGATGGCGCCGAAGCGACGCTGGAGCACAGAGCGCGCGTGGTGGCCGATGATCCCGAGGCAATTTGCCGAGCAGCCTTGATGGGATTGGGCGTGGCGATGATCGCCATGCCTTACGTGGAACGGCATCTAGAAAGTGGCGCACTTCAGCGCTTGCTGCCGGATTGGCACGCCGACCTCGGCGCCATATCGCTTTACTTTGCCAGCCATAAGTTGCTGCCGGCCAAAACCCGTGCCTTCGTAGATTATACGACAAACGCGTTTCGCGAACAGGATTTGGCACGACGATTTGCAGCGGAATGATGAAAGAGCCTGATCAAAGCAGGCGCGATTGGCCGGACCTTTTGTTGCCCTGAACGGCAGCTTCAGCCGGAACTTATTCCCTAACCGCTCTGACCGCTATCGGCCCCACAGAAGTCCGTAAGGCTAATGGAGGTTGATCGACTCTTCGGACCGTACCCTGCTGCGAAAATCCTTTGGAGGGCATCCTTCAGTGCGTGAAAAAGCTGTGCTGAATGCGCTCGACGATTGAAAACCAATAACTTCCGCAATCTGGCCGATCGTCAGCCGACCAGTGCGCAGTTCGTCCTTAGCCAACGCCATCCGCCAGCGTAGCAAGTACTCCATGGGCCCCATGTCAATTGTTTGGCGGAAGCGAGCCGCAAGTGTCGAGCGCGAGACGCCGCAGGTCCGCGCGAGTTCGGCAAGGGTCCAGGCGTGCGCGACATTGCCATGCAGCGAGGACAGCGCCTTTGCCGTCACGGGGTCTGTCAGGCCCGCAAGCAATCGCCCATGCTTTTGATCCGGGTCTGCAGCCTGTGAGCGAAGAATATCGACGAGGACGAGTTCGATGAGGCGAACAATGATGAATTCGCTGCCGGGCCCCGGTTCGCGCGCCTCGGCCTCATTCAGGGCAAGCAAGCTCCGTACGTGGCGCAAGGCGGTATCGTTGGACCGGACGTGAATGAGCGCCGGTAAAAGGTCATTCAAAAAGTTGGCGTTGGCCGTGTCGAACAGGAATTTGCCAGCCCGCAAGCCTACGGGCCCGCCGATACCGTCGCCAATCCGAACAGTCTTGTGGATTCTACCCTTGGCAATCTCAATGAGTTCCCTGCTGTCTACGGGCGTGATCGACGGGCCGGACGCCAAGATAAACGGTGCGACAGTGCGAATGAGGACAAAGTCGTCTGACACGAGGGCGATCGGATCATGTCCCGGACGAAGTAGTTGGCAGGATCCGTGAGCGATTCGGCAAAAGACCAGCTCGTTGTCCTGAGCATATCCGATGGCCCAGCGCCCGGATGCTTCAACTCCACCCGACAGGGTAGCCCGCGGTCGCAGCAAACGCATGAAATCGACGAAGGGATCCAAGATTCGGACTTTCGATAAACAAAATCGCACGTTTGATTATAGACGATGCGACGGAGGCGCAATAGCTTTGCGCAACGAGAGGACGGCCAGAATGACCACCGATAGCGCGGCGGCGCGCGACATGCTGATCGACGCAGCCTTCGACGTGGATGCGCTGCGCGAAAAGTATCGCCAGGAGCGCGAGAGGCGCCTCCGACCTGAAGGAATCGAACAGTTCGTCGAGTTGACCGGCGACTTCAGCCGCTATGTCGATGACCCTTACGCGGATTCTGACTTCATCCGGCCAGCCATATCCAAGGAGGTGGATGTCCTCGTAGCCGGAGGTGGCTTCGGCGGCCTGTCAGCCGCGGCGCAGCTTCGCAAGAACGGATGGCGCGACCTCACAATCGTTGAGAAGGGCGGCGATTTCGGGGGGACTTGGTATTGGAATCGGTATCCCGGAGCACAGTGCGATATCGAGACGTACTGCTACCTTCCGCTCCTCGAGGAGACGGGATACGCACCGTCCCTGAAATACGCCTTCGCGCCCGAGATTCTGGAGCACGCCCAGCGCATCGGCAAGATGTTCGATCTGTACAAGGACGCGCTGTTCCAAACCGAAATAACGGGAATGCGGTGGCTGGAGGATGAAGGCCGCTGGCTGTGCGCCACCAGTCGTGGAGACGCTATCAAGGCTCGCTTTGTCGTCCAGACCAATGGAATTCTCGATCGCCCGAAGTTGCCTGGTATTCCAGGTATCGCCTCTTTCAACGGCCATACTTTCCATACTAGCCGCTGGGACTACCACTATACCGGCGGCAGCAACGAGGGCGGCCTCGACAAGCTAGCGGACAAACGCGTCGCAGTGATCGGCACCGGCGCAACCGCTATCCAATGCATTCCTCACCTCGCGCGCCACGCCAAGCACCTTTACGTGGTTCAGCGCACCCCGTCCTGCGTCGACGAGCGCCGCAATGCGCCTACCGATTTCGCGTGGATGAGCTCGCTTTCGGCTGGCTGGCAAGCGGCGCGGCGTCGCAATTTCGTTGCCTTGACCTCGGGCGTTCCGCAGCCAGAAGATCTGGTCGGCGACGGTTGGACGGAAATCGCCCGAACCGTCGGTGGCTACCTGTCGGCGGACCTAGACGAGACCTCCGACGAAAGTCGCGCGCAAGTGGGGGAGCTGGCCGACTTCCAAAAGATGAACAAGATCCGGGCGCGGGTTGAAGCAATTGTTGATGATGCTCAGACCGCAGAGGCGCTCAAGCCGTGGTATCGTCAGTTCTGCAAGCGCCCAACGTTCAACGACGACTATCTGGACAGTTTCAACCGCCCCAACGTGACCTTGATTGACACCAAGGGCCGCGGTCTCGATGCCGTGACCGAGGCTGGGCTGCAATTCGATGGCCAGGAATATGCGGTCGACTGCATCATCTTCGCCACGGGTTTCGAGGTCGGAACCAGCTTTGTCAGGCGCATGGGCTTCGAAACCATCGGCCGCGACGGAAAGGCTCTCTCGGACGCGTGGTCCCAAGGCCTCCGCTCGCTCCATGGCGTCATGGTGCACGAGTTTCCCAACCTGTTTCACATGGGTATCAATCAAAATGCCCCTTCCTATTGCGTAACCTACCACCTCGATGAGCAAGCAGAGCACATCGTCGCGATCCTGGGCCACGCTCGGGCAGCCGGCGCCCGATACGTCGAGCCCACTCAGGCGAGCGAGCAGTCATGGGTCGCCACCATTCGCGCCAAGAGCGGCGCTACCCTCGCGTTCCAGCGCGAATGCACGCCGAGTTATCTCAACAACGAGGGCAAGGCCGACGGTCCGCTGAACGAGATTTATGGGGGCGGCTCTATCGAATTTTCGGAGCTGATCCGGGACTGGCGCGAGCAAGGCATGCCGGGCCTCGAGCTTCGATAAGTGGCAAGCGTGGGAGGAAACCTGGTGCTCGAACTATATCATGCGCTGACCTCGACGTGCAGTCAAAAGGTGCGCTTTTGCTTGGCCGAGAAGGGCCTGACTTGGGTCGACCGGCATGTCGACATTCTTTCCGACAGCCACCTCACTCCGGACTATCTTGCACTCAACCCGCTGGGAGTGGTGCCGACGCTTGTCCATGACGGGCAGGCAGTCACGGAATCGTCCGTCATCTGCGAATACATCGACGACGTGTTTCCCAGCCCCTGTCTGGCTCCATCGGGCGCATACCAGAAGGCGCAGATGCGCTCCTGGATGGCGTTTTTCTCCGAAATTCCGACAAGTTTCATCCGCGTCGTGACCCTCCACATGCTTACAAAATCGAAGCAGGACGCGGTTTCGGAAGAAGACTACATCGCAAACACCGAGAGGCGGCCCGTCCGCAAATACATCTTTCGCAAGATGGGTCGCGGCGGCTTCCCCGCCGACGAGATCAAGTCCGCGTTCGACGGCCTTCGCCAGACCGCTGAACGCGTCGACGAGCAACTGAAAGCCTCCGAGTGGATCGCAGGCGACCAGTTCTCCCTCGCCGATATCGTCCTGTTGCCATCGATCGATCGGCTCGAGGATCTTGGGCTGGACGCCGTCTGGGCCGGACTTCCTCGATTTGGGGACTGGTGGAGCCGTGTGAAGTCTAGGCCGGCCTACGCTCAGGCTTACCCCAAGGGATCCCGGTTCTCGCATTATGCGCCCGATGTCAGAGTCCGCGCGCGTGAGGTTTACAGGCAGGAGCTGACACAATTCCTACAGGCAAGCCTGCAAGGCTCCCGCAGGGCTGTTCGAGAAAGTATCGTTGCGGTCTGATTTTTGGATCCCAACCGATTCTATTTACGAAACTAGAGAAGCAAGACCGAATATCTCTGATCTTATCAAATACGATAAATAATGGAGGGGAAAATGAAGTCGATCGATGCATCAAAGGGATCACGGCGGTCGATTGACTTTACGACAGCCATCCGCGTCTGGCTCTTGTCTTGCGCGACATTTGTGGTTGCCCCTGCTCACGCCCAAACTGTGGCCGAACCCGAAGTTTCGGCAATGGGGGCGGATGACACCGAGGCGCAAGGCGAAATCATCGTAACCGCCCGCAAGCAATCAGAGGCTCTGTCCAAGGTTGGCCTACCGATCACCGCGGCCACCGGCGATGAGCTTGTCGCGAGGGGGATCACAACCGTGACCGAACTCGTCAAGCTGGAACCAAGCCTACAATACGCCAAGAGCTTCGACAGCACGCCGATCTTCACGATCCGCGGCGTCGGATACAACGATAATTCGATTCAGGCGCCGCCGACGGTGAGCGTCTACCAAGACGAAGTTCCTTACGCGTACTCGGTGATGACAAAGGGCGCGATGCTCGACGTGCAGCGCGTCGAGATTCTGAAAGGCCCTCAAGGAACGTTGTTCGGGCAGAACGCCACCGGCGGAGCGATAAACTTCATCGCCAACAAGCCCGGCGAGGAGTTTGGCGCGGGCGTGACGGCGACGTATGGGCGATTTAACGCAGTCCATTTCGATGGCTACGTAAGCGGTCCCCTGGCGCCATCGCTTAAGGCGAGGATCGCGCTGGCGACGGACCTTGGCGGGGCTTGGCAGCGCAGCAACACGCGCGACGATCGTCTTGGCGATAAGAACATGCAGCAGGCGCGAGTGCTGCTGGAATGGGAACCCAGCGCGAACTTCAGCGCGCTTCTGAACCTCAACGGCTGGCGGGACCGATCAGAGACGCAAGCCCAGCAGCTTTTCGGCTTCTTCGTGAAGTCGCCACAGTTCGTGGGGCTCGGAGCCGGCAAAAACCAGCCCACACCTGCTCAGGTGGCCGCGATGCCCGCTTATGCGGCCGAGCTCAGGCAAATCTTGCAGCAACCGCTTTCGCCGCGCAGGAACCGCGCGGCCGATTGGGTCGCGGGCACCCATCCGGAGCTTGATCAACGTTTTCGTCAGGCAGCGTTGCGCTTGAACTGGGAGGTCAACGAGGGGCTTGGTTTCACTTCGCTGACCAGTTTCGAGCACTACACACAGGCCGACGAGATCGATAACGCCGGCGTCGCCCTCTTGGCAAACAACAGGTTGAGCACTGGCGAGGTAGATTCCTTCTTTCAGGAAATCCGCGCCCATGGGGGCTTGGGTGAGGGCTTCGTGAAATGGCAGCTCGGCGGGAGCTATGTCCATGACAAGTCGAACCAAATTGTCGACCAGTACACGACACAATCCGGCAGCTATTTCTCCGGGTTCCCGCCTTCGGTTGGCGGCAATCCACCGTTTCACCGTCTAATTTCCTACGCCAACAACACAACCGAAACAAAATCGATCTTCGGCAGCGTTTCCGTCGCGCTTCTCGACGATCTGAAGCTCAACGGCAGCGCCCGCTACACCGATGTGAAGTCGGATTTCGGCGGATGCGTCGGGACGACGGATCGGCAACTGGAACTGCTCATCACCAACGTGTTTGGCGATGGCAAGGCTAACAGCGGCCAATGCATCACCGTACTCTCCAAAGGTGGCCCGTCGGGCTATTTCCGCACCACCCTCAACGAGGACAACATCGCTTGGCGGCTCGGGCTCGAGTGGCAAGCGACCGCCAACACCCTGATCTACGGCTTGGTAAGCCGCGGTTACAAGGCGGCTGCGTCTCCCATTTTGACTGCGACCACGGCAGCCCAGTTGCGCCCCGTGACGCAGGAGTCCGTGATCGACTATGAGGCCGGGATCAAGACCCGGCTGTTCGGAAACACGCTGCAGTTCAACGGAAGCGTATTCTACTACGATTATCGCAACAAACAGCTTCTGGCGAGGTTCATCGATCCGATTTTCGGGGCGCTCCAAGGCTTGGTGAACATTCCCAAGAGTCGCGAATTTGGCGCGGAGGCGAGCGTCGTTTGGAAACCGATAGCGGACCTCACTCTCGATGGCGCGGTGACCTATCTCAATTCACGAGTTGAGTCCGATTTCCCCAACACGGACGTCTACGGGAACGCGGTGAACTTCAAGGGAGAGCATTTTCCGTTCACGCCGAAATGGTCCGCTTCGGGTGGCGTTCGCGTGGATCTGCCGGTGGGCGATCACCATTCAGGGTATCTCGGGGCGCGAGGTTCCTACCAGAGCGCCACCGTAACCTCGTTTGGCGAGTCGGCCGTCATTGCCGCACGGGCACCCTCGATTGCGATCAAATCATATGGATTGCTGGATCTGAGCGCCGGCATTGCTCCCAATGGCGGCAATTGGAAAGTTGAGTTCTGGGCTCGGAACGTTACGAACACGTACTACTGGGTAAACTTCAACAGTGGCGGCGATGTGACGGTAAGATTGACCGGGATGCCGCGCACTTATGGCGCAACGGTGCAGCTCGATTTCTAGATCGCAAGCTCCTGAGCAGCGATACTACATGATCCCATCTCGTCAAAGGAAGATCGGAATGAAATATTTCTTTGTTCAAGGTGAATATTCGATACCGTTTACGGAGCTGACAAAGCTGTCCGACTTGGTCGCTGAACATCGTGCTTACGTCCAGCAAGCCTACGACGATGGCCATTATCTACTTTCCGGGCCGGAAGTCCCTGCGGACACCGGGGTTGTGATCGCTCGCGCTCCATCTCGCACGTTGCTTAACGAGCTTATGGAACGCGAGCCGTTCGTCCGTGACGGCAAGGTTCGAATATCTCGGGTCGTGGAGTTCGTCCCGGCTCGCCACCGACCTCAAATCGAGGATTGGGTAGTTGGTTAGGCAGCGCACGCGATGCTCCGATCTCGGTGCTTGCTGGCGAGGCCGATACCGCACGCTTCGATTTACGAGCCGTCACCGCGACAAGCCGATCGGCCCCGACAACTGGCCGGATGCGTGGTGTCGATCATTTTTGTGAGATGAGTTGGAACATGATGGCGCAAAGCCGCGGACCAGCGCAGCCAAACCTTGTGCAGGTGCTCGATACGGCACCTCTGAACATGAGGTATTGGCGCGCCATCGGCATGATCACGACCGCCGCCATGCTAGACTATTTCGACTTTGTGATCGTCGGATTCATCATTGCGGTCATCGGCCCGGCCTGGAAGCTGACCTTTGTCGAGACTTCCGTGATCCTGATCAGCGCCGGCATCGGATCGGTCGTCGGTTCGCTCGTCTGGGGCGTTCTGTCGGACTTGATCGGTCGCAAGTTCATGCTGGTTTGCGGTATTGCAATATGCGGCTCGGCCAGCGGGGCGATAGCTTTTGTGCCCGACGGAGCCTGGGTTCCGCTGACCGCACTTCGTTTCCTGGTGGGCCTGGGCATGGCGGGTGCCGGTATTGGCTCGATTACGCTCGCGGTCGAGTTGACGCCTGTGCGGGTCCGAACGGTGCTGGCGAGCTCGGTGGCGATACCCGGAAGTCTCGGCGTTTTTGCAGCGGCACTCCTCTCGTCGGCATTGTTGCCATCGATCGGATGGCGGGGCTTGGCGCTGGTCGGGTTTGCCCCGCTGGTGCTGGTGGTTCCGGTCTTGATATGGGTGCCCGAGTCCGCTCGCTGGCTGATGTCTCGCTCGCGAGCCGAGGATGCGCGAAAGGCCGCCTCGAGTTTGCTTGATCTGCCCGTTGAGCATGTTGCACAACCCCCAGCTATCGCTCGTCAGTCGGGTGGCGCTCGACTTTCCGAAGTCTATTCCGAGCCCCAGGTTTTCTGGTTTGTGGCGTTGGCCTGGCTTGGGTTCAGCGTAGCGAGTTACGGTGTCCTGTTGTGGGGGCCGACGATCCTTTCCCTGATCCTCGGTGTCGATGCGTCCCGTGCCGCGCAGCTTTACATCGCGGTCAGTTTGGCGGGTCTCGCCGGGCGGATCTTCTTCGCCGTTTTGCCCCAGTGGCTGGGACGTCGGCTTGCCGGACAAATCACCGGTCTCGGAATCGCGCTCGCGTTGGGAGCCGTCTCTCTCTTCTTCCAGGAGTCTATCGGGGGATTCCCGCTGATTGTCGTCCTGCTTTGCATCGGTGCGCTGTTCTTCGACGGGGGCGCATCCAATCTGGGCCCCTTGTCAGCCGAGGTCTTCCCCGCGCATCTCGCCGCGCGTGGCAGCGGGGTCGGTCAAGCCGCGAACGGGATCGGGAAGATCCTGGGCCCGTTGGTTCTCGCGTTTATTGCCGGGACAGACAATCTCCTCACGCCACAGGCCACGATCGACGCCGCCGGACCGGCATTTGCGTTTCTCGCGGGTTGCGGCTTACTGGTTTGGTTCGCGTTCGCGTTCCTGGGAGTTGAAACGCATCTCAAGACGCTCAAGCTAGGCGACAGCGTAGAGGACCGGCTCGAAGTCGCTGGAAGCGCTCCAAGCCCCGATCTCCTGCAAGGATCCGCCGACACTGGCGGTCCGAGAGCTCACGCATACACCCTTGGCGAATTGGGTGGCGCAACCGCCCCGACAGCGCGGTGAGCACCCGAATTGCCATGATGACGTGGGCAACCGCATCAGGCCGCATTGTTTGGGTTAGGGAAGCTCTCCTCGTCGAAGCGGCACGCACGGGGCCACTTGCGAACCTCCATTACCGCAAATCCGGACAGTACCCGGCGATGCGCTTCTGACGATCTAGCGAGGTCTTTGACATGGATTATGGTCGCGAACCGAAGATTTACCTGATGCCCCGTTGCTTCGGTCCCGCCGGCGGGCCGCGTCAGGCGCCCAACGATGTCGATTTCAGTCACGGTCCGTCACGCTTCACGCGATACCTGGTCGGTTTTCAAGGTCGTGCGTCGGAAGTTGGAGCATTGCTTCCCAAAGGACTCGAGTTGCGGGGTGAGCCCACCGTCTTCGTGCAGTTCTTCGAGCTTGCCGAGATACCGTGGCTGGCTGGCCGGGGCTACAACATCCTTTCGGTAATCATCCCTGTTCGCCACCGTTCCGGTACTGGTGGCGACGTCGTCGACGGCCTATTTCAGGCAGTCTTGTGGGAAAACCTTTGTGACCCGATCGTAACCGGACGCGAGCAGCTTGGGCATGCCAAGCTCTACGCCCAGCTTCCCCCGGCGCGCCGCTGGGGCAACACAACCTCCATCCGTGCAAGCTGGGAGGGCTTCACTTTTGCTGAGATGGAGGTGAGCTGCGGATCGGAGCCGGATCAGCAAGCAATCGCGGATCTTCAGTCGCAGGCCGGTGCTGGCCTGATCAGCCACAAGTACATTCCCAGATCGGGAGATTGGGCTGTCGCGGATGCCGACTACCTCACCCTGACCCCGCTGCCAGGCGCATCGAACCTCGCCGATCCGCAGCCGCAGCCGCTGGTAAGGGTCGGCGATGGCCAGATTCGGTTCAACCGCCCGACGTGGCAGGACATGCCCACGCAGTATCATATCATCCAGCGTCTCGCAGACCTCGAGCAGATTTCCCCGATGCGTGCCGTCGTGATGGAGGGAAAGACTTATGCCGATGCATTCGATCAGCACATCCTTGCCTAACGTCTCCGCGAACGCGCATCGCAGCCTCTTGCGTTGGGCTGCGGGTGGTTTTGTCTTCGCTGTTGCGCGCCAGTCGACGCGTTTCGCGGCGCCTCGGGTGGCACGTGCATCCACATCGGCGGGGCATGAAGGACATGGCGTTTACGGGCAGATGCTTGTGCGGCCAGGTAAGCTATTCGGCCTCGGCCGGGCCTGTTCTTTCGGCAATCTGCCACTGTCGGAACTGCCAGCGCCAGGGTGGGAGCGCTTTCTCGATAATCGTGGGAGTACCTGTCGGCGCCGTCACGGTGAATGGCCAACGCGCAGTCTTTGCCGACACAAGCGAAGCAGGGGGGACGATCGTTCGCAAGTTTTGTCCTCAGTGTGGTTCCCCGATGTTTTCGGACGCTTCCGCAATGCCTGAATTGAGATACATCAAAGCCGGCACTTTGGACGATGTTTCAACGTTTCAGCCGCAAATTGAGATTTGGAGGAGGAGCGCTCAACCGTGGCTCGAACTCGGCGGCGATCTTCCGAGATTTGACGAAAATCCGCCCCTGATTGGTCAATGACCGTGCGCAAGGGTGGCCAAGCGCCGGAGCCCGACCGCCGGCACACCAAGTATCTTCCTGGCGAGCAATCGGCGCTTCGACATGATTGCGGAAAAAATGGACTACGACAGGCGCATTGCCTGTTTGATGTGGAGGCGAACCGATGCCCGAATATCTGAAGCGCGGGGTTGATGCGGAGGCGAAGGCGGACGCGGACCGCAAGGTTCGCGATATTGTCGAGGCGACGCTGGCGGACATCGAGCGGCGTGGCGATGCGTCGGTGCGCGAACTGTCGGTGAAGTTCGACGGCTGGGACCGCGAGAGCTACGCGCTGACGAGCCGAGAGAAGCAGGACTGCCTCGACCAGCTTTCGGGTCAGGACTTGAAGGATATCGAGTTCGCGCAGGCGCAGGTGCGTAATTTCGCGAAGATCCAGCGCGCGAGCATGACCGACGTCGAAGTCGAGACGCTGCCGGGCGTGGTGCTGGGCCACAAGCACATCCCGGTGAGCGCGGCGGGCTGCTACGTGCCCGGCGGCAAGTATCCCTTGCTCGCTTCGGCGCACATGAGCGTGATCACCGCCAAGGTCGCCGGCGTGCCGCGGGTGATCACCTGCGCGCCGCCGTTCGGCGGCAAGCCCGCACCCGCGATCGTCGCGGCGCAGGTCATGGCCGGGGCCGACGAGATCTATGCGCTCGGCGGTATCCAGGCGATCGGGGCGATGGCGCTGGGGACCGAGAGCATCGCTCCGGTCGACATGCTGGTCGGTCCGGGCAACGCCTTCGTCGCCGAGGCCAAGCGCCAGCTGTTCGGCCGGGTGGGCATCGACCTGTTCGCCGGTCCGACCGAGACGCTGGTCATCGCCGACGAGATCGGCTGCGACGGCGAGCTGGCCGCGACCGACCTGCTTGGCCAGGCCGAACACGGTCCCGACAGCCCGGCGGTCCTGCTCACCACCAGCCGCAAGCTGGCGGAGGAGACGATGCGCGAAGTCGAGCGACTGCTGACGATCCTGCCCACCGCCGACATCGCGCGTCGCGCCTGGGAAAGCTTCGGCGAGGTCATCGTCGCCGAAGACGACGCCGAGATGGTCCGCATCGCCGACGCGCTCGCCTCCGAGCACGTCCAGGTGATGACCCGCGATCCCGACTGGTTCCTGAACCACATGACCAACTACGGCGCGCTGTTCCTGGGGCCGCGAACCAACGTCAGCTTCGGCGACAAGGTGATCGGCACCAACCACACGCTGCCGACGAAGAAGGCGGCGCGCTATACCGGGGGCTTGTGGGTCGGCAAGTTCATCAAGACCTGCACCTACCAGCGCGTCCTGACCGACGAGGCGTCGGCGATGATCGGGGAATACTGCAGCCGCCTGTGCGCGCTCGAAGGATTCGCCGGCCACGGCGAGCAGGCCAACATCCGCGTGCGGCGCTATGGCCATCGCGAGGTGGCTTATGCAGGCAAAGCCGAGCCGCTGCTGGCGACGGCGGACTGATGACTGCGCTGCCAGTCACGCCATCGTTCCGGCTCGACGGGCGCCGGGCGCTCGTCACCGGGGCGGGGCGGGGGATCGGCCTGGCGCTGGCCGCGGCGCTGGCCGAGGCGGGGGCCGAAGTGACACTCGTGGCGCGCTCGGGCGACGAGATCGAAGCCGGGGCGGCGGCGATCCGCAAGGCCGGCGGAAACGCCCGGGCGGCGGCGCTGGATGTCTCTAACCTCGCCGCGGTCGCCGATTTCTTCGCTGAGCGGCCCGCCTTCCACGTGCTCGTCAACAACGCCGGGACCAATCGGCCCAAGCCGATGACCGACGTCAGCGAGGCCGACTACGACGCGGTGCTCGATCTCAACCTCAAGAGCACGTTCTTCGTCACCCAGGCTTGCGCGCGGCGGATGCTGGCCGAGCGCAGCGGCGGTTCGCTGATCCACATCGGCAGCCAGATGGGGCATGTCGGCGGCCCAAATCGTTCGCTCTACTGCGCCTCGAAGTGGGCGCTCGAGGGCATGAGCAAGGCTCTCGCGCTCGATCTGGCGGCGCATGGCATCCGCTCCAACACGATCGCTCCGACGTTCATCGAAACCCCGATGACCAAGCCCTTCTTCGAAGACGCGGCATTCCGCTCTTCGGTGCTGGACAAGATCAAGCTGGGCCGGATCGGCAAGGTCGAAGACCTCATGGGCGCCGTGGTGTATCTCGCCGCCAATGCCAGCGCCATGGTCACCGGAACCAGCCTCATCGTCGATGGCGGATGGACCGCGGAATAGCGAAGTTCCTGGATGACCGGTACGCCCGGACAGGCACCTGGTTTCACTAGCGAATTGCTAGGCGCCGATGCGCTCCAGAAGAAGGTGCTTCTTCATCTTTCCTGTCGGCAGACGCGGGAGGTCATCGGCAAAAACAATGCGCTTGGGTACTTTGGCGCCTGACAGTTGCCCGCGAAGCCAAGTTCGAAGCTCTGCGGCAAATTCCGGGGTCGCTTGGCCAGAATTCACCAATTGGACGAAGGCGGTGACTATCTCTCCCATTTCGTCGTCGGGCACTCCGACTACTGCGGCGTCGGCTACGGTGGGGTGTGTGACCAGGAGATTTTCGATCTCCTGAGGATAGACGTTCACTCCGCCCGTGATGATCAGGAACGAGCTGCGATCGGTCAGATAGAGAAAGTCCTCAGAATCGAGATACCCCACGTCGCCGACGGTCGACCAGCCTTTGGCGTGATGAGCTGTTGCCGTACGTTCCGGATCGTTATGGTAGCTGAACCGCATGCCGCCGTCGGCATAGACAGTTCCGATGGTTCCCGCAGGAACCTCGTCACCAAAATCGTCGCAGATGCGCAGTGCTCCCGTCACGCAACGGCCGACCGAACCCGGGCGCTCAAGCCATTGCGGAGTGTCGATCATGGTCAGCACTGATTGCTCGCTGCTGCCAAAGTATTCCGAAACAATCGGGCCCAACCATTCGATGATGTTGCGCTTTACCTCGACCGGGCATGGTGCGGCGGCGTGAATGACTAGGTCGAGCGACGAGAGATCAAAGGCATGCCGCTGCTCATCTGGCAATTTCAACATGCGGACGAAGTGTGTCGGCACGAACTGCGCAACGTTGATCTGGTGCCGCTCTATGAGCTGCAGGGCCTGCACGGGTTCAAATCGTTCCATGAGTACGAGGGTTCCACCGAGGCGGATGACCGCAATTGCCCAAGCGTACGGCGCTGAGTGGTAAAGCGGCGCGGGGCAGAGATAGACCGTCTCGTCGCTAAGGCCGAACCTGGACGCGACACTCATGACGGCCTCGGAGACGCCGCCAACCCGCCCGACATCGGTGGCGTGATAGACGATGCCCTTGGGCTTGCCCGTGGTGCCGGACGAGTACAGCATCTCGCGCCCCGGCGCTTCATTGTCCGGGGGAGTATCCGGCTGGTTCGCGCAAAGGCTTTCCCAGGATTCGAGGCCCTCGATTTCGCCTCCAACGACGAACGTGCGCGGCAGGCCCGGCAGTGCAAGGAGCTCTTCGAACCTCTGTCTCACCGAGGTCGATACGATCAGCAGTCTCGAGCCGCTGTCTGCGACGATGAAGGCAACCTCGGTCGCGGTCAGCAGGGTGGATAACGGAACGACGACCAATCCGATCCTGAGGCCTGCCAGAGCGGTCGCCAAAAACTCGACACTGTTCTCGAGCTGAAAGGCGAACCGGTCGCTACCGACCAATCCGCATTGGCGAAGCGCATGCTCGCGTTTGTTGACGAGGTGTTCCAGTTCTCCATGGCTAGTTCGAGCACCCGATCCCAGGACGACTGCAGCCTTGTCCGGCGTTTTCGTTCCGAGAAGCGCGTAAGGTCTGTGCTTGTCCCCCGTCGGTCCTTCTCGCTCCATCACCTCTTCCTTCGAAAATTCGGGATTGACGGCATCGGATCACGCCGGCCGCGAAGACGCTGCGCCTCTAGGTCCGCTCGTAGATCGTCACCACGCACGCCCCGCCGAGGCCGAGATTGTGCTGCAAGGCATGCCTGACGTTTTCGACCTGACGCGGACCCGCCGTGCCGCGCAGCTGATGCGTGAGTTCATGGCACTGCGCGAGGCCGGTGGCGCCAAGCGGATGGCCTTTCGACAGTAGCCCGCCGGATGGGTTGGTGACGACGCGGCCGCCGTAGGTGTTATCGCCGTCGGCGATGAACTGCGAGGCTCCACCCTCGGGGCAAAGGTCCAGGTTTTCGTAGGTGATGACCTCGTTGTGCGCGAAGCAGTCATGAAGCTCGACGACGCGGAAGTCTTCGGGGCCGACACCCGCGGACTCGTAGGCCTCACGGCTGGCGCGCTTGGCCATGTCCTTGCCGACCAATTCGATCATGTCGTGCGCTTCGAGCGTGACGGGGCGATCCGTCGACATTGTCTGCGCGGCGATACGAACCCCCGGCACAAGGCCGTTTCGCTGCGCGAAGTCGCGCGAAACGAGAAGAGTAGCGGCCGCGCCGCACGTCGGCGGGCAGGCCATCGGCTTGGTCATGACGCCCGGCCAGATCACTGGCGCATCAAGAACCTCTTCCACTGTCATCACGTTCCTGAAGACGGACAGCGGGTTGCACGCGGCGTGGCGGCTGGCCTTGGCGCGTACTTTGGCAAAGTCCTCGAGGGTCGTGCCGTAGCGCTCCATGTGCGCTTTGCCTGCGCCCCCGAAATAGCGCAGCGCGAGCGGAAGGTCGACGTCGACAAGCGCGTCGCACTCACGGTCAAAGTCCGCAAATGGGCTGACGCGGTTGGAAAACATCGATGGAAGCGCGCCCGGCTCCATCTCTTCGAAGCCGACCGCCAGCGCACACTCGACCGCTCCGCTTTCCACTGCCTGGCGGGCAAGAAAGAGGGCAGTCGAGCCTGTCGAACAGTTGTTGTTGACGTTGACGATTGGAATTCCGGTCATGCCGGCGCGATAGACCGTGCGCTGTCCCGCGCAGCTTGCCCCGAACACGTAGCCTACATAGGCCTGCTCGATGCGATCGTAGCCGATACCGGCGTCGGCCAACGCGAGACAGATGGCTTCGCTGCCCATCTGGTCATAAGGCGCGCTGCTGCCGGGTTTGGCGAACGGGATCATTCCCACACCGGCAACCAGCACTTCGCGATCCATGCTCGTCATCTCCGACCTCACCGCAAAAGAAGAATCCGAATGTGGCGCTTGGGCGCCGAAGGCAAATTCATTGAAGACCGTTTGTATTCTCGATAAGAATAGTCATGCTCGATCCCCGCCTGAACTATCTTGTGATTGTGGCGCGTACCGGCTCATTCACGACAGCAGCGCAAGAAGCTGGCGTTACTCAGTCTGCGGTGACGAGGAGCATCGCCGCGCTGGAACGGGAGGTCGGCTTTCCGATCTTCTATCGCACGCCTCGGGGCGTCATTCCGACCGAGAAGGGCGGCGACTTCATCACCCGGGCCGCGCGTTTGCTCGAGGACGCCCGCGAACTTTTGCGAAGCGGGGCGGGAAACAAGGACCCGTACAGTGGTGTCCTGCGCATCGGGATCTGCCCCGCATCGCTCGAGTGGGGGCTTGTGGAACCGCTGGCCAGCTTGCTGCGTAGGCATCGCGGCATCCGCTATGACATTAGCAGCGGTGGCTTCGAGACGATCGTGCAACACTTGCGGATGGGTGCGATCGACGTTGCCGTGGGCTACAACGCCGCCTTCAGCGAATGGTCGGATTTAAGGCGTGAGCCGATGGGCAGCCTGGATGTCGCACTGTTCGTGCGGCGCGGGCATCCCCTGCTCGGCGTGTCGGGCCCAACTTTGCGCGACCTTGCGCGGTACGACTTCGTCTCACCCTCGGATTCCCGGCCTTACGGTGAAATCATCCGCAACATCTTCCAAAAGCAGGGGATCGACTGGCATGAACGGGTCCATCGCGCAGACTTTTTCCCGATCGTGCGAAGCATCGTCGAAACCTCTGACGCTGTAGGCGTGGTTGCGCGATCTCACGCCGCGTCGCCTCAGTTTGCCGAGCGCTATCAATTGCTCGCGGGCCTTGACCTGTTCCCCACCGCGCCTTTGTGCTGCGCGGTCCGGGTACGCTGGGAGCCCAAGGCTGCCACCCGCGCCTTAATCGGCACTCTCACAAGGGCATTTCCCTTGGCACAATGATTAAATTGAATGGTCTGTCATCATTATGAATTGGACGCCGTAAGCCGATAGCCCCACCGTGCCGCGCAGTTGGTGCCCCTCTCCGGGATGAACGGAAGCGAGCGAAATGGCCGAAACGAGCGGGCAAGACATTCGTCAAGGGCGGTTTCGACGCGAGGCGAAAGGCGCAGAGACGGCGTCGGTGTGCGTTAAGGTCGAGCGTGGGCGCATCCGTGCCTTCGCTAGCGTTCTTGGACAGATCGATCCGCTCTTCAACGATGTGGCTGCGGCGCACGCCATGGGTCATCCAGACATCGCGGCGCCCCCTTCCTTCTTCATGGTCGTCGAAGCAATCGCCAACGAAGAACTCCGGCGCCAGGGGGAGGCAAGCGCGATCGAGATGGCCGGCTGCGACTTTCGCTATCTACTTCATGGCGACGAGCACTATTCTTACAACGGGCTCGTCTATGCCGGGGACAGTGTGACGTTTTCAACCAGAGTGCTCGACTTCTATGACAGGAAGGGGGGGCTGATGGAGTTCGTCACGCTCGAATCCGTGGTTGCCCATCACGAGCGCGGGCCGCTCATCCGAGCGCGCCGCACACTCTTGCACAAGTTCGGATGACGCGGGAGCGGATGATGGCGACCGATCGGATCAGGGCCGGCGACACGCTCTCGGAAATACGGTTTGGGCCGATTTCACGAACGACGCTAGCGCTCTACGCTGGCGCGTCAGACGATCACAACCCGGTGCACATCGATCTCGATTTTGCCCGTCAAGCCGGCCTCGACGACGTGTTCGCGCACGGCATGCTATCCTTCGGCGTGCTTACTCGCGTGGTGACCCAGCGCTTCGGTGCCGCCCGCCTCCGTTCGTTCGGTGCGCGTTTCACGGCAATTACC
Source organism: Novosphingobium sp. Gsoil 351 (assembly GCF_009707465.1). Taxonomy (NCBI): domain Bacteria; kingdom Pseudomonadati; phylum Pseudomonadota; class Alphaproteobacteria; order Sphingomonadales; family Sphingomonadaceae; genus Novosphingobium; species Novosphingobium sp. Gsoil 351. The sequence continues at coordinate 2,324,757 of NZ_CP046120.1, forward strand.
CACGTCCACGATGTTGTCTCCTGCCACGCCTCGGTCAGCGAATGCTTCGAGGAGGACGGCGAGCGGCTCGCGAGAATCGCGGTGTTCGCGCAAACTGCGGGTGGAGTCACGACCCTTTCAGGTGAGGCGATCGTCGCGCTCGATTGATGCAGTGCCCGTGTCTTGAGCGGGGAAAGGTAAGATCTTCGAATGTCCATGAGGTTCGACGAGCGCGTTGTCGTAGTCACTGGCGCCGGGCAGGGCCTCGGCCGATCGCACGCGCTCGAGTTCGCACGGCGCGGAGCACGGGTTTTGGTAAACGATTTGGGCGGCGGTGCGCAAGGCGGCGGCGGCAGCACCTCAGTCGCCGAGTGCCTTGTCACCCGCATTCGTGACGAGGGCGGGGAGGCCTATGCCAATTCCGATAGCGTGGAGGATGGTGAAAAGATCGTTCAGGGGGCTTTGGATGTATTTGGGCGGGTCGACGTAGTTGTGAACAATGCTGGAATTCTGCGCGATTCGACCTTTGCCAAAATGAGCGATGAAGACTGGGATTTGGTCTACCGGGTTCACCTCCTCGGCTGCTTCAAAGTGACCCGAGCAGCCTGGCCCCACATGCGCGAGGCGCGATATGGCCGCGTAATAATGACGACCTCGATCGCGGGCATCTATGGCAACTTCGGCCAGGCAAACTACTCGGCCTGCAAGTTGGGCCTGTTTGGCCTCGCCCAGACGTTGGCGATTGAGGGGGGGGCCACGAAACATCCTAGTGAACACGGTTAGCCCCACTGCAGGTTCGCGGTTGACCGAGGGTGTGCTGCCCAAGGAGGTCACCGACGCACTGAAGCCCGAATATGTTACTCCGGCGGTGATCCTGCTTGCCCACGAAAGCTGTCCGACCACCGGCAAACTCTTCGAAGTGGGTGGTGGCTGGGTTTCACAAACCCGCTGGGAACAGACCCAGGGCGTGTTCTTCAACGATGACTTCTCTTCCGAACAGCTGGCTGAGCGATGGGGTGAAGCGACGTCGTTCGAAGGTAGCCGTCACGCTTCCAAGCTGCAGGAAGCGAAGACTGGTATCCAGGAGCGCTTGGGGCGCGATCTCGCGCTTGCGCCGCAATAGCCCTGCGGGCTGCCATTGCTCATGGAGTTGAAGATGGCGCCTGAACCGAAGGTCGAAGACGTGCACAGGGTCGACCCGCAGCTGCGAGCCGGACTCGCTCTTTTCCCAGATATCGAACTGACCTGCGAAATCCTACCCGACTTGCGCAGGGCTTCTTTCGGCCGAGACGAAAAGATTGCGATCGCCGGTTTGAGCGAACATCGCGTCTCACTTCCGGTCGCATCGGGCAGTATCGATCTGTTCGTCTGCAGGCCGGAAAGTGCCGAAGTCCTGCCCGGCATCTGCTGTCTGCATGGTGGAGGCTTCGTTAGCGGCTCGGCCATGCAGATGGCGGCTCAGCGGGCCGGGTGGGCGTTGGCGCTCAATGCGGTACTGGTCTTCGTCGACTACCGTCTCGCTCCGGAGCATCCATTCCCACAACCCTTGGAGGATTGTTACGCTGCGCTGCGGTGGATGTGCAGCGAAGGGCGAGAGTTCGGCATCGACCGCACGCGCATCGCGCTATGGGGCATTAGCGCCGGGGGCGGCCTTGCCGCGGGGCTCGCGATTCTTGCCCGAGATCGCGGCGAGTTCCAGGTTGCCTGCCAACACCTGTGGTCGCCGATGCTGGATGATCGCACCACGACAGCTGCTGATCCACATGCGTACGTTGGCCAGTTCGTTTGGAACCGGAAGAACAATCGTTTTGGCTGGCATTGCTATCTTGGACAGGAGCCAGGCACGCCTGGCGTCTCGCACTATGCTGCGCCATCGCGGCTGCGGGCCATGGAAGGCCTACCGCCGACCTATCTCGCAGTGGGTGCGTTGGACCTGTTTCTGGAAGAGAATGTCGAGTATGCTCGCCGTCTCTTACGTGGGGGTGTGCCAGTCGAACTCCATGTCCACCCTGGGGTGTATCACGGCGCGGCGTCGATTTCCGAGGCGGATGTGATCAAAAGGTGGGAGCGCGATAGTCGCAACGCGCTCAATCGCGGATTGCGAGGATATCTCTGATCTACGTTTCCCATCTACCAGTCCATTTTCCAGATAATGATGAGGCGGCGTAACTAGAGAACCGCCTCTACCGTCAACCTCTGGATTGTTACCGCAGAGCAATTTGGCGTGCTGTCAGCTAAGCGAGGTTCCAGCGCGAAAACCGGCTTGGCAGTGAACGGCCCCTTTCTAGCCGTTGGGGACAAAGTGCTGTTGAAGCGTCGGGCAGACAATCGGACTTATGTTAACCGCCGCATTTGGCCTTTATGACAAACTGATTCGAAGTCGCCGATGTCGGATCAGAGTTGTTGGGGGCGGCCTAGCGCCTGGCCTCGGTCGGCCGCGGCTCTGGTCGAGTGCGCGAAACCTTTACATCGACATCGACGTCCCCGACCTCATCCTTCACCACGCGAGCGGTACCCTTGGCGATATGGGCAACCCCCGTGCCAACTGCCTTGGCTGCGCGGGCGGTGTCTGCCGCCGACTTCTTTATGCGAGCCTCGTCGTATCTGACCGTAACCTGATCCTTATCGGGGTCGTTCGCGACATTGCAGCCGCTTGGAACGATCAACAGGACGGGCAGCAATATTCGCATGTTTTTGACCCTCGCTACTCGAGAAACGCCCCGACATAAGCCTAGCGGTCAGCGGCGGCGGTCGTTGTAGCGCTTCAAAGCGTACCCGCCGACCGCCGCGGCGATCATCCCGGGGAGTCCAAATCGGCGGGCAATCGCCACCGCGGCCATACCCATAACGGCACCGCCTGGCTGATCGACCCCGCGCGTTTCTTTGGCCGCCCTTGCTCCCGCATAGGCTCCCATAAGTTTTCCAAGCATTCGAACCTCCTTTGACTTTCGCACTAGAAGCGAACGGTCGGGCTTTGGGTTCCACGGGGAAGGATGCCGCGATGCCGTTGTCGCGGAAGGTCATCTCCCGCTGGATCGTCTACCGACCAGGAGCGCCGATATGGCCGCGACCCGCTGCGGCGGCTATGACGGCCCGATGTCGTTCGCAAAGGTAGATCACTGGATCGGCAGGACGCTCTTTTTCCCTCCCACTATAAAACTGTGCCAGCTCACCCGACAGAGTCAGTTCGCCGTCTCGCGGATGTTCTGGTTCATCGCGGCCCTGGACGGCTTCTACCTTGCGGAAACCCTCTTCGGATCGGTTCTTTGGGGCGGGATGAGCGCTATCATGATGATCGGCGCCACGCGCCGGGCCGACGTCCCCACCATCAGCTTTCTTTTCTTTCGCCTGTTGGCAATCGCGTTCCTGGTGCTCGATTTCGTCAAAGGGGTGACGACCGTGGAGTGGGCAGGGATCGAGTTTTGGCTCTTTGTCCTCACAGCAGAATATGCGGCGATAATTCGCACGATCCCACCGAGGGAAGCAGACAAGTCGGGAAGAAAGATCGTGACGGCCAAGTAGGCCCGTGGGGGGGCGCCACCGTAGTTGCCCAACACCGCAGCGCCGCGATCCATCGAGGCCACACGTATCCTGCCCGAGACTTAGTAGTCTTACATTAAACGCGCCATCTCAGTCGTCGCCCGCCGCGCTCAGCAGATCCATAAGGTTGCGCGCCGCCTCGCGGTCGGCTTCGTCCGGAAACCCCACCTCGAGGCCGGGCTCTGCGCCCAGCACGTGCAAGAGGCACCACAGCGCGATGCGGCTGGCGCGATCTTTCTCCAGCCCGAAATCCACTTGCATCCGCTCGATCCCGGCACTTTGCGTAGTCGGGAGCACTTGCGCCATGTCGCTGACGCCAAAGTAGCGCGATAGGAGATCGTCGAGATTTATAGCGACGGCCCCCCATCACTCCCCGTGCGAAGCAGACTCGCAGATCCGCGCAGGGACAAGCTCATCGCCTGGACGCTTGTCCTCAGGCCAAAGCCGAAGCACAGCACATTCATGACAAATGATGATCCCTTTGACCTTCAGCGCTTCGTCGACGCTCAGGAAGAAACCTATCCAACTGCGCTGGCGGAGATCAGACGGGGAGCGAAGCGAGGCCATTGGATCTGGTTCATATTCCCTCAGCTGAGGGGCTTGGGATGCAGCGAGATGGCGCGACGTTTTGAACTTGGCTCGCTCGAGGAAGCACGTGCGTACCTAGCGCACCCGGTCTTGGGGAGCAGGTTGCGCGCGTGTCTCGAAGCCATTCAAGACTTAACGACGAAGTCGGCGGTCGACGTTTTCGGTGAAGTCGATGCGATGAAACTCAGGTCGTCACTCACGCTATTCGCGCGCGCGCAAGGCGGGCCAATCTTTGACGCGGTGCTGATCAGGTGGTTTGGCTCCGCTGACGATCGAACTGACGAGATCCTCAAGGTAAGTAAGGCGATCCCGTGAAAAGCAGGTTTGGGGCCTATTCTGTTGAAAAAGTCCGGCGCTGGTTTTGCCGGGCAATAATTAAACTCAGGCAGGCGCCCTCGCGCAAAGATGATTCACGTGACTCAGCGTGGCTAAAATATTATTGCCCAAATTGTCCCGGGGCGTCGCTCTCGTCGACTTTTTCAACAGAATAGGGCCGGGTGCTGACAGTGTGCTTTAGGAACATGGACCCGTTAAAATACCGCTCGGCATCCGATCCCATTGCGCGCTTGCCCTGAGCCCACCTAGATGAACCGCGCACTTCGATCCAAGTAACAACGAACGTCGACTAGCTCCTGCCGGCTCAAACCTGCTCTGCAGCTCGCGCCGCGTTATCGATCGCGCGCATCAGCTTCGCCGCCAGGGTCAGTCGGGGTGCGGTATTGTTCGCCGCCATCACGGGAGTCGAACAATACCGCACCGTCCGAGGAATGAACTTGGACATGCGTTGCGCCTGATCGCACGCGATGGGCAACCATTCGGCATTTCGCGATATCGCGACCGGCAGCGAAAGTGCTCGCACGCTCCCTGCTAATTGCTGTCTCGCCTGCGTACCAGGTGGTGATGAATTCCATAGGTGCGACCCTTTGATAGCGAACTCTGAAAGACCCCGGCACTTCGGGGGTGAAGGTCGGAGCAGACTCTCAGGGTTGCAACCCGGTGATGAGCCGCGCAAGCTAAGAGCTGGTGATCAAACAGGGTTAGGATTTTAACCTGTGGCTTGCTTCCAATAAGAACGGACAAGCGAGCAGTTGTCAGCTCTCCGCCGCATTCGGACCATCGGGCGACGGGAATAGGGTGCCCTCAACCGGCCCAGCCGCTCAGTAGCGATCACGCGCGTTTTGAAGTCCGAGATGGGGCCGTAACGCGACCGACAGCTTGGCCCGGTTCTCCGTCTGAAAGCCGTCAGGCGGAGAACGGCCCCAAATCGGGTATGATCCTGCGTGACGGGACGCTAGTTAGGGGTCGACCTCTCGCCGACGCGGACATTGCTGCCGGTAGGCCAGGGTGGTCAGCCGCGACTGCTCATCGCTTGCCAGCGAGGCGCTCGTCAAACTGCTGTGACGACCGCGCGACAACTTTATTCACATCGTCGCGCGCTTGTCGTTCGGTCTCACGGCGACAGCGCGCAATGGCATTGTTGACGGGAGGATCGTAGCTGATTGGTCGCCCGCAAACTTGGTCGATCGCCTGATTGATGCGGCCCTTCAGGATCGCCCGGCCGTGACCAGAACTAAGGTCAAGATCCTTGTACGCGACTGGACTGGACGCCTGTCTGGCTTGGGCTCCCGCCGCACTGATCGCGAGCACAACAATGGTCATCCTGACGATGGCTTTCATGGTAGTTCCTCCTTGGTCAACAAGGTAAACGTGCACCATCGCGGAGCCCCAAGCTTTGGCAGAAGCCTGAAACATGCTGAAATATGCAGGGTTTCTGCGGTGGACCGGCCGAAGCCGGATAGGTATTTTACCCCTCGATGGAGGGGGAATATCGCATCGGCTCCTTGATCTTGCGCCCAAGGCGCGGGCTACGCGCGGGTGCGAGCCATTTGTCGCTAGGCGGCCGCGCCCTCGACTTGCTCTCCGCTCTTGCGGAAGCGAGGGGAGAAATTGTTACCAAGGACGAACTCTTCAACGCGGTTTGGCCGGGTTTGATCGTCGAAGAAAACGCCCTTCAGGCCCAGATCTCCTTTGTAAGGAAGGCGCTCGGCGCCGAAGCCCGGCGGCTGGTCACGGTTCGCGGCCGCGGCTATCGGCTGGAACTGGACGATTTCGCACAAGCCGAACCAAGCGCAGCGTCAATTGCCGTGCTCCCTTTCGATTCTCTCGAAAAGGATACGTGCCACGACTATCTGGCCGATGGCCTGGCCGAAGAGCTGATTGCCACACTGTCCGGGGTACGCGGCCTCAAAGTCGCTTCGCGCACGTCGAGCTTTGCTTACCGGGGCCAAGCCCGGGACCTTCGCAAGGTTGCGGCGGAGCTGGGTGTCTCTACCCTTCTCGAGAGCAGTGTGCGTGTAGCGGAGGGGCGGGTACGTATCACTGCACAACTCATCGACGCCACAAACGGGTTCCACCTCTGGGCTCAGTCCTTCGAAAAGCCGCTCAGTGATTTGCTGGTCATTCAAGAGGAGTTGGCGCGCGAGCTCACCATCGCTCTCCAACGCGAACTGGGGCCACGCATCCCCGACACGAGCGATCCAGAGGCCATGCGTCTGTTGTTTGAAGCACGGGCAGCTTCCGCCAAATTGACGCCAGAAGGTCTCGAGTCGGGCGCGAGGCTCGCCAGAGAATCGCTTGAACGCGATCCAGGATTTGCGAAGGCTTGGGCCTCGCTGGCTGGAACGGTCTACGCAATGGCCAACGTGGGCTTTCTTCCGAAGGCCGGTTTCGCCGAGGCACGACGCGCGGCTTCCAAGGCCATTGCACTCGATCCATCGGTTGCCGGTGCATACGAGATAGTGGCTCTTGTCGACGCAGCAATGGGACGCTTCATGAGCGCCATCGAGCAGATGGAGCGAGCGTTGGCGGTCGACTTCGAGGATGGAGCGGTCGCCGACGGCGCGATCATCAACCTGTTCGTCCCGCTGGGCTATCGCACTCACGCAAGGTACCTTGCCGATAGACTCGTCCGCATCGCACCGGCTCGACCAAGGCCTTATCTTGCGCGGGCGCTTTGTGCCGCAGATATCGATGAGACCGAATACTACCTTGAGCTGGCATTGGCTCGGGGCCAGCCGGAAGCCCGCCCGCCAGTAGAGATCATGCGATTTGAAATCGCGCTGGCACGGCGACGCTTCCCCGAGGCGGCGGCAGCTCTCACGACCTGGGCCGAACGAGAGCTGAAGGTCCGCGGCGCCGGACTGGCCATGAACGACGCTGTTCTGGCCATGCAAGAGAGTGACCGCAGTGGAGGTGCGGCGAAGGTGGCTGATCTGGTGTTGGCCGCAGACCGCGCGGGAACGCTCTGGGCTCATCCCGGAACGCCCGGCTTGCTGCTTACGATGCAGGAGCGGCTCGGTGATCGAGAAGGGGCATACGTGACGGCGCACCGTCTTGTCGAACACTGGCACCAGTCCGGGCGAATGCCGACGGGGAGCATTACGAGCCTTTTGATCGGGGACCTCGCAGATTTTCGGCGCGACACGCGCTTTCAGACCATTGTGGAAGGCCTCGGTCTGATCCCTTGCTGGACCGTGCATGGACCACCGGAAGGTCATCGCATGGATAACGGTAGGCTCATCGTATTGTAGCACCGTTGGGCGAGACAGCGCTCAACGGCAGGTGCTGCCCGACTAACCCGTCTCGCCGCAATGGAACCCTGCACTACGCGGCGGCGCCTCATAAGTGCGGGGTAGAAACCATCCGATTTGCTGCTCCAATTGCGGAATATCTGTGGCTAGGTCTCGAATGAATGTCGGTGCAATCCATGCGCATTTTTTCGCCTCTGCTGATTGTTAGGTCGCGGAGCGCATCGCGCGCCCTGGAATTGATCGCCCGGCGCCATCTGCTCGCTAAACACTTCTATGCTGCACCGACTCGTAAGTTGGCCTGCAGATGTCCGTGAATTGCGAAGCGAAACCGCCCTTGCCGCTATCGGCCCCTTTTCTGCTCTTGATCGGGGCTCATCGATTGAGCCCGTTTGCGCAATCGGTTTTATATGAAGCGGGAGGGGCGGGGCCTCAGCCGTCGCCGGTGGCTGCAAGCAGGTCCAGGAAATTGCGCGCGGCCTCGCGGTCCCCTGCATCCTTGAACGCCACGTCCAGGTCCGGTGCCGACCCTAACATATGCAGCAGCGCCCACAGCGCAAAGCGATGGCCGCGATCAGTCGCGAGCCAGAAGTCGACCTCGATACGCTCGATACCGGCGATCTGCGCGCTTGGCGGCACTTGCCACATGTCGGTCGTGCCGAAGTAGCGGAAGAGGAGGTCGTCCAGGTCCATGCGATCAGTTTAGCCGACGCTCGCTTGAGTGGGAATGCGTTGAGATTATGGCCATTGATCGGGTCCTGAATGGTGCCGATGGCGTACGGTCAGCCATCCGATCGTCATGACGCACAAGGCTTCCGGCTCGCGAGAAACGGCAGCCGGATCGTTAAAAATCTATGCCACCACTCAGTTCATTGGCTTCTGCTTCGGGAGGCGCCAATGTGAAGGATGTCCGCGCGGGGTGCGCCGCCTGTGAGAGAGTCGTATTGTCGAGAACGGCCATGAAAGCGGCAAGGGCGTCCGCGAGATAGCCACTTGTGCCGCAGTCGAAGCGTATAGCGCAGCGGCCACAGTCGGCGAGCTGCATGCCCGGCTCCATTGCTCGAACCACTTCGCCCACAGTAATCGTGTCGGGTGGGCGAGCCAGGTCGACGCCGCCGCCCCGACCGCGACGGCTGCGGACGAACCCGTGACGTGCGAGGCGCTGAGCAACCTTTGCCACGTGATTGTAGGAAAGCCGCTGGTCGGCTGCGAACACGGGGAGAGACACCGCGCCGCCCTTGCGCGCCAGCACAATCAGCAAGCGCAATCCGAAGTCCGTTTGTTGGGTGAGCTGCATGCAATCGCAGATGTGCATTTTTGCATTGCACGAATCAAGCACTGCTAATACCGGTATCTTGGATACCACAAAGGAGAACAGTCAATGCGTACCGCCTCTGCCGCTGCCATGGAGATCGTAAAGTCGACCGCGCCCCTGCTGGAGCAGCACGGCGTGGCCATCACCACTGCGATGTACGCAAGGTTGTTCCAGGACCCTGAGATTGAAGCGATGTTCGATCGCGCAGCTCAGGCGAGCGGCGAGCAGCCCCGGCGCCTGGCGGGCGCTATTCTGGCCTATGCCAAGAACATCGACAAGCTCGCCAACCTGAATACGGCCGTCCAGCGCATGGTTGCACGCCATGTCGAGACCGGGGTGAAGCCCGAGCATTACCCGAACGTGGCCAATGCGCTGCTGCCGGCGATCCGGGACGTGTTGAGCGCCGAAGTGGCGACGGACGAGGTCCTAGCCGCATGGGGTGAAGCTTACTGGATGCTCGCTGACATTCTGATAGGCGCCGAAGCGCAGGCGTATGAAGATCGGCTGGCCGCCTGATGGGAGCGGAGACCCGGCCAACGCGCCCAACCCTCACCCAGAGCGCATCGAGCGCCTATGGGCGGTCACGGTAAGCTGGATTCTCTTCGACGCGCGCGGCGCTCAACGCTCGGCCACGACTTTTTGCAGCGCTGATTGCCGGTGGCGGAGCCGTCTACTCGCATGGAAAGGTCAACCACTTGGATGGACGGTACACCCTGACTGCGGTTCACATGTCAGAGGATGACATCGCTGGGCTCCTGCCTGCGTTCTACGCGCGGGTTCGCGCCGACGTCGTACTTGGCCCGATCTTCGAGGGCGGCGTTGACGACTGGCCCCACCACCTGGACAAACTGGAGGCGTTCTGGTCCTCGGTGATGCTCAGCAGCGGCCGCTACAAGGGACAGCCGATGGTCGCTCACCTGAAGCATGCCGACCACATGACCCGCGACAACTTTGCGCGCTGGCTCACTCTGTGGAGGCAGACGACCGAGGAGCTGCTTGCGCCAGAGCTGGTAAGGCAGCTTCAGGACAGGGCCCACAGGATTGCCGAAAGCCTGCAGCTCGGGGTGCAGTTTCAGCGCGACCGGCTTGTCGCGTGACGAAGCTTCCGCCCGGGCTCCAGAGCTACAAGCGTACGCAGACCTTCACCGCGGCCACCATTCCGCGGGCACTTCTGAACGATCATTCGACCAAGGATGGCACGTGGGGACTAATCCACGTCGAGAAAGGCGAGCTCTTGTACGTCGTCACCGATCCCCGACGGCCCGCATCCGAGCAAGTGCTTACTCCGGAAAGTGCGCTAGGCGTCGTGGAGCCAACCATTCTGCACCGCGTCGAACCGATCAGCCCCGTCCGTTTCCATTTGGAATTCTTTCGAGGGGAGCCGACGGTGGGTCCTCGGTGATCACCTGGTGCCCTTCTAAATCGTCGAGGCGTTGCGCGGAAGGCGAACTCGCGGCTGGAGCAAAGGAGGGGGGCGGTGCCTTCCCAAGGGCAAAAAGGGGAGGTTAGCGGACTGGCAACTCTTAGGTCGGATCGCTACCAATGCTGCCTCCTCGTTCACGGCTGATCGTGCCAGTGGCGTCCCTAACTCGACGGGAAAGGGCGATTATCGGCGCGACGGCCTGACCAAATGCGGGTAGAACCCGCGCAGATGCTCACTCGGGTCCGGAACCGTCGCCTCACCGCAGCCGCACTGCTGTTGTATGCGATTTCGCAACCGGCTCGAGCCGAGGAACAGCCGGCTGCATTCGATAGCAGAGCAGCCTGGACTTCCTTCGAGCAACTCGTACGCCAGGGTTACGCATACCTCGAGCGTCCCGGCATCGATGGCAATGCCATTCTTTCGACCTTCGCACCTCGCGCCAAGGCAGCGCGAACCGATGCCGAATTCATCGATGTACTGCAGCTCGTTGCGCACAATTTCGCCGATCCCCACTTCGTCGTTGGACCGCTCGATGCGAGCGACTGGGCAGTCATTCCGACCTCGTCGGATATTTTCGCCCACTACGACGGCACGGACTTCCGCGTTGAAGAAGTGCGCGCCGGGAGCGACGCGTCGAACCAGGGCATTCGGCCCGGTATGACCATCGCAACGATCGCCGGCCGGCCGCTCCGGGCGTCGATCGATGAGATCACCGGACGACCCTTCGCGCAACTTACCCCGCCGCAGGTCGACTTCGCGCTCAACACAGCGCTTGCCGGCCATCGCGGCCAGCCCCGGTCGATGGAGTTGATCGCGGGGCAAAAGCGCAAGGGGTTCACCCTCGCCGCTACCGCCGAGCAGGCAAAGCGCGTGTCGAGCGGTCCAATGCTCGAGACTGAGCGACGCGGAGACTTGGGGATCATCCGCATCAACAATTCTCTGGGCAACAACGGGCTAATCGCTGAATTCGGTAATGCGCTGCATTCGCTAGCAGACACCCGGGTGCTGTTGATCGACCTTCGCAACACGCCGAGCGGAGGCAATACGAGCGTTGCGCGTGGCATCATGGGTCATTTCGTGACCCGAGACATGCCATACCAAATGCACGTGATCCCCTATGAATCACGCGTCTATGGACCGATCCGCAAGTTCGTCGAGTATGTCGCGCCCTTCGGCGAACACTATTCAGGAAAGATCTATGTGGCCGGCGGTCACTGGACGGGCAGCATGGGCGAAGGGTTGATGATCGGCTTCGACGCGATCGGCACGACCACGGTCGGGTCCGAACTCGCCCACTTGTTAGGGGCGCTCAGCAACGAGACTATCGCTGGTTCCAAGGCCAAAGTCGATCTCGGCACAGAGGAACTTTTCACGGTGTCGGGGGGCCTCGCGCCAATTTCCGCCCACGCATCTACCTTGAGCAGGCCGAACGCAATCAATCGACCGATCCAGTGCTAGCGGTGATCGACGCTGATTCTCCGCACTAGTTCTATCCAGGAAAATGGACGACTTTCATCGCCTGGAACTGGTTTGCTGGAAGCAGGTTGATCATGGCGCGGGGCAAAGTCTCAAAAGGGGCCGGTTTCAGTCCGTCTGCTTTCGGGTAATCATACTATGAAAGCCGACCTTGCATCTCGGAGCGTAGCCAAGATCGCGTGATGCGCTAATTTGGTCGCCCAGCAGCGAGGTCGAGCACAACCACATCGATCAGTGCGCGGCGCGCCTCGGTAATTCGGTCGATGAGCATGGTGCGCATTTCGCTGGCACTTTGAGGGGCGGCAAGGCCAAGCGGGTGCGCCTTCAACCGCCGGTTGGTCGACGACGGCAGATCGCCGAACCACAACACGCAATAGATGCCGCGCTGCTCTGAGCGCCAGTCGATCAAATACTGGACATCGAGCTGACCTGTGGCCGCATCCCAGACATCGTTGTGCCACTGGCCCTTGACCTCGACCGGCAACTGCATCTTCCCGCGCGCGAAGGCGAGATCGGCGCGCTTGGTCTGCGGCATGTCCGCCTCGGTAATCCTCTGGATATCGTAGCGTGCGAGTTCCGGGCCGATCATCGCCGCCAGCCGGTCACGGCAACGGTTCTCACCGCGGGGAATACCCGCATCGGTCCAGAAGTCGACGACCGAGTCGATATCGTCACCAATGAGCTTGAGCTGCGCGACATCCATTTCTTCGCGTATCAGCGCCTTCAAATCTTCGATATTGCCCGGCGGTCCATCGTCTAGGAGTGCGGCGAGATCGCCTGGCGCCAAGGTTGAAAAGTCCTCTTCAGCGCGCTTCTGCCGCTGCTCCGCCGCCATGTGGCGGATCAATTCGGCGTAACTGTCGTTGGGTCCAGCGACGAGGCGCGCCATCGCCTCTGCCGCCTCGACGCTGGTATCACCTGCAATCCGGTTGATCAGAGAACGCAGAAAGTCGGTCGCGTCATAGTCGTTAGTGTTGCCAGAACCGGTGCCTTCCAGCACCACATGTGGCCATTGTCCGCGGAATTCGGTGATAATCCATTCGGCCTGCGTGACCGAGAGCGGGAGCATGCCGCCGCGCCGTTCGAACTGAAGCCGATTTCGCAAGAACCAAATAAAGTCGGGATACTCCGTGCCGATATTGGAGAGATCGGACCGCACCACCTCGAACCGCACCAGCACATCGATCGCCAGCCACGACAGCATGTGGTCGAAATTGCCGAAAACCGCTCCGGCGCGCGCTTCGGCGACATCGCGCAGCGCATCGAGCGCGCCGCCATAGGTCAGGCAGTCGACCAGTTCTGCCTCGACCGATTCTGGTACAGCGGGAAAAGCTGCCAGCCATCCGGCGCCAAGCGCAGCACCGGTCCCCTGCCAATCCGGATCGTGGGCGAGCTTGTAGAGCCCCGCGACATGCTCGTTGCCCGCCGTGAGCGCGGGCTCGATCCAGAGCCGCGCGAACGCCTGGCGTTCCTCGGGCGTCGGGATGACTTCGGCCTCCAGCGCTACCCGCAGTGCCTCTTTCTCCTTGTCGAGATTCCAGCCGTAATCGTCATGGCTGAGCAGCAAAGCGGACTGTTTGAGCGGATCGGGCAGATCGGCAATTCCTTTGCCGCCGCGTATTCGCTCATACAAACCGGCCATGATCGGAAAGCTGAAATTGTAGACCGTCCCGCGCGCGAAACCGTCGGCGATCTCATTGGGTGTGGGCAAATCGGTCCGGTGCAACACGGCCTCGAAACCGACCAACGCATCGTCGCGCAGATCCGGCCCGATCCATGTCGCCAATCGCTGGCTCGGCGGCAATTCGCTCGGGAGGTCGTGGAACCGGTCGAGATAGGCTTGAGCGGAGGGCAGGATCGCCGACAATTTGCCCGCCCGTAGATCGTTGCGGACCTTGTCTAGCTCGCGACGCGCTGTCTCGAACGCTACCTTGCGCTTGCGCTCCCGTTTGGCAGCTTCGTTTTCCTGCCGGACCTTCCACGCGGGTTTCTTAGGATTTTCGAGCTTGCGCAGGAAATCTGCGAGCGGCTTGTCGCCGCGCCTGAATTCTTCCGCCGAGGCCCGCACCCCGGGATCGAGGCCATCTGGCCCCCATGCCATGCGCACCAGATCCTGCCAATCTTGGCGCCGATCCGGATTCTTGTTGTCACCTTGGGCAAGGCGGTCGAGCGCATAAACAATGTCGTCAGACCGCGCCGTGAGTCCGACCAGCCGGCGGTGCAGGTACAGCTCGGTGACCCACAAACTTTCCTTGCGGCGGTCGTTCGCCAGTACATGTGTCTGGACCGCGCGGCGCAACTCATCCTGTGCCCCCAGTTGCGCGGCAAGCGCCTGCTGTACGTCGCGGTGATAGCGATGCGCCTGCTCGATTGTCGCGAGCCAACGCCACAACGACGGTGCCTCAGCCGTTCCGATCACCCCTTCATCGATCGCGCGGATGATTAGACTGGCCACAATGTCGGCGACCTCACCGGCATTCTCCCAATCGCCGTCGTGCAGCAACTCGGCATGTTCGGCGATCAGGTCGAGCACTCCGACCAGCCTCTTCGACGGGATGGCGTGGATCAGCCGATCATAGCTGCGCACCGTATGGGCCCGCCGACCCTCGCGGCGCGGAAGCGGGCAGCTAGTCACCCCCATTTCGGCGAACAAGGTCGCTACAATCAGCTCGTCCGAAACGTCGGCATCGATATGCTGAATTAGTTGGCGCGCGAGGCGAGGTGCGTCGTCGCCGCCCTGATTGGTGAGCTCTCCGATCGTACCTCGCCACCAGGCTCGATCGCGGTGCGGCAACAAGGCGTCTGCCGCGTCGTCGCGTTCGCGATAGAAGCGCCCCGGCGAGAGGACGATCGCTTCCAATGTATCGGCGAGCTCGGCAGCAAGCGGCGTGCCCTCTAGCCCTTCGATCAGTAGTGAGCGGAGGTGTGCGCTGCTTGCTGCCGAAGTGATGATCGCGTCGATCTTGGGCTTGAGGGCGGGGATCATCAGCCCCGCGGCAGTCTTGCTGTCCCAGTCCGCCGCGCGGAAATAGGGATCATCCTCGGCTAGATTGCACAGCTCTTCAAACAGAACGTCTGCGAAATGCGGGGTCAGCGCGGCGGTTTCACCGTAGCGCAACACACCATATGGGTCTTCGGCGATGACCCGCTCGGCCATCGCCGGACTGTGATAGGCGAGCCAAGCATGCAGGCCGCGTAGACTCGCCGGCACGCCGCCGCTGCCATGGAATTGCGCCAGTACACGCCGCTGCGCGCGCGGTGTTGCAGCCTGTTGTGCGAGCCAGCGCGAGCCGAGAAATTCTGCGATGACGCGGTGGATCGGCTTGGCTCGCGACAGGCCGATGCTGTGGAACAGTTTGGAGGTAAAGATCGACCGCGCGGATTTCGCATTGGGTAGAATCTCCAAATCGGCAATCCGAATATCACCTTGCTGGACCTGCGCTGCGCCCGCCGCACTGGCGGCCTCGGCGCCGCCGAACAACAGGCCGGCGGCAATCGCCCCGGCGGCATCGAGTGCCTCGTCCTGGGTGAGCTGGGCCAAGCCCTCGTCCTGCCGATCGGGATCATGCTCGGGCCAGATCAAAGTGCAGACGCGCTCGAACAGGGCCGCACGTGTCGCCGGCAACTGTGTGTCGGCTTCGGCCACGCGCCCCATCAGACCCAGCGTCAGCGGGTTGCGGTACAGCTCTTCTAGGCTGTGGTCTGTGAGATGGCCTAGAACGTGATCCGCATCCACGCTTGGATGTTGTGCGAGGAGAAATGCGCGCGCCTCGACGCCATCGAATGGTTCAAGCGTCAGGATTCTCGGATCGGCACCGTAGAGTTGACGCAGGTTCGTCACGCTGCGGGACTGCCATTCGCGCGAGCGGCACGAGAGGATAAATGGCGGTGAATCCGCTTCTTCGAGCTGCGCCAGAATGGCGTCAACCGCGTCGCCCTCGCGCCGCGACATCGCCTCGTCCAGGCCGTCGATCAGCACCGGCTTACCCGCTGGGACCAGTTTGGCCGGGCTTTTGGCGTTGATGAACCGGATTGCAGTGACTGGTTCGATACCGAGCCGCCGCCCGACCTCGCGTATCAGCTCGCTCTTGCCCATGCCAGGCTCGCCGAGAATTACCCTATTACCGCCAAGCGCAAGAAGTCCGACTTCATCAACTTGATTATCGAGGATGGAGAGATCGCTAAGCGTGAGCCGGCGGGGAAAATAGACCGGAGCCGGCGACGAGCTGGTGTCTTGATCGTGCGTCGTCGCAAACGCAGGCGAAGTCTCAGTTTCCATCCGCGCAAACATCTCCCGGCTTGCAACGACCATAGGGGCTGGGTGCGGTGATGTCAGCTTTCGGGATCGACCAATCATTGTTGGAATGACAAAAACGAGGCGCAAACCGGCCAGTCTGAAAAAGCTCCGTATCGACTTCTTTCCGGTGGCGGGCATGTACGGCCGACATGGCGAGCAGCGCACACCTCGAAATCCACGGTTTGATTGCAGCGCTGGTCCTTGAGGCCGGGCGGATCATGGAAGACGAGAGCCCACCGCTGGCCATGATCCTGCCAACGTCGGGCCCTGAGCTTATCGTTCGCTTGGCGGCGGCTCGCCGCGCAGGCGAGGACATCGCAGCTCTGGCTGCCGCTGCCGAAGTGATCGCACGGCGCGCATTGGCAGAAACCTAGCCTCACTGCTCAAAGTTCATTCGACTTCGGCGGCACCGCAAGCATTGGTGTCATCACTGAATCGCAGCCGGCTAGACTGGCTGCCACCCCGACGAGCTCATCGGTCGGGGGTGTGGGTGGTGGAAGCAGCAATTCCCAGCTGCTTCGCAATGGAGAACCACCCATGACCGAGGCTACCACGACGATCGAACCGGCTAGCGCTGACAAGCCCGCGCCCCGTTCAGCCACGCGCCGCATGGCGCGCGAACCGAACCTGCCTCAGCAGACCGCGACTGCGAGCGCGGAGACTGAGGCCAAGGCCCAGCCGCCCTCGGAGCCGAAAGAACCCCGCGGCCCGAGCAAGATCGCCTCGGTGATCGCGCTGCTCGAGCGAGACCAGGGCGCAATACTAGCCGAGTTGGTCGAGGCAACCGGTTGGCTGCCGCATACGACCCGCGCCGCGCTTACCGGCCTCAAGAAGAAGGGCCACACCATCGCCAAGGACAAGCGCGGCGATGTGACCTGCTACCACATCGGCAAGGCCGCCTGATGGGCCGCCGACGCGATAGCATCGAGCCGAACCTGACTGCGCTGGCGACGATGTCGCTGGCGCAGCTGCGCGATCATTGGACGACCAGCGATCGAACATTGCCCCCTAATCTGCCCACACCGCTGCTGCGCCGCTTACTGGCCCAGCGGTTGCAGGAACGCCGGTTCGGGGCGCTTCCCTCACTCGTCGCGCGAGAGTTGGAACGGGTTTCTCAGGGAGAGCCAGCCGGGGGTCCGCTCGACCTTCGGTCCATCTCACCCCAGGGGCGCGGCTTGTGCGCGAATGGAACGGTCAGACGATCGCCGTCGAAGTCCGCGAAGACGGTTTCTGGTGGAAGGATCGCCTGTGGCGCTCGCTCAGCGAGATAGCGAACGAGGTCACCGGCACGCACTGGTCGGGGCCGCGGTTCTTTGGGCTGAGCGGTCGTGGCTGAGAGGAAGCTGCGCTGCGCGGTCTACACCCGCAAATCGACGGAGGATGGTCTCGAACAGGAGTTCAACAGTCTCGACGCCCAATACGAGGCCTGCGCTGCCTATGCAGTCAGCCAGCGGCACGAAGGCTGGGTCCTGAACCCCGAGCGCTACGATGACGGCGGTTTCTCGGGCGGAAACATGGAACGACCGGGCATGAAGCGGCTGCTAGCCGATGTCACCGCGGGCAAGGTCGATATCATCCTACTCTACAAGATCGACCGGCTGACCCGCAGCCTCGCCGACTTCGCCAAGATCGTCGAAGTACTCGATAAGGCCGGCGCCAGCTTCGTGTCGATCACCCAATCGTTCAACACCACCACCAGCATGGGTCGCCTGACGCTCAACATGCTGCTCAGCTTCGCCCAGTTCGAGCGCGAGGTCACAGGCGAGCGTATCCGCGACAAGATTGCGGCGTCCAAGCGCAAGGGCATGTGGATGGGTGGCCCGGTTCCGTTGGGCTACCGCGTCGAGAACCGGAAGCTGGTCGTTGACGAGGTGGAGGCCGATCTTGTCCGTCATATCATGCAGCGGTATTTGGAAGTTGGCTCGGTGGTCGAGCTAGCCGACGAGCTCAACCGCCAGGGACACCGCACCAAAGTTCAGAACCAGACCAGCGGTCCGCATCGCGGCGGCTGCATATTCCGGCGTGGGACCCTTTACCATCTCCTTCGCAATCGCGCTTACCAGGGCATGATCGTTCACAAGGGAGAGGCTTTCCCCGGCGAGCATGAAGCAATCGTCTCTGAAGCACTGTGGAATGACGTGCAGTGCATGTTCGCCGAGCGCGTGCAGGGTCACGCCCGACGCATCAAAGCGAAGCAGCCCAGCTTGCTGGTTGGCAAGGTGTTCGACGGTGAGGGGAGGGCAATGACCCCGAGCCATGCGACCAAGCCGGGCCGGCGCTATCGCTACTATATCACCCGTCCCGACCTGCTCGATGGTTCTCCGGCCTGGCGCGTCTCTGCGCATGACATCGAGAAGCTGGTAAGTGACCGCTTGGCCGAACTCCTCGTCGATCAGCAGATGCTATGTTCCCTAGTGAGCAATGACGACGAACATGCACAACGAGTTCACTCACTGATCGCCGCAGGCGATATAGCAGCTGCCGCCATGCGCAGCGGTTCGGTCGCCGCACGCATTCGGTTGGTAGAGATGCTTGTCGAGCGAATCGTGCTTGCAGACGACAGAGTGGAAATAGCGGTCAGCTCGGCCAAGCTACTCACAGCCCTCGGTTCCAGCGATGAAGGCTCGGCGCATGGTCGGACTTTGACTCTTACATGCGCAGCGACCCGCGTGCGCCGCGGGCACCAGGTGCGGTTGGTCATTCCGGCTGCAGCGGACGCAAATCTCGTTCCTCGCATCCGCGATGAGAAGCTGGTTGCTCTGGTTGCCGAGGCTCACGCCGCTCGAAAGCTCGTCCTGGCCAATTCTGAGCAGTCGCTCGCGAGCGTCGCGTCGGCTGCCAACCGCTGCCGCACGCGCCTGACCAAGCTGGCTGGCTTGGCATGCCTCGCGCCCGACATTGTCACGGCAATTTTAGAGGGACGTCAGCCATTGTCGCTGACCAACCGCTCGTTGCTGGCCACCGATCTGCCGCTCGACTGGGCCGCGCAGCGCGAAGCACTCGGGTTCTCCTGAGCGCAATCCCACTGCAGTCACAAACTTTGGAGCAGAGACGGCGCGGAAATGGCCGCCTGTTGTTGGCGTCAAGGCTGCCATCTCTGACTGCATTCCACAAATGCACGGAGAGGAAATGGCGCGGACCTGCGCCACAAACTGCGTGAACTTGGAAGTGAGCCTCCTGGAGTGAGGAGTTCCAGGACTGTGTGGTGCGGTCGAGAAGACTCGAACTTCCACGGGCTTTCGCCCACAACGACCTCAACGTTGCGCGTCTACCAGTTCCGCCACGACCGCACATCGAACAGGACCCAGCCGAGGTTGATCGGCAATTTTGGCGGGCCCCCGGTAGGTAGGAGCGGGCGCTTAGCAGGGGGGTTCAGGGGTGGCAAGAGAGTCTTGGAAGGTGCGCCATCGGGCGAAAACCTAGGGCTTCCATCCGATCTCGGCGACTTTCGCCGAACGCGGGACATCGGTCACCGCTTCGTTGATCGTCACGCTCTCGCCTGGAGCCAGGGCTGCCTTCGGCGCGCGGACTTCCCAAGTGTAGACGATCCGGTCCTTGCCATCGCGCAGCACGATCAGGATCGCGGGGACGTTGCGGGTTTCCTGGCCGACGTTGGTGACGGTACCGCTCGCGCCGAAGAACTCGGTGCCGTTGGGCAAGGTGCGCCGATCCTGGCGTTCGGACGGGAATTCGAGCACCAGGTCGGGTTCGGCCGAGCCGAATGTAGGGCGCGAGATCGGCACCCAATCGGGCACCCCCCACACGCTGACCGCGCCGATCAGCGCCGCGACGAGCAGGGCAAAGGCGACCGCCGCGGCGGTCCACAGCTTTGCCGGGTTGCGGCGAGGGCGGAACGGCGGTTCGTGCGCGAAGCTGGAGGGCGAGTCCTGATAGACGACGTCGATCTCGTCCCGCTGGGTCTCGGCGAAGGCGGGTACTTCGGCAGGTGGCGGCGGCGGTTCGGCCCAGGTCGTGTCGGATAGGTCGGGTTCGGGTTCGGGCGCCGGGTCGGCTTCCGGTGCGGGCGACGCAGGTGCAGGGCGGGGATCGAACTGGGTGGGCTGCCGATCGACGGGCTGGGCCTGCTCGACCGGGGCGGGCGAGGGCGTTGGCCGCTCCACCGCCGGGCCGTCCTGAAACCAGCTATGGCGGCATTTGGCGCAACGCACCGTTCGCCCATCGACGCCGATTGCGCTGTCGGGCACGACATAGCGCGTCGCGCAGGCGGGACAGGCGATGATCACGGCCCCGGGTAAAGCACGCGGCGGCGGCGGCGAGCAAGGGCTGCAACCCCAACCAGGTGTTGCGACGGCCTTTTTTCCACATCGATTGCTGGTATAGGGGCAAGCTTATCCAGCTCGAGCGGCGCCGGTCCGCTCTCCCGCCTGCCGTCCGTCGGTTCATCGAAGCGGGTTGGCTGGAAGGGGGGCAGTCCGGCGCTGCGTGTTCAAGTCTGTTTCTACGCGATGCTTTGCCACCTGAACCAAGTGCCTGGCCGATGACCGAACCCGAGGCGGAGATCGTCCGGTTCGACAACGTCGGGCTGCGCTATGGCTCGGACAAGGAAGTGCTCACCGACGTATCGTTTACGCTGTTTCCGGGCACGTTCTACTTCCTCACCGGGGCGAGCGGCGCGGGCAAGACCTCGCTGCTCAAGCTGCTGTATCTCGCCCAGCGGCCTTCGCGCGGGAAGATTTCGATGTTCGGGACCGACGCGATCACGCTGCCGCGCGAACGACTCCCCGGCTTCCGCCGCCGCCTTGGCGTTGTGTTCCAAGACTTTCGCCTGATCCCCCACCTTTCCGCGTTCGACAACGTCGCACTCCCGCTGCGGGTGGCGGGGGTGGAGGAGGACGACTTGCGCAAGCCGGTCGCCGACATGCTCGAATGGGTCGGGCTGGGCGACCGGAGTCACGCGCGGCCGGCGACGCTTTCGGGCGGCGAGCAACAACGCGTGGCGATCGCCCGCGCGGTGATCGGACGCCCCGACATGCTCGTCGCCGACGAGCCCACCGGCAACGTCGATCCCGAAATGGCAGTGAAGCTGCTGCGCCTGTTTGAAGCGCTCAACCGGCTGGGAACGACAGTGGTGGTCGCGACCCACGACGTCCACCTGCTGCGCAAGGTGCCCGAATCGTTGATCATGCGGCTCGATCGCGGGCGGCTGTCCGATCCCACTGGCGCCTTGCGCTATCCCCCGCGCCGCGCCGGGCTGGTCCCCGCGCGATGAGCAGCCCGGCCGCCAATTCGCCGACGCCCCCGATTTCATCGACCGTGGCCGGTCGCCTGCGCACTGTGGGTGCGGCGATCTCGGGCCGGTCGGAAACCCAGTTGGTGCCGCAGACCAGGCTTTCCGGGCCGATGCCGTGGGTGATCGCGATCATGGTGCTGCTGACCGCGATCGCCGCCGCCGCGGGACTGGCGCTGGGCAATCTGGCGAGCCAGGCCAGCGCCGACCTGTCGGGCGGGATCACCGTGCAGGTGGTCAACGCCGCGCCCGGCGCACGCGCGCGCCAGGCCAACGATGCTCTGGCGGTGCTGCGCGAGACCCCAGGCGTCGTCCAGGTCCGGCTGGTACCCGCTGCCGAGGTCGATGCCCTGCTCGAACCCTGGCTGGGCACCCGGGTGGCGAGCGGCAACGACGAGGCCGTCGCCGATGCCCTGCCGGTGCCCGCGCTGATCGACGCCAGGCTGGCGGGTCCGGCCGACGATACCGCCCTCGGCCGCATCCGCGCGCGGCTGGCGAATGCCGCTCCCGACGCCCGGGTCGACGCGCAGGCCGGCTGGCTCGAGCCAGTCTTCGCCGCGATTGTCGCGCTGCGCTGGCTGGCGGCCGCGCTGATCGCTCTGCTCGCGCTGACGACGATCGCCGCGGTCCTGCTGGCCGCGCGGACCGCGCTCGACAGCCATCGCGGGACTATCGAGATCGTCCACATGCTGGGCGGGACCGACGCCCAGATCGCGCGAGTGTTCCAGCGCAGCATCGCGATCGACGCTGCGGCGGGCGGTGCGCTCGGCCTGGCGCTGGCGGTCGGTATCGTTCTGTTGCTGGGGCAGCGGTTTGCTGCGCTGGGGTCGGGGCTGGCTGGCGGAGCGGGCCTGGGCTGGGACGACTGGCTGGTGCTTGCGCTGGTTCCGCTCGCAGGGGTCGCGCTGGCGACGGTGACCGCGCGCGCCGCGGTGCTGCGCGCCCTGCGGCGAATGCTGTAGGCGACCCCATGCTCCGCCGGCTCGCTTCCTTCCTGGTGATCGCGTGGGCGCTCGGTTTCGTTTGGTTCGCCGCGATTCCGCCACAGCCGATCGGCGCCGGGCGCAGCGACGCGGCAATCGTTCTGACCGGGGGCGACGGCCGGATCCAGCGCGCGCTAGCCGTCCTCGGCAAGGGCTGGGTGGACAAGATCCTCGTCGCCGGGGTCGACAGCGAGGTCCGTCCGCGCGAATTCGCCGCCGAATACGAGGTGAGCGCGCGGACGATGGCCCGCTGTGTCGCGCTCGATCAGGTTTCGGTCGATACCCGGACCAATGCGCGCGAAGCGGCACTCTGGATCGCCGCCAACAAAGTCCGGTCGGTGCGGCTGATCACCAGCGACTGGCACATGCGCCGCGCGGCATGGGAGCTTGCCAAGGCAGCGCCGGACGTCGAGATCGCCCGCGACGCGGTGCGGACCAAACCCAGCTTCCGCATCCTGTTCATCGAATACCACAAGCTGATCGCCCGCAGGATCGCACATGTCCTCGGCTACTGACGCCGCCGTCCGCCCGCTCGATGTGGCGCGCAGTCTGCTGTTCTACCCGGTCTTCTACGTCGGGAGCGTTCCCTACGTGATCGGCGCCGCCATCGCGATGCCGATCGCCCAGCGCCTGTTCGTGCGGATCGTCACCGGCTGGTCGGCCTGGCACCGGTTGTGCGCTCGCTTGCTGCTGGGGATCAAGGTGCGGGTCGAAGGCACGATCCCCACCGGGCCGGCGATTGTCGCGCTGCGCCACGAGAGCTTTTTTGAGGCGATCGACCTGCCGACGCTGCTCCACGACCCGGTAATTGTGGCCAAGGCGGAGCTGATGAACATCCCGCTGTGGGGCCTTGCCGCGCGGCGTTGGGGCCTGATCGCGGTGCGCCGCGAGGACGGCGCCAAGGCGCTGCGGGCGATGGTCACTGAGGCCAAGGAGCGCACCGCCGCCGGCCGCCCGCTGGCGATCTTTCCCGAAGGCACACGGACGCCGTTCGGGAGGGAGGTGGAGCTCCAATCTGGCTTCGCCGCGCTCTACAAGCTGCTCGGGCTGCCGGTGGTGCCGGTTGCGGTGACCAGCGGGCGGCTCTACCACCGCTGGGCCAAGCGGCCGGGAACGGTGGTCTACCGCTTCTGCGAGCCGATTCCCCCGGGGCTCAAGCGCGAGGAAATCGAGGCGCGGGTGGGCGCGGCGATCACCCAGTTCAACCGGGTCTTGCCCGGCTAGCCGCCATGATCCGCGCGGCCGAAATCGGGCCGCGCATCATCCTGGCCTTCGGCGATGATCGAGCGGCGGATCGCGCGGGTCTTGCTGAACAATTCGAACAGCGCGTCGCCGTCATCCCAGCGGATCGCGCGCTGGAGCGCGGTGAGGTCCTCGGTAAAACGCTGGAGCATTTCGAGCACCGCGTCCTTGTTGGTCAGGAACACGTCGCGCCACATCGTTGGGTCCGACGCGGCGATGCGGGTGAAGTCGCGGAAGCCGCCCGCCGAATACTTGATCACCTCGCTTCGGGTGACCGCCTCGAGGTCGGACGCGGTGCCGACGATGGTGTAGGCGATCAGGTGCGGCAGGTGGCTGGTGATCGCCAGCACCAGATCGTGATGCGCGGGATCCATCGTCTCGACGTTGGCGCCAAGCGCGGCCCAAAACGCCGATAGGCGCGCGACTGCCGTACTATCGGCGTCGACGGGCGGGGTCAGGATGCACCAGCGATTGTGAAACAGCGTGGCGAAACCGGCATCCGGACCGCTCCGCTCGGTCCCGGCGACAGGGTGCGCGGGGATGACGGTGTGATCCGGAAGCGCCGCGGCCAGGGCCGTGGCGACGCTTTGCTTGGACGAGCCGACATCGCTGATTAGGGCGTCGGGCGAGAGACCCGGCGCAAGCGCCGCTGCGGCATCGGCCATCGCGCCGACGGGTACGCACAGGATCACCAACCCGGCACCGCGCACCGCGATGGAGGGATCGTCCGCGATCTCGGCCAGCTCGAGATCGGCGGCGCGGGCGCGCACCTGGGGGAGGCGTCAAAGCCGGTGATCCGGGTCGCGGGCAGGTGGGCCTTGATCGCATGGGCGAGCGAACTGCCGAGTAGCCCTAGCCCGATCAGCGCGACGTGCTCGAACGGCGCCTCGCTCATCGCGCCGCTTCCGCCAGATCGCGCAGGATCGCAGCGACTTCCATCATCTGCGGTCCTGTCCCGATCGTGATCCTCAAGCAATGCGGCAGGCCCTGCCCCGGCAGCCAGCGGGTGATGAATCCGCGCTCGGCCAGCCCCTTGTAGGCGGCCTGCCCGCTCAGAGCACCGGAGAATTCGACCAGCACGAAGTTGGCCTTGCTCGGCAAGGGGCGCACGCCGCGGTTGCCCAGTGCAGACAGCGCGACGACGAACTCTTCGCGGGCCTGCGCATTCGCCGCGCACGCTTCCGCCAGCCAGGCGCGGTCGGCCAGAGCGGCGAGCGCGGCGGCCTGGCCGCTGACGCTGACGTTGAATGCGCCGCGCAGGCGGTTGACCGCATCGATGAGCGCGGGCGCTCCGGTGACCCAACCGACCCGCTCGCCGGCCAAGCCGTACGCCTTCGAAAAGGTCCTGCTGACCAGCACGTTGTCATGCCGCGCGGCAAGCGCGAGGCCGCCATCGTCCTCGTCCTCGCCCAGAAACTCGGCGTAGGCCTGATCGATGATCAAAAGCACGTCGCGCGGCAGGGCGGCGTGAAGCCGCGCGACCTCGGGCGCCGGCAGCCAACTGCCGACCGGGTTGTTGGGGTTGTCGAGCAGCACCACCCGAGTCGTCGCAGAGACATTTGCCAGCAGCGCGTCGACCGATGCGGCGTAATCCGCGTCGGCGGCCATGACAGGCGTCGCCGCCACCTTCTGCGCCAGCAGCGGATAGAGCGAGAACGAATAGCGCGAGAACAAGACCTCGTCGCCCGTCCCGGCGAAGGCCTGCACTGCTCCGTGAAGCAGTTCCCCCGATCCGGTGCCGCATACGATTCGCGCCGGATCGATGCCGTGCAGCGCTCCGATCGCGTTGCGCAACGCGACGCAGTCGGGATCGGGGTAAAGCGCGGGCGAACCCGCCGCGGCGCGCGCCGCGAGCGTGGCGGGACTCGTCCCCAGCGGGTTCTCGTTGGCCGAAAGCTTGATCAGCGGGCGCCCGTCGGCACCCGTGCTCTTGCCCGGAACATAAGCTTCGATGCCCTCGATCCAGGGCTTCATCTGCGGGGCGTCGGCCATAGTGGGGCGCGCCTTAGCCGGATTGCGCGCGATTGACAGCCCCGCCGGTTTCCCGCCAAGCCGCGCGCGTCATGGCTCCCACCGCCTCAACACCCGAACTCCACCTGTCCGCGGGCAATCTGCTGGTGCTCGACGCGCCCTTGCTGCTCGACGGCGGGCAGAGCCTGGAAGGCGTGCAAGTCGCCTACGAGACCTGCGGGACGCTCAATGCGGACAAGAGCAATGTGGTTCTGCTGTTCCATGCGCTGACGATGGACCAGCACGTGGTCAGCGATCATCCACGCACGGGCAAGCCGGGTTGGTGGCGGGCCAGCGTGCGGCCCGGCGGACCGATCGACACGAACCGCTTTTTCGTGATCTGCGCGAACGTTCTGGGCGGTTGCATGGGTTCGACCGGTCCGGCCAGCTCCGCCGCCGATGGCACAGCTTATGCAATGCGCTTCCCGGTCATCACCATTCGCGACATGGTCCGGGCGCAGATCGCGCTGCTCGATGCGCTGGGGATCGATCGGCTTCATGCCGTGGTCGGCGGATCGATGGGCGGGATGCTCGCGCTGAGCCTCGCCGCTAACTTTCCCAGTCGCACGAATGCTGCATTGGTAATCGCCAGTACTGCGCGCCATTCCGCGCAGAACATCGCGTTTCACGAGGTCGGGCGGCAGGCGATCATGGCCGATCCGAAGTGGAAGGGCGGCGACTACGGTCGCGGCAAGGGTCCCGAGGCGGGCTTGGCGGTCGCGCGGATGGCGGCGCACATCACTTACCTGTCGGAAGCCGGGCTCACCGAAAAATTCGGGCGGCGGCTGCAGGACCGCGATGCCAAGACGTTCGGCTTCGACGCCGACTTCCAGGTCGAGAGCTACCTGCGCCACCAGGGGTTGAGTTTCACCGGACGGTTCGACGCCAACAGCTATCTCTACATTACCCGCGCGATGGACTATTTCGACCTGGCCGAAGAACACGGCGGACGCCTCGCCGATGCGTTCGCCGGAACGGCAGCGCGGTTCTGTCTGGTCAGCTTCGACACCGACTGGCTCTATCCCACCGCCGAATCGCGCCATGTCGCCCACGCGCTGAACGCGGCGGGCGCGGCGGTGAGCTGCGTCGAACTGTCCGCGCCCTATGGTCACGACAGCTTCCTTCTCGACGTCCCCGCGCTCGACCGGGTGATCGCCGGATTCCTCAACCAGTGAGCCTTCGCCCCGACCTCGCGGTGATCGCCGCCAACGTCGCGCCGGGAAGCCGGGTGCTCGACGTCGGTTGCGGCGACGGTGAGCTCCTTGCCGCGCTGCGGCGCGACAAGAGCGCCGACGCGCGCGGGCTTGAGATCGACGCGGGCAACGTCACCGAATGCGTCGCACGCGGGCTATCGGTGCTTCAGGGCGACGCCGATACCGACCTTGCCGACTATCCCGACAAGGCGTTCGACTACGCGATCCTCAGCCAGACGCTGCAGACCACGATGCGGCCCGACCTTGTGCTGGACCAGTTGCTGCGGATCGGGCGGCGAGCGTTCGTCAGCTTTCCCAACTTTGCCCATTGGCGCGTGCGATTGAGCCTGCTGTGGGGCGGGCGGATGCCGGTCACCCGGCTGCTGCCGGTGGCGTGGTACGAGACGCCGAATATTCACCACGTGACGATCGATGATTTCCGCGCGCTGCTCGACGCGCGGGGAATCAAGGTCGAGCAGGCGTGGTTCCTCACCGGCGACCGGCGGACCAGCGCGGCGGCCGCCAACTTCCGTGCCGAGCACGCGGTGTTCCTGCTGTCGCGCTGAGATGATGGCCCGCCTGCTCTGCCTGCTTGCCGCGCTGCTCCTGCCGCTACCCGCGAGCGCCCAGGTCATGCTCTCGTTCCAGAGCTTCAACGGCTCGATGTTCGGCGGACGTTTTCCGCACACCTTCGTCGTGCTCCAGGGCACGCTCGAGGCCACCGGGGCGAAGATCGACGAGAACTATGGCTATTCGGCCAAGTCGGCGACGCCCGCGGTGCTAGCCGGTCCGGTCGAGGCGATCGTGATGGTCGAACCGCCCAAGTACGTGACCGGCACCAACCGCCACTTCACCGTGCCGATCAGCGACGCCACCTACTGGGCAATCCGCGCCGAGGTCGCCAAGTGGCGCGATGCCCCCGGCAAGCAATACCGGCTCGACCAGCACAACTGCGTCTCGTTCGTCGGCAGGATCGCCCAACTGGCGGGAATCGTGGTGGATTACCCCAAGGGCCTGATGCGCAAGCCCAAAGCCTGGCTCAACCACATCGCTGCGCTGAACCCGCAGTTGGGGGCCAAGCCGATCAAATAGCGACGGGCATTTGCTGGCTGGCGCAATGAAAGCCGCCGCCTCCCGCGAGCACCGCGTCGGCCATCAGGCCTAGGGTTTGGCGCCCCGGAAACAGCGCGGCGACCGCGGCGACCCCGTCCGCGTCGTGGGCCGAGCCGAACACGGGGACGACAACCAGTCGGGTGGTGATCACGAAGTTCATATAGCTGGCCGGCTGGACCGCGCCGCCCCATTCGATCCGCCCGGGCGAGGGGATTTCAGCGATTGCCACGCCGAACCCCCGGGCCCGCTCGTGCGCGTCGGCATAGATCGCGGCGTTGGGATCGTCGGGGCCGGTGGCTACCAGCAGCGCCATGCGGTTCGGCGCTACGAAGCGGGCCAGGTTGTCGACGTGGCCGTCGGTGTGGTCGTTGACCAGTCCTTCGCCCAGCCACAGCACCCGATCGAAGCCGAGGTCGATCGCCAGCCGGCCCTCGATCTCCTGGCGCGACAGGCGCGGATTGCGGTTCGGGTTGAGCAGACACTGCTCGGTGGTAACCACCAACCCGGTCCCGTCGCCATCGATCGCTCCGCCTTCCAGGATCCAGTCGGCGGTCGTCACCGCCAGCCCGGCGTCGCGCGCCAGTTCGCCGCCGATGCTCTCGTCGCCGGGCATAAGATACTTTCCGCCCCAGCCGTTGAACCCAAAGCGCAGCGCCGCGCGGCCGTCGGCCAGCACCAGCGGCCCGGTATCGCGCAGCCACACGTCGCCATAGACGCGGCGTTCGAGCCGCACCGCCGAACTCGTCAGCTCTCGCGCCCGCGCCTCGTTGGCCGCGTCGCGGACCAGCAACCGCACTTCCTGTCCGCTCTCGGCCACCGCGTTGGCGAACGCCGCGATCTGCTCCTGCGCGCGGCCCAGCTTGCCCGGCCACTCGTCGGCATCATGCGGAAAGCCGATCCACAGCCAGCGCTGCGGATGCCATTCAGGGGGCATGACGGGTTTTGACATATGTATATTCTCAAAATATACTTCGAATCGACATCAAGGGAAGTTCGATGGGAAAGTACGAGCCGCTCACCCACTATCTGGAAAACCTTTCCGATGAAATCTGGGACGCACGGTTTGCTGACGTCGAACGCGTGCTCGGCTTTCCGTTGCCGGCTAGCGCGTACGAATATCCTGCCTGGTGGGCCAACCAGGAACCCGGACACAGCCAGACTCGGGGATGGCGCGATGCCGGGTGGGAAACCGGTCGGGTCGATCTTGCGGGCAAACGACTTCGCTTCGTCCGTCGAGCTCGGCAGGCCCGTTCGCAGGAATCGGCGCGGAGCGATCCACAAATGGCCGATTTGTGGGAGCGAGCGCGTCGGATCAGCGGCATCGATGACCACGACGCCTTGCTCAAGGCCGCGCTCACCGCCTTCGTCCGGCGAGAGGCGGCCAAAGGGTTGGTTGCCCTTGGTGGGACGATGCCCGATTTCGCGATCCCGTCACGCGAAAGGCCCGTCCTTTGATCCTCGTCGATTCGTCGGTCTGGGTCGCTCACCTGCGAACCGAGGATCGGCGCCTGACCCAATTGATCGTCGAGGATCGGGTCGTCCATCATGCCTTCGTGACCGGAGAAATCGGCATGGGCAGCTTTTCTTCGCCCGCCGCAAGGTCGCAGGTGGTCGAGTTCCTTCGCGGACTGGAACCCGCCGTCATCGTTGGCGAGACGGAGTTTCACGATTTCGTTTCGGCGAAGCAGCTTTATGGGACGGGAGCGGGCTTCGTGGACTGCCATCTGCTGGCAAGCATCGCCTGTTCCCCGGAGGTGAGCCTGTGGACCACCGACAGCCGTTTGGCGATCCAAGCCCGCCGCATCGGAGTTGAACTCTACGGCTGATTCAACACCCGCCGGGGCCGGCGGCGCAGCTCTTGTCACGCACCGCGCGGAACTCGTCGCCGGGATACCAGTTGGGCCAGGTCGTGCCCTCGGCCAGCGTCCGCCCGAGGCGATAGAGCAGCTCGGTTTCCTGAGCGATCCCGGTGAAGTTCCAGTCGGGCGAATATTCGTCGCCGGGCTGGTGATAGCGGTTCTTCGTGTAGTCGTCGGCCGCCGCCTTGCCCGCCTCGATCCCGCCCTCGACCAGATCGAGCCCGCGCCCGACGCGGAACATCGGCACACCGCGCTTGGCCAGGCTGAAGTGGTCGGAGCGGTAATAGCCGCCGCGTTCGGCATATGCCTCGGGCGAAAGGCGCAGGCCCATCGTCGCCAGCGTCTGCCGGAGAATGCCCGTGAGCTCCGACTTGTCGCCCCCGGTCGCGGTCACGTCGCGCGATGGGCCGATCGGCGCGAGCCCGTCGATGTTGACCCCGCCCACCGTCCGGTCGAGCGGAAAGACCGGGTTGCGCGCATACCATTCCGACCCGAGCAGCCCCGATTCCTCGAGCGTCACCGCCGCGAACACCTGGCTGCGCCGGGCCGGGCCGGCGCGGTGGTTCATGTCGGCGAGTGCAACCAGCCCGGCGATCCCGCTCGCGTTGTCGACCGCGCCGTTGCAGATGTCGTCACCGGTGTTGTCGGCGTTGCAGCGCCCGAGATGGTCCCAGTGCGCTGTGGTGAGAACGTATTCGTCCTTGCGCGTCGTCCCCGGCAGGATGCCGATCACGTTGTGCGAGACGCCCGTCTCGATCGTGTTGGCAAAGCTCAGGCTCGCCTTGAGCCCCAGCGGCACCGGCTTGAAGCCCTTTTGCCCCGCTGCGGTGGACAGTGCCGCCAGGTCCTTGCCTGCCGACGCCAAAATCGCCTCGGCCACCGGCTTTTGGATCCAGGCGTTGGCCTGCGTCTCGCCCATCGCGTTATCGGGGCGCCGGACGTAGTGCTGGGTGTTGGTCCAGCTCGAGTTGACGACGTTCCAGCCATAGGCTGCGGGGAAGGTGTCGTGGACGATCAGCGCGGCGGCGGCGCCCTGGCGCGCGGCCTCCTCGAACTTGTAGGTCCACCGCCCGTAATAGGTCATCCGACGGCCCTTGAACGGCCCGTCCTCGCCTTCCATCGCGTAGTCGGGATCGTTGACCAGGATAACCGCAGTCTTGCCCTTCATGTCCAGCCCTGCATAGTCGTTCCAGCCCAGCTCGGGGGCGACGATGCCGTAGCCGACGAAGACCATCTCCGAATCGGCGATGCGGGTCTGTGGCGTCACGCGATAGCTGCCCGCGACGAAATCGCTGCCGTAGGCGAAGCGCAGCGGCTTGGCCCCGCCGCCGCTGACCGTCAGCGGCGAGACGTCCTTGGCTGTAATGTCCACCGTGGGCACTTCCTGGAGCCACTGGCCGTTGCTGCCGGGCTCAAGCCCCGCCGCCTTGAACCGCGATATGATCTCGGTGATCGTCAGGTCTTCGGCGCGCGCGCCCGGGGCCCGACCTTCGAACTCGTCCGAAGCGAGGCGGGCGATGACTTCGCGCATCAGCGCGACGGGAACGGCAGGAGTGGCATGTATTGCCGGTGCGACGGCGGGCGGCGCGGAAGTGGTGTTGGCACACCCCGCAAGCGTCAAGACGGCTAGCGGGAGCAAATGACGGAACATGGGCGACCTCATGGGCTGGCAGGCTTGGCCGCAGGGGTGACAGACGCGGTACGGCGGCGCAAGCGGTCGCGCTTGAAACCTTCGGGGTGAGCGGGCATCGCCGAGCGATGGCGAATGCGGCCCTGTTCAGCGACGCGATCGAGCGGGCCCGCAGCCATGCGCCGTTCCTGGCGAGTGCGCTCGATGTGTTGCCCGAGCTCCGCGAAACGCTCGCCGCGGGCCGGATCGACGAGGCGCTGCTGATGGCGCGCGCAGCGGGCGACGACGCACCCGATCTTGGGGTCGCGCTGCGGCGAGAGCGGCTGGCCTTGGCGCTGGCCCTGGCGATCGGAGATCTGGCGGGCGCGCTGCCGCTGGCGCGTGTGGTCGAGGAGTTGTCCGCATTCGCCGACCGGGCGCTCGATGCGGCGATCGCCGACGGTATCCGCCGCCGCGTGCCCGATGCCGAACCCGCAGGGTTTTCCGCGATCGCGCTGGGCAAGCACGGCGCGCGCGAACTCAACTATTCGTCGGACATCGACCCGATTCTGCTGTTCGATCCCGCGACCCTGCCGCGCCGCGACCGTGACGAGCCGGGTGCGGCGGCGCAGCGGGTCGCGCGCGCGGTGGTCGAGACGCTCGGCCGGGTCGATGCCGAGGGCTACGTCTTCCGGGTCGACCTGCGGCTGCGCCCGGCGAGCGAAGTCAGCCCGCTGGCGCTGCCGTTCGAGGCGGCTATCGGCCACTACGAATCGAGCGCCCTGGCGTGGGAGCGCGCCGCCTTCATCCGCGCCCGCGCCGCTTCGGGCGATATCGCCGCGGGGGAGGATTTCTTGCGCACGATCCGCCCGTTCGTGTGGCGGCGCAGCCTCGATTTCGGTGCGATCGATGAAATCGGGCGGCTGACGACGCGGATTCGCGGGGCTTACGCCGGCGGCCAGGCGGTCGGTCCGGGCTATGATCTCAAGCGCGGGCGCGGGGGCATCCGCGAAATCGAGTTCTTCGCCCAGACCCACCAGTTGATCCACGGCGGCCGCCGTCCGGAACTGCGCCTACGTGGCACCCGCGCCGCGCTCGACGCGCTGGCCGAGGCAGGGATCGTCGCTGGTGAAGATGCCCGGATCCTGGGCGAAAGCTACGACCGGCTGCGCACGATCGAGCACCGCCTGCAGATGGTCGCCGATCAGCAGACCCATGCGTTGCCAGCCGATGCGGAGGGGCTCGATGGCGTCGCGCGGCTCGACGGGCTGGCCGGCGGTGGCGTGCTGATCGCCGAGCTGGCGGCGATTTCCGAGGCGGTGGGCGCGCGGTTCGATGCGCTGGTCGCCAGCTATGCCGCCAGTCAGGCGCCCGCCGCTTACACCCCGGCACCGACCGACCCGTTCGCGATCCGCGCCGCGGGGTGGACCGGTGACCGTTTTCGCGCCTTGCGCTCGCCCGAGGCGCGCGAGGCGTTCGCCCGGATCCTGCCCGCGCTGTGCGAGGCGCTGGCGGGAGCCCCCGACCCCGAGCGCGCGCTCGTCCGCTGGGAAACGCTGCTGGCCGCGCTGCCGAGCGCGATCAACGTGTTCCGCCTGCTCGAAGCGCGGCCTGCGCTGCTCGCGCTGCTGGTCCGCATCCTTGCGCATGCCCCCGGACTGGCCGACGAGTTGACGCGGCGGGTCGAACTGCTCGACCCGCTGATCGATCGCAGCGCGTTCGATCTGCCCGGCAGCGTCGCCACCATCGCGGCCGGGCTGCTCCCGCACGAGCGCGGCGCCGATTACCAGCAGGTACTCGATACCGTCCGCCGCGAAGTGGGCGAGCGCCGGTTTGCGCTGGGCGCGCAACTGGTCGAGGGCGCCAGCGATGCGCTGGCGGTGGCGGGGGCCCTGTCGCGGATCGCCGAAGCGGCGATCGCCGTGCTGGGGGCCGCCGCGGTCGCCGAGTTCGAGGGTATCCACGGCAAGGTGCCCGGCAGCCGCCTCGCGATCTTGGGCCTCGGGCGGCTGGGCGGCGGCGCGCTGACTCATGCCTCCGATCTCGACCTGGTGTTCCTCTTCAGCGGCGAGCACACCGGCGAGAGCGACGGCAAGCGTCCGCTCGGCGCGACGCTCTATTTCAACCGGCTCGCCCAGCGCGTGATCGCCGCGCTTTCGGTGCCGACTGCGGCGGGTGCGCTCTACGAAGTCGACGTGCGCCTGCGCCCGTCGGGCGCGCAGGGGCCGATCGCGGTCAGTTTCGCCAGCTTCGCGCGCTATCAGCGCGAAGAAGCATGGACCTGGGAACACATGGCGCTGACCCGCGCGCGGGCGGTCTTCGGCACCGACGAAGACCGCGGCGAACTCGACGCGGTGATCGGCGCGGTCCTGGCCAAGACCCGCGATGACGCCGAATTGCGCGGCGAAGTGCTGGCGATGCGCGCCGAGATGGCCGCGCACAAGCCGCCCCGCGGCAGCCTCGACGCCAAGCTGTCGCGCGGCGGGCTGGTCGATCTCGAATTCCTTGTCCACTTCCTTCAGCTGCGCGACCGCGTGGGACTGACCCCCGATCTGGGCGCGGCCTGCGATGCCCTGGCGCAAGCGGGGGTCCTTGCCGCCCAGGTGCGGCGCGCGCACGATCTGATGACCCGGATGCTCGTCGCCGGGCGTTTGTTCGCCCCCGATGGCGATTACCCGCCCCCCGCCAGCCGCGAGCTCGTCGCCAGGGCAGCGGGTTGCGCCGGGTGGCAAACGCTGCTGGACGAATTCGCCGCGGCGCGCGAAACCGTCGCGGGCGAATGGCTGCGGGTGTTCGGCAGCGCGCTGGAGATCGATCGATGAGCAGGCAAACGGATGTGGGCGAGGCGATGCCGGACGTGGCGATGACCGGCGCGGACGGGCAGGCGGTTTCGATCCGCGATTTCGCGGGCCAGAAGCTGGTGGTGTTCTTCTACCCCAAGGACGACACGCCCGGCTGCACCATCGAGAACCAGGACTTTTCGAATCTCGGCCCCGAATTCGCCAAGGCGGGGGTGGCGCTGCTGGGCGTGAGCAAGGATCCGCCCGCCAAGCACGCCAAGTTCGTGGCCAAGTACTGCCTGGTGGCGCCGCTCGCCTCGGATGCGGAAACCGGCGGCCTGTCCGACGCGCTCGGCATCTGGACGGAAAAGTCGATGTACGGGCGGAGCTACATGGGAATGGAGCGGACCACCTATCTGGTCGACGCGAGCGGCAGGATCGCGCGGGTTTGGCGCAAGGTGAAGGTCAAGGGCCACGCCGCCGAGGTGCTGGAGGCGGCGAAAGAGCTTTGATTTCCGTATCCGCCGCGATCCGTGCGGCGCTGCTTACCGCCGAACCGCAGGCCAAGGTCCGCGCGACCCGCGAGGTCGCCCGGCGCTGGCGGCGCGGCGACCTCGCCTTCGCGTTCGACACCGCGATGCCCGATCGCCCGGCGCGGCCGCTTCGGCCCGCGTTGCTGCCACCCAATGCGATGCCGAAACGCGGCCGCGCGCAGTCGCTCAAGGGCCGGATCGCCTTGATCCACGCGCTTGCCCACATCGAATTCGTGGCGATCGACCTGGCGCTCGACATGGCGGGACGCTTCGGTGGGGCCATGGAGCCGCGCTTCACCGGCGAGTGGCTGGCGGTCGGCGCGGACGAGGCGATGCACTTCGCCTTGCTCGCGCGCCGGCTGGCGGCGTTGGGTAACGCCTACGGCGATCTTCCCGCGCACGACGGCCTTTGGAAAGCGGCTTCGGCGACCCGCCACGACCTGGCCGCGCGGCTCGCGATCGTGCCGATGGTGCTCGAGGCGCGGGGCCTGGATGTCACCCCGCCGATGATCGAGCGCACGCGAATCGCCGGCGACGAGGCAACGGCGCGGATCCTCGAGCGCATTTTTTCGACGAAATCCGCCATGTGCGGTGCGGCACAGCATGGTTTGGGAAAGTCTGCGAGATGAGCGGACGTGACCCCGCTGCCACTTGGCAAGGCCTCGTCGAAATGCATTTTCGCGGGGGCCTGAAGCCTCCGTTCAACGACTCAGCGCGTCAGGCAGCCGGTTTACCGCGCGAATTCTACGCCGGTATTGCTTTGTAAACCATCCGCCGGGATACCCCAACTCACGAGATGGCGGGGGGTTCCGATCTATCTCAAAAATTAATGTCACACCGCGGCGGCGTGCCGTGGCGGGGTGATCCTAATGCCACGCAACGGGGGTTGCTGCGGCCCAAGTCGTTGAAACATCAACGGCAAACGGTCGAGATAGAATGGAACTGGTCGCACA
The DNA here is from genome assembly GCF_009707465.1 of Novosphingobium sp. Gsoil 351. NCBI lineage: Bacteria > Pseudomonadati > Pseudomonadota > Alphaproteobacteria > Sphingomonadales > Sphingomonadaceae > Novosphingobium > Novosphingobium sp. Gsoil 351. The sequence goes on from NZ_CP046120.1 coordinate 2,360,485, forward strand.
TGTTCACTTTTCTGATCCGTAAGGGCCTGGGCGCCATTGCCGCTCTCGCGATTACGGTCTCGGCCAACCCGGCCCTCGCCAACTCCGCTGCCACCGCAGACATCGCCGCTCCGCTGCGCGCCGCGCAGGCCGAAAAGCCCACCGCGCTCGGCAACCGCGACGAACAGTTCAAGGCCCTGTTCAGCCGCTGGCAGTCGATGGACGGCGGCGCTGCCACCACCAAGTCTTCGGTTTCGATCCCCTCGCTGATGCCGGTCGACGGGGTCCACCTCAGCAGCGACTACGGCATGCGCGTCCATCCCGTTCTGGGCGGCCGCCGCCAGCACAAGGGCATCGATTTGGCCGGTCCGATCGGCACCCCGATCCACGCCGCCGCCGATGGCGTCGTCAGCCGCGCCGACTGGTTTTCCAGCTATGGCCTCTACGTCAGCCTCGAGCATGGCGGCACTCTCCAGACCCGCTACGGCCACATGTCGCGGCTCAACGTCGCTGCAGGCCAGCGCGTCCACAAGGGCGACGTGATCGGCTACATCGGCACAACCGGCCGCTCGACCGGCCCGCACCTCCATTACGAAGTCCGCATCGCCGGCGAAGCGGTCAACCCGGTACCCTACCTTCAGGCGGGCGCTTATCAGCAGGCGTTCGCGTCTGCCGACCCGACCCTGGGCCAGGGCGGCGAGTAAGAATTCGGCGCACCGCGCCGCAACCTAATCGCATCGGAGAGGGTGCGTGAGATAAGGGGCGGCAGCCGCAAACGCGGCGCCGCCCTTTTTCGTGCCCGCCGAAGCCTGCCAGCACCTTTATCCTTGGCTGACTTTAATCGAACGATTAAACCTCTCCTGAATCGCGGCTCGAAGCGCGCATCGAAACTGGAGAGATCATGCACCCGTCGGTTCACGCGCGCACAAATCCGGAAAAACCCGCGGTCATCATGGCGGGGAGCGGCGAGACGATCAGCTATGCCGAACTCGACCGGCGATCGAACCAGGTGGCCCAGTTGCTGCGTGCGCGCGGGATCGGTATCGGCGATACCGTGGCGATGTGCCTCGAGAACCATCCGTGGTTCTTGTGCCTCGCCTGGGGCTTCCAGCGCGCCGGGGTCCACTATGTCGGCATCTCGAGTCGCCTGACGGCCGCGGAGATCGCCTACATCCTCGAGGACAGCGGTGCGTTGTTGCTGTTCGGATCGGCCTATCTCGCCCCAACGCTCGACGAGCTGGTGCGGATTGCGCCGCAAATTCCACAGCTGCGATTCGATACCGCCGGGGAAGCGAGCGCCGAGGCCGCGATCGCCGCGATGCCGGGCACGCCGATCGCCGACGAACGTGCGGGTACCGACATGCTCTATTCGTCTGGCACCACCGGCCGGCCCAAGGGGGTCAAGTTGCCGTTGCCCGACGATCCCGCGATCGACGCCGGCAATCTCCTCGCCCAGTTGGTCGCCCAGGCCTACGGCCTGTCCGACCAGACCGTCTATCTGACCCCCGCGCCCCTGTATCATGCCGCGCCGCTGCGCTGGTCGATGACCCTTCAGCGGCTCGGTGCCACCGTCGTGGTACTCGAAAAGTTCGATGCGGAAGCCACCCTGGCGACGATCGAACGGTATGCGATCACGGCCGGACAGTTCGTTCCGACGCATTTCGTACGGATGCTCAAGCTGCCCGACGCAATCCGCGCCAAGTACGACATTTCCACCATCCGATGCGCAATCCACGCTGCTGCTCCCTGCCCGGTCCCGGTCAAGCACGCGATGATCGAATGGTGGGGTCCGGTGCTCTACGAATACTACGCCGGAACCGAAGGCAACGGATCGACCTTCATCACCAGTCCTGAATGGCTGGGCAAGCCCGGCTCGGTCGGGCGGGCGCTGTCGGGCATCCTCCACATCTGCGACGAACAGGGAGACGAGGTCCCGCCTGGCGCCGAGGGACAGATATTCTTCGAGCCGACCGACCCGTCGGTGAAACCGTTCGAATATCACAACGATCCGGTCAAGACCGCCGAGAGCCGCAACAAGCACGGCTGGACCAGTCTCGGCGATGTCGGCCGGGTGGACGACGACGGCTACTTGTTCCTCACCGACCGCAAGAGCTTCATGATCATCTCGGGCGGGGTCAACATCTATCCGCAGGAGATCGAGAACCTGCTCGTTACGCATCCCAAGGTCGCCGACGCGGCGGTGGTAGGCGGACCCGACCCGGACATGGGCGAGCGCGTGATTGCGGTGGTCCAGCCACTCAACATGGCCGATGCGGGGCCGGCGCTCGCCGAGGAATTGAGCGCGTACCTTGCCTCGCAACTGTCGCGGCTCAAGCTGCCCAGGCAGATCGATTTCATGGAACAGTTGCCGCGCGAAGCCACCGGCAAGCTCTACAAGCGCCACTTGCGCGACGCCTACTGGGCGGCAGCCGCCAAAGAGACCGCTTGATGGCCGCGATAGTGCCGCCGGCCGCCTCACCCGAGGTGGCCGGCGCGGTGATCGACCCCAAGTCCTACGCCGCGTGGGACCCGCTGCTCGACCTGTTCGATACGATTCGGAGCCAAACCCCGGTGCTGCGGATCGAACTCGCCGACGGCAGCATCGAGCCGTTCTGGTTGGTCACCCGCTACGATGACGTGATGCGGATCTCCAAGGACAACGCGGGCTTCCTCAACGCGCCGCGACCGACCGTGCTGACCAGCAAGGCGGGCGAGGCGCTGGCCCGCGCGGTCACCGGGGGCAGCCCCAACCTGGTCAGCTCTCTGGTCTCGCTCGATGCGCCGATCCATCCCAAGTTGCGCCGCCTGACCCAGGACTGGTTCATGCCGAAGAACCTGGCACGGATCGAGGCCGACATCCGCGATCTGGCGCATCGCACCGTCGATCGGCTGATCGCGGCGGGCGGCGAGGTCGATTTCGTCAAGGAGGTCTCCGCGCCCTATCCGCTCCACGTGGTGATGCAGATCCTCGGCGTGCCCGAGGAGGATGAGCCGCGGATGCTGTTCCTTACCCAGCAAATGTTCGGCGGGCAGGACGAAGATCTCAACAAGTCCGGCGTCGCCGATCTGCCGCCGGAACAACTCCTCCAGATCGTGGTGGGGGCGGTGCAGGACTTCGAGCGCTATTTCGACGGGATCGCGCAAGCGCGGCGGGCGAACCCGACCGAAGATGTCGCCAGCGTGCTGGCGAACGCCACCGTCGACGGCGAACCGCTCAACCCGCGTGAGCTCGCCGGCTATTACATCATCCTCGCCGCCGCGGGACACGATACGACATCGGCCTCGACCGCCGGGGCGATGCTGGCGCTGTCGCGCGATCCCGAACAGTTCGCGCGGGTAAAGGCCGATCGCAGCCTGCTTCCAGGCATCGTCGAGGAAGCGATCCGTTGGACCACCCCGGTCCAGCACTTCATGCGGATGAGCGCGAACGATACCGAAATCGCCGGGGTGCCAATCGCGGCCGGCGACTGGCTGATGATCAACTATGTCGCCGCCAACCACGATCCCGCGGTGTTCGAGAACCCGCGCCGGTTCGATGCGGCAAGAAGCCCGAACCGCCATCTCGCCTTCGGCGCGGGCGCGCACCAGTGCCTTGGCTTGCATCTGGCGCGGCTGGAAATGCGCATCCTGTTCGAAGTGCTGCTCGACCGGATCGATAGCGTCAAACCCGCGGGCGATGCCAAGCGCGCCAATTCGACGTTCGTCGGCGGGCTCAAGACGCTGCCGCTGAGGATCGAGGCAGCCGTTTCCGTCTAGCGCTCCCTTTCCCTCCGAATCGGCGCGTGGTATCGCCCGGATCGTCGCACCCCATCCACGGGAGACGCAGCGTGACCGACTCGACCGACGGCGCGGCGCGGATTCGGCCCTGAGCGATGTTGCTCACCTCCTTTCGTGACGGTGAAGGCTGCAAATCGTACATCATCGGCTGCGAGGAGAGCTGCGCCGCGGCGATCATCGATCCCGCGCTAGACCAGGTCGACCGCTACCTCGGCGAGATCGCCAAGCAGGGCTTGCGCGTGCGTTACGTGATCGACACGCACACCCACGCCGATCATTTTTCCGGCGCGCGCGCGCTGCGCGGTGAACTTGGCGCGCCGATCGTCATGCACCGCTTCGCGCCGGCACCGTACGTCGATCTGCGCGTCGAGGACGAGCAATCGCTGCCGCTCGGCGCGCTGCGTCTGCGCATTCTGCACACCCCCGGCCACACCCGCGATTCGATGGCGATCTATGTCGCCGGCCATGTCTTCACCGGCGATACGCTGCTGATCGGCGGGACCGGGCGCAGCGACCTGCCGAGCGGCGATCCCGAGCAGCTTCACGCCAGCCTATTCGGCAAGCTGCTGTCGTTGCCAGACGAGACGCTGGTTTTCCCGGCACACGACTACAAGGGGCGCGATCATTCCACGATCGGGGACGAACGCGCCGGCAATCCGCGACTGGCGCAGTCCGAGCGCGGCGTCTTCGTCGAACTGATGAACGGCCTCAACCTCTCGGCCCCGACGCATCTGACCGAGGCGTTGCGGACCAACATGTCGGGCGGCAAGACCGTGCGCCAGATGCTGGCGGAGGCGGGCGCTCGCGTGCCGTTCATGTCGATGGACCAATTGCGGCTGCGCCTGGACAAGCGCGCCAACGACTTCATCATTCTCGACGTGCGCGAAAAGGACGCCTTCGCCGCGGGCCATGTCCCGGGGGCGGTTCATCTGCCGCGCGGCCAGCTCGAGCTGAGGGTCAACGACGCCTTGCCCGATCCCGGCGTCGAGATTCTCGCGATCTGCGAGTTCGGCAAGATTTCGACCCTCGCTGCGGCGACCTTGCGCGAGCTGGGCTTCGAACGCGCCGCCGCGCTGGACGGCGGCATGGCGGCCTGGCGTGAACGGGGCCACCCGGTGGAGGCCGCGCCGAGCACCTGAACGGGCGGCGGCGGCCTGTGGGGCCCGCCTTACGAGGCCAGCAACCGCGTCGCCATCGCCCGGACCTCGCCGCGCAAGTCGTCGCGCTCGAGGGCGATCGCCAGGGTGGCCTCGATGAAGCCGATCTTGCTGCCGCAGTCGTAGCGCTTGCCCGCGAAGGTCACCGCGTGGAACGGCTGGGCGCCGATCATCCGCGCCATCGCGTCGGTCAACTGGATTTCCCCGCCCGCGCCCTTTTCCTGGCCTTCGAGCGTGCGCATCACCTCGGGCTGGAGGATGTAGCGGCCCGAGACGATCAGGTTCGACGGGGCGTCTTCGATCCTCGGCTTCTCGACGAGGCCGAGCACTTCGGTAAGCGCGCCGTTTCGCGCCCCTGGGGTGATCACCCCATAGCTCGAAACCTCCTCGTGCGGGACTTCAAGCACGCTGATCAGGTTGCCACCGACTTCATGATAGGCCTCGACCATCTGCTTCATGCAGCCGGGCGCGCCGATCATCAGTTCATCGGGAAGGAGGATCGCGAAGGGTTCGTCGCCGACGATCCCGCGCGCGCACCAGATCGCATGGCCGAGGCCGAGCGGCACCTGCTGGCGCACGGTGGCGAGGTTACCCGGTTGGATTCGCGTCGGCTCGAGTGCTGCCAAGTCCTTGGCCCGTTCGCGCATCGTCGTCTCGAGCTCGAAGGCCATGTCGAAATGATCGATCAGCGCGGTCTTGCCGCGTCCGGTGATGAAGATGATCTGCTCGATCCCAGCCTCGCGCGCCTCGTCGACCGCGTATTGGATCAGCGGCCGGTCGATGATCGGCAACATCTCCTTGGGGATCGCCTTGGTCGCGGGGAGAAAGCGGGTGCCAAGTCCTGCAACGGGGAACACGGCTTTGCGGATCGGCTTGCGTTCGCTCATGGCGCGGTTTGGTAACGGCTCGCGGAGCGGGGTCAACCGCCCCGCTTGTCCGCCGTCCAATTCCCGCTAAACGCCGCTGATGGACAAGATCATCATCCACGGCGGTAAGCGGCTGAGCGGCACGATCCCGGTCTCCGGCGCCAAAAATTCGGCGCTGACCCTGATCCCTTGCGCGCTGTTGACCGACGAGCCGCTGACCCTGCGCAACCTGCCGCGGCTGGCCGACATCGACGGCTTTCAGCATCTGATGAACCAGTTCGGGGTATCCACCTCGATCGCCGGTTCGCGGCCCGAGGATTTCGGCCGGGTCATGACGTTCGAGGCGACGCGGATCACCAGCAGCGTTGCGCCGTACGAGCTGGTCCGCAAGATGCGTGCCTCGATCCTCGTCCTCGGCCCGATGCTGGCGCGGATGGGCGAGGCGACCGTGTCGCTGCCCGGTGGCTGCGCGATCGGCAATCGCCCGATCGACCTTCATCTCAAGGTTCTGGAGGCGATGGGCGCGCAGATCGAGATGGCGGCGGGCTATGTCCGCGCGATCGCGCCCGATGGCGGACTGCCCGGGGGCGAGTTCGATTTTCCGGTGATCTCGGTCGGCGCTACCGAGAACGCGCTGATGGCCGCGGCAACCGCCAGCGGGACGGTCCGCCTGCGCAACGCGGCGCGCGAGCCCGAGATCGTCGATCTGTGCAACCTGTTGGTGGCGATGGGCGCGGAAATCGAGGGAATCGGCCAGTCCGACCTGACGATCCACGGGGTCAAGCGGCTCCACGGCGCGACCTACCGGGTGATGCCCGATCGGATCGAGGCGGGCAGCTATGCCTGCGCCGCGGCGATCACCGGGGGCGAGGTCACGCTCGCCGGCGCGCGGCCCGAGGAGATGAGCGCGACCAGCCACGCGCTGCGCAACGCCGGGGTCCAGGTCGAGGCGGTCAAGGGTGGGTTGCACGTCGCTGCCAACGGAGCGCTCAAGGCGGTCAATCTCTCGACCGCACCCTATCCCGGCTTCGCCACCGATATGCAGGCGCAGTTGATGGCGCTGCTGTGCCGCGCCGAGGGCACCAGCGTGCTCACCGAGACGATCTTCGAGAACCGCTACATGCACGTCCCCGAGCTCAACCGGATGGGGGCGCAGATCGAAACCAGCGGACGCACCGCGATCGTCCACGGAGTGGCTGGAATGCACGGCGCCGAAGTGATGGCCACCGACCTGCGCGCCTCGATGAGCCTGGTGATCGCGGGGCTCGCCGCGACGGGCGAGACGCAGGTCCACCGCCTGTACCACCTCGACCGCGGCTATGAGCGGCTGGAGGAAAAGCTGGCGCTGCTCGGCGCGGACGTGGAGCGGGTCGGCGGCGACTGATCTGCGATTGGCCGATTGATAGAACGCCTTTGTTGCCGCCGGCGTCGCTTGGCCGTAGTTTGACGGAACGGGACGAAGCGGCCTCCCGTCCAGGCGTCCGCGCCCAAGCGTCGCGCTTTTGACAGCGGGTGGTCGCGCCACCTGCGGGAGCGCGCATGACTTCCCACGATATCGCTACTTCGCCCTCGGCCGTTACCTTCGGCGAACTTCTTCGTGTGTTCACCCGCGTCGGCTTCCTCAGCTTCGGCGGCCCGGCGGGACAGATCGCGCTGATGCATCGCGAGATCGTCGACGAGCGCGGGTGGGTCGAGGAGGGCGCGTTCCTGCGCGCACTCAACTTGTGTCACCTGCTGCCCGGACCCGAGGCGCAGCAGCTGGCGACGTGGATCGGCTGGCGGCTCCACGGGGTGCGCGGCGGTTTGGCGGCGGGGATGCTGTTCGTCATCCCCGGCGCGGCGGTTATGCTCGGGCTATCGCTGCTTTATGTCGCGGCGGCCGGGCTTGGCTGGTTCGCGGCGCTGTTCCTGGGGATCAAGGCGGCGGTGCTGGCGGTGGTCGCGCAGGCACTGATCCGCGTGGGCGAGCGCGCGCTGGGGACACGGTTCAAGCTGGCGCTCGCGGCGCTGGCGTTCGTTGCGCTGAGCCTGCTTCACGCCCCGTTTCCGCTGGTGATCCTGGCTGCGGCGGCGACCGGTGCGCTGGTCCACGCCTGGCGGCCCGATTGGCTGGGCAAGCTCAAGGCGCCTCCGCTGGAAACCGCACCTGCCTCGCGGCGGCGCGTCGCGGCGGCGACACTCGGCACGATCGCCGCATGGCTGGCGATCTGGGCCGCGCCGATGGCGCTGATCGCGGTCACGCTGGGGACCGGGCACGTGCTGTGGGACATCGGCGCGTTTTTTTCCAAGCTCGCGGTGGTGACCTTCGGCGGGGCCTATGCGGTGCTGGCCTATATGGCGCAGCAGGCGGTCGAGAACCTGCACTGGCTTCGCGTTGGCGAGATGGCCGACGGGCTGGGGCTCGCCGAATCGACCCCCGGGCCACTGATCATGGTCACCCAGTTCGTCGGCTTCCTCGCCGCGTTTCGCGATCCCGCTCCGTTCACCCCGGTGATGGCGGGAGTGCTCGGCGCGGGGTTGACCACCTGGGTGACGTTCGCGCCGTGCTTCCTGTGGATTTTCGCCTGCGCCCCGTGGATGGACCGGCTCGAGCGGGTGCCGCGGCTCCAAGCGGCGCTGGCGGCGATCACCGCCGCGGTGGTCGGGGTGATCGCCAATCTAGCGCTGTGGTTCGCACTGCACGTGCTGTTCGCGCGGATGTTGCCCTCGGGTTTGCCCGATCCGGCAAGCTTCGACTGGCGCGCGGGGCTGATCGCGATTGGCGCGGCGCTGCTGTTGTTCCGCTTCAATCGCGGCGTGCTCCTCACTCTCGCGCTGGCCGCCTTGGCGGGTTTGGGACTAGGCCTGCTGCATTCGTGAAGCGAGCCAGCCGACCAGCCACAGGCGGATTGCGCTGGCGAGGCCCGGTGGGGTCGGGCTGGCGATTCGCTCGCCATCGATGCGTGCGACCAGGGCGTTGACCGGCACGCCCTCCAGCTTGGCCGCGGTGCGCAAGATTTCCCAGAACAGCGGCTCGAGGCTGATCGAGGTCTTGTGCCCGGCGATCTCGACCGAATGCTTGCGCGGTGGGTGGTAGGGCGTGGTCATGAGCGGTGTTAGTTTACCGCTCAAATCGATCCTACCTCAATACATGTGTTGCCCGCCGTTGATGCTCAGCGTCGAACCCGTCACGAACCCGCCGTTCTCCGAGCAGAGGAAGTTGACCCCGCGCGCGATCTCGCTGGCCTGGCCGAGGCGACCGACGGGAATCTTGGCGACGATCTTCTCGAGCACCGGCGGCGGGACCGCGGCGACCATGTCGGTGTCGATATAGCCCGGGGCGATGGCGTTGACGGTCACGCCGAACTTGGCGCCTTCCTGCGCCAGCGCCTTGGTGAAGCCGTGGATGCCCGATTTGGCGGCGGCGTAGTTGACCTGGCCGTACTGCCCGGCCTGGCCGTTGATCGAGCCGATGTTGACGATCCGTCCCCAGCCGCGCTCGCGCATGCCGGGGAATGTCGCCTTGGCCATGTTGAAACACCCGCCAAGGTTGATCCGCATCACCTCGTTCCAGTCGTCGAAGCTCATCTTGTGGAGCGTGCCGTCGCGGGTGATCCCGGCGTTGTTAATCACCGCGTCGATCGGCCCGACCTCTTCGGCCACCCGGGCGCAGCCATCGAGGCAGGCCTGATGGTCGCCGACATCCCACTTGTAGGCCTTGATCCCGGTCTTTTCGGTGAAGGCGCGCGCCTTTTCCTCGTTACCCGCATAGTTGGCGACAACGGTGAAGCCGTGCGCCTTGAGCCCGAGGCTGACCGCCTCGCCGATGCCGCGGGTACCCCCGGTCACGATTGCCACACGGCCCATCAACAGTCTCCCAAGCTTGGTTATGCCGGGATGACGCTAGGGAATGCGAGGGAAGGGAGCAAGTCGAGCGACGTGAAATCGCAAGACCCGGCCTAAATAGCAACGCTGCCTAGAAGCGGAACTGGGTTCCGACGTAGACCGCCTGGCTATCCTGCGTGGCGTCGGTCAGCGGCGCGACGCGGTCGCGCTCGGACGAATAGCGGACACCAGCGGTAACCGCGAGGTTGCGGGCGACGCGATAGCTGCCGCCGACATCGACCGAATAATCGCCCTGGCCTTCTAGCGTTCGCGGTGCGCGCCCAGGCTTGGCGGTCTCGTCGAGCGCGACGCGCGGGGCGAAGCGCGGGGCATCGCCGCCGGCGGTTCGGTTCTTGCCTGCGCCCCCAGCGAACGCGGCAAGGTCGGGCATGCTGTCGAATTTCTTGATCTCGGGCGCAACGATCGCCCCGGCCAACTTGGGCGCCAGCTTGGGCGCGAAGCTTTCGTATCCGCGGGCGACACCCAGGTTGAATCCGCCCGGAACGATCCGCACCGCGGCCATACCCGGCTGCGCCGCGGCGGCTGCGAGCGCCTGGCGAATCGCTACGGCCCGGGCGGTCTCGCTATCCACGCGAACCGCAACAGTCACCGCGCGATTGGCGCGGCCGTCGCTGGCCGCGGGGGTGAACTTGAACAGCGGGCTGTTGGCGAGGCGATTGATGCTGACCCGCGCCGCCATCCGCGGATCGACCGAGGCTGGAGTGAACGAACCGATGCTGCCGCGCGCCGACAGGCTGACCGGGCGCGAATCGAATCCGCTCGAGAACGCATTGCCGACATCGGGATGCATCAGCAGGCCGAAAGCCAGCGCACCGGCGGCGACAGCGCCCAGCGCCCGCCCTCCTGCCTTGCCCTGACGACCTTGCCCGCGCATCGATTTTGCCCTCAGTCCCCGTTCCGGCTTCTACCGCGAATCGCCGGGATCGTTCCCGGATTCGCCACGCACCTATAGTGGTGTCTCTGACATAGCCTTTTCAACCGAAAAATCCACATTTTCCCGACCGTTCGACCCTTTCGGCATAAGGTGTTGCCCAAGACGCACAGACTCGCCGCAAGGTTCATTCACCGTTCACCCGCGGAACGCCCAAGAAGGCCTTCGGGCGAACGGGCTTGCCGCCCGCGCGCGAGCGATGATAGAGCGCCCCCGAAGCCAGCGACACGCGGTATTGTGCCGCGCTTGATCGCCCACCAAAGAGCAGGATTCCAGCGCGTGACCACCAGCCGAACCTTTGCCCCAGTTTCGCGTGCGCTTTCCTGGCGTACGCTCGGCGTCGTCGCGGCGGCAGCCTTGCTCGCCTCGTGCGGTGGCGGAGGCGGACGCCCCAAGGCCGATCTGGCGGCAAGCAAGGTCACCACGATCGGGGTCAACAGCTATCTGTGGCGCGCAAGCCTGGAAACGCTGTCGTTCATGCCGCTGGTCCAGACCGACAGCAACGGCGGGGTCATCGTCACCGATTGGTACGCCAACCCCAACAATCCCTCGGAGCGGGTCAAGGTCACCGTCTCGATCCTCGACCAGGATTTGCGCGCCGACGCGGTGCGCGTCGCAGCCAGCCGTCAGGTGGCGCAAGGCGGGGGCTGGGTCGATGCCCCGGTCCAGGCCGCGACCGTCCAGAAGCTGGAAGACATTATCCTGACCAAGGCGCGCGATTTGCGGCGCTCCGCGGTCAGGGGCTGAGCGACGGGGCTGCCGAGACCCGGCTCGTTCCGAGCTTGTCGAAGGTCCGTTCTCCTTCTGGCAGTTGCGCACGAGGCGCGAGGCAGCGGACGGTGCTTCGATTGCTCAGCACGAACGGGTCCGGGTGACTGAGATGACCAGCGAACGTTTCGATCCCGCCGCCGCCGACCCGCGCTGGCAAGCCGCGTGGGACGCTGGCCAGACCTTTCGCGCCGATTCCGCGAGCGGCGCCGACGACAACCGCCCGCACAGCTACGTGCTGGAGATGTTTCCATACCCCTCGGGGCGGATTCATATCGGCCACGTTCGCAATTACACGATGGGTGACGTGCTGGCGCGCTACAAGCGGATGCGCGGGCACGCGGTGCTCCACCCGATGGGCTGGGACGCGTTCGGAATGCCGGCCGAGAACGCGGCGATGGAGCAGGGCGTCCACCCCGGCGGTTGGACCCGGGCCAACATCGCGGCGATGAAGACCCAGCTCAAGCGGCTCGGCTTCGCTCTCGACTGGAGCCGCGAACTGGCGACCTGCGAGCCCGAGTACTATGGCCACGAACAGGCGCTGTTTCTCGATCTTTACGCCGCGGGGCTGGTCTATCGCAAGGAATCGGCGGTCAACTGGGACCCGGTCGACCAGACCGTGCTGGCCAACGAACAGGTGATCGACGGGCGCGGCTGGCGCAGCGGCGCGCCGGTCGAGAAGCGCAAGCTCAGCCAGTGGTTCCTGAGGATCACCCAGTTTGCCGACGAACTGCTCGATGGGCTGGGCAGCCTCGACAAGTGGCCCGACAAGGTCCGGCTGATGCAGGAGAACTGGATCGGCAAGAGCCAGGGGTTGCGCTGCACCTTCAAGCTCACCGACAGCTCGGAAGGCATTGAGGTGTTCACCACGCGCCCCGACACAATGTTCGGCGCGAGCTTCGTGGCGATCGCCGCCGAGCATCCGCTGGCGACACGGCTGGCCGAGCACGCGCCCGAACTGGCCGCGTTCATCGCGGCCTGTAAACGCGGCGGGACCACTGCCGCCGAACTCGAAACCGCCGAAAAGATGGGTTTCGCTACCGGGTTGTCGGTTACCCACCCGCTCGACCCGGATTGGCACCTGCCCGTCTACGTCGCCAACTTCGTGCTGATGGAGTACGGCACCGGGGCGGTGTTCGGCTGCCCAGCGCATGACCAGCGCGACCTCGATTTCGCGCGCAAGTACGAGCTGCCGGTGCATCGTGTCGTCGCCGATGGCGAGCACACCGGCCAGGTGTTCACCGGTGACGAGGCTTACACCGGGCCGGGCCGGATCGTGAATTCGCACTGGATGGACGGGATGACCGTCGACGAGGCCAAGCGCGCGGTCATCGCCAGGGCGCAGCACGACGGCTGGGGCGTGGCCCAGACCCAATGGCGGCTGCGCGATTGGGGGGTGAGCCGCCAGCGGTACTGGGGCACGCCAATCCCGTTCATCCACTGTGCCGTTTGCGGCATCGTGCCGGTGCCCAAGCACCAGTTGCCGGTTGTGCTGCCCGAGGATGTCGATTTCCAGACGCCCGGCAACCCGCTGCTCCGCCACCCCACCTGGAAGCGCGTCGCCTGCCCCAAATGCGGCGCGCCGGCCGAACGCGAGACCGACACGCTCGACACGTTCGTCGATTCGAGCTGGTATTTCCTGCGCTTCGCCAGCCAACCCGCGGACAAGCCGTTCGACCGCGCCGAACTGGCCAAGTGGCTGCCGGTCGAGCAATACATCGGCGGGATCGAGCACGCGATCCTCCATTTGCTCTATGCCCGGTTCTGGACGCGGGCGTTGCAGCACATCGGCCTGATCGACTTTGCCGAACCGTTCGCCAGTCTGTTCACCCAGGGGATGGTGACGCACGAGACGTACTCTCGCGACGTCGACGGACGCGAAATTTTCTTCAGCCCCGGCGAAGTCGAGCGATCGGGCGATGGCGCGACCTTGCGTGCGGACGGTGGGCCGGTAGCGATCGGCCGGGTCATCAAGATGTCCAAGTCGAAGAAGAACACGGTCGATCCGGACGAGATCGTCGCCAAATACGGCGCCGACGCGGTGCGCTGGTTCATGCTCTCCGACAGCCCGCCCGAGCGCGACCTGCCGTGGTCCGAGGCAGGGGATCGAAGGCTGCTGGCGCTTCGTCCAGCGGGTCTGGCGGCTCTGCGGACAATACGACGTCGCGGCGACCGGCAGCGACGTCGCACTCGACCGCAAGCAGCACCAGGCGGTCGCAGCGGTCGCCGCGGACGTCGAGGCGCTCGGCTTCAACAAGGCGGTAGCGCAGATCTATGGTCTCGCCAGCGCGATCGAAAAGGCCGCGCCCTCGGCCAGCCGCTCGGCAGCGATCCGCACGTTGCTGCTGCTCGCCGCGCCGATGATGCCGCATCTTGCCGAAGAGGCCTGGGCGCAGATGGGCGAAGCCGGCCTGATCGCCGACGCCGCCTGGCCGCCGGTCGATCCGGCGCTGCTGGTCGAGGACGAGGTCACCGTCGCGGTTCAGGTCCGCGGCAAGCTGCGCGATACGCTGACCGTCGCCAAGGGCACCCCGCGCGAAGACCTGGAGGCGCTTGCCCTGGCCAGCGACAAGGTCCAGCGTGCGCTGGATGGAGCGGCGGTAAAGAAGGTGATCGTGGTGCCCGACCGGCTGGTCAACCTCGTCGCATGAAGCGGCTCGCAATCCCGGCCGCCGCGCTTTTCCTGTGCTCGTGCGGTCTCCAGCCGATGTACGCGGGCGGCGGCAATGGGATGGTTGCGCGCTCGCTCGCCGACGTGGCGGTGCCGGCGATCGAGGGCCAGCAGGGTTGGCTGGTGCGCAATGCGCTGATCGACCGGCTCGGCACCGCAGGCGCGACCGGCGCGCGCTACCGGCTCGAAGTCCGTCTCGACGACAAGCTCGAAGGTCTCGGACTGCTCGGCAACGACACCATCGCGCGCGAGCGGCGGACGTTGCGCGCGCGCTATCAGCTGGTCGACGCGCAGGACGGCAAGGTCCTGCTCGATGCCACTGCCGGGTCGGACGCGGGGATCGACGTGGTCGGTTCCGAATACGCGACGATCGCCGCCGAGCAGACCGCGCTGGAGAATCTGGCGCGGGTGGTCGCCGATCAGATCGTCACCAAAGTTTCGCTGCGGCTGCGTTCAGGCGGAGATAGCGCCAGCAAGTGAAGGCCGCACGATGAAAGCCACCCAGGCCAACTTCGCCGCCACCGCCGCGCGGGCCGCGCGCGAATGCCGGACCTTCTATTTCTGCGGACCCGACGAGGCGGGCGCTCACGATGCCGCACAGGCGATCGTCGCGCTGCTGCCAGCCGGGATCGAGCGGGTCGAACTTGCCGGGGCGGATCTGCGCAAGGACCCGGTGCTGCTCTCGGACGAGGCGCGCTCTACTTCCTTGTTCGGCGGTGCGCGCTACATTTTCGTCCGCACCGCGGGCGACGAGACCAGCGAGGCGGTGGAGAACCTCCTGGCCGACGAAGTCGAGGCCTGCCCGGTGCTGATCGTGGCTACCTCGGCGACCGATAAGAGCCGCGTGGCCAAGCTGCTGGCCGAGCGCAAGGATGCGCTGGTGGCGATGTTCTACGCTCCCGACCTGCCCGCGGTGGCGCAGGCGGTGCGCACGATGGCCGATTCGGCGGGGGTGCGGATCGATGGCGCCTTGGCGGAACGGATCGCCAAGGCCTGTGCGCTCGACACGCGGATGGCGCGCAGCGAGATCGAAAAGCTTGCGTTGTATCTCGACGCCGGGCCGCAGGCGCCAAGGACCGCCGATGCCGAGGCGCTCGACGCGATCGGGGCGAAGAACGAGGACGACGGATTCATGCCGATCGTCAATTGCGTGCTCGGCGGCGATGTCGGGCGCCTGTCGGCCGAGCTGACGCGGCTGCGCGAGCTGTCGCTGAATCCGGTGGGTCTGCTCCTGGCGTTCGAGCGACGGGCGGCGCAGCTCGCCCAGCTTGCGGCGCGGATGGGGCCGCGCGGCGATGTCCAGCGCTTCATGGAGAGCGAACGCCAGGCGCGCCGGGTGTTCTTCCGCGACGCGCCCGATCTCACCAACCAGCTGCGCCGCTGGCGCGGCAAGCGGTTGACCCGGCTGGTCGAACGGCTCGTGGCGCTACATCGCGAACTTATGGCCAACAGCCAGAGCGCCGGGTTGCTGCTAGCCCAGGGCCTAACCGAAATCGCCCGGGCGGCGGCCGCCGTGGAGCGGGTCCGGTAGGTCGGTGAAGACGGCGGCGTCAGTTCTTCTTCGGCACCGCGAAGCTCCCGCTAACGCGCCCGCCGCGGCCCGAGCTCGTCCCCAGCGCCGATGATGAGCCGCCGGCGCGGCCATCGACGCTCGAGACGCCGCTGTTCAGATCGATCACCAGCCGCCCGCCGTTGAGCGTGTCGGCGCCGCGGCGCAGGCCGACATTGCCGACCATGGTGATGATCCGGCGGTTGAAATCGTAGATCGCGACGTCGCCGCGGGCCGTCTCGCTGCCGCGATCGACCTTGACCCCGCCGGTGGCGTCGATCCGCTGGATCGCCAGGCTCGCGGTGTCGGTATAGGCGACCGTGGTCCGCGCCGCGTTGAGCCTGAGATCGCCCTGGCGGATATCGACGTTGCCCGACAGGACCACCCGGTTCTGGCGGTCCTGCAGCTCGATCCGGTCAGCCGAGTAGTTGACCGGCTGGTTGCTGTTGAACCCCGAGATGCCCTGCGCCTGGGCCACCCAGCCCGCTCCGGCGAGCAGAGCCGTGCCTGCCGCGAACCCGGCGGTCAGCGCGCGCAAGGCCAGGGAACGCACAGCGAGGGTCGGGCGGGTGTCCATGGAATCGCGCCTTAACCGCTTGGCGACGCCGGGGGAAGGGCGCTGCCTCATGGCATCCGCATCCGCCCGGGCGTCATCCGCAGCCGAGCGTTTCCATCCAGCGTCACCGTTCGTGCGTTGAGATCGCTGACAATCCGGTCGGCGGTGAAGGTCCCCGCAGGCACTTCGCCGGAGACGCGGCCCCGGCTTGCCATCCGCTGTTTGTCGACATCGATGTCGACGTCCTCGGCGGTCATGCGATAGCCATCGGCGGTGGCGAACATCACGGGGCCGAAGATCCGCATCCGTTGCGCGTCCATGTCGTAGGCGCCGGCGTTGGCGGAGAGCACCGCGGGTCCCTGGGCCAGCAGCATCCGCGCGACCAGCTCCTGCATCGCCACCACCGGGTTGGCGGCGGTGTGCTGGACCGCCGATCCGGCGGTGATCGAGAACGGCCGGCCCTGGTCGTCCTCGCCGCGGTACATCGCGCGATCGACCTTGAGCCGGTCGTCGACCACCGCGACCTTGTTGCGATCGAGCAGGAAGCTGACCTCGCCGCGTGGGCTGAGCGGGCTGAACACCATGATCGCGGCGAGTACGCCGACCGCGGCGGGCAGCGCCACCGCCAGGGTGCGGACCACCCGGTCGTGCGATCCGCCGGGGGTGGCGAAGTTGCGGCGCTTCGAGCGAATCTGGTCGGCCTGGACGGTCATTGCGCCGATGCCTTAACTCGCCGCCGCCTTACTCGTGGCTGAAGATGTCGCGATCGGCCCAGCCGGCCAGATCGAGCAGGGCGCGGGTCGGCAGGAAATCGAAGCACGCCTGGGCGAGCGCGGTGCGCCCCTCGCGCTCGAGCCGGGCAACGAAGATCGCGTGCATCGCGTGGAGATAGCGCACGTCGGAGGCGGCGTATTCCTGCTGCGCGTCGCTCAGCGTGGGGGCCCCCCAGTCGCTCGATTGCTGCTGCTTGGAAATCTCCTTGGCGAGCAGTTCGCGGACGATCTCCTTCAAGCCGTGCCGGTCGGTGTAGGTCCGGGTCAGTTTGCTGGCGATCTTGGTGCAGAACACCGGGGTCGCCATCACCCCGAGGTAGTGATGAATCGCGGCGAGATCGAAGCGGGCGAAGTGGAACAGCTTGAGCCTGGCCGGATCGGCCAGCACGCTGCGCAGGTTGGGCGCGGCATAGCTGCTGTCGGCGGCGAAGCGGACGAGATGCTCGTCGCCGCCGCCATCGCTGATCTGGACCAGGCACAACCGGTCGCGCGGCGTGATCAGCCCCAGCGTCTCGGTATCGACGGCGACCGGGCCGGGGGCGAGCACGCCGGCGGGCAGGTCTTCCTCATGAAAATGAACGGTCATTGGGGCAAACCCCTAGGAGCATTGCCGGGGAAAGGCAAAGCGGCCCGCTTGGCGCAGCGCACGGTCCGGCGCTAAGCCAGGGCGATGCCGGATTCCCCTCTTCCCGCAACCTGGCGCGCGGCGCTCGAGCCGGTGCTGGCGACGCCGCGGCTGCGCGCGCTGGGCGGGTTCCTGAGCGCCGAGGAGCGCGCGGGCAAGACGATCCATCCGCCGCGCGGGACGCGCCTGGCCGCATTGGAACGCACGCCGCTCGACGCGGTCAGGGTCGTGATCCTGGGGCAGGACCCCTACCACGGGCCCGGCCAGGCGCACGGGTTGTCGTTCTCGGTGCCCGAGGGAATCGCGATTCCCCCCAGCCTGCGCAACATCTACAAGGAATTGGAAGCCGATCTCGGCATCCCCCCGGCCGCCCACGGCAACTTGAGCCGCTGGGCCGACCAGGGCGTGCTGCTGCTCAACAACGCGCTGACGGTCGAGGCCGGGCAGGCCGGATCGCACCAGGGCCGCGGGTGGGAGGAGTTCACCGACGCCGCGGTCGCCGCGGTCGCCGCGCGCGCCGAGCCGAGCGTGTTCATCCTATGGGGCAGCCACGCGAGGAAGAAGGCGGCGGGGGTGGCGGGGCTCGGCGCGGGCTCGCCCCACCTCGTCGTGGCGAGCGCGCATCCCAGCCCGCTGTCGGCCCATGCCGGGTTCTTCGGCTCGAAACCGTTCAGCAAGGCGAACGCGTTTCTTGCGGCGAACGGGCGCGGGGCGATCGACTGGCGGGTGGGTTGAGCGGGAAGCCTTCTTCGTGATGTCGCCTGACGCCTGACACACGACATCGTCATCCGCTATGCAACAGCCGGTGGAGATAGCCAGCTTGCGGCACAAGGGCCTCGAACGGCTGTACAAGCGCAACCACCCCTCGAAGCTCGATGCCCGGACGATCGACAAGCTCCGCAAGCAGTTCTTCTTTCTCGACGCGATGGATCATAGCGACGAATTGCGAACGCTGGCCCTGGGGAAGGCGCATCGCTTGAGCGACAGCCGCTGGAGCCTGCACGTCATCGCCAATTACCGGATGACGTTCGATGTGAACGACGTGACCCGGACCATTACCATTCTCGATCTCGAAGACTATCATTAGGACGCCTCCGATGCCCATGCACAGCCCGCCCCATATCGGCGATTTCATCCGCACCGAGATTCTCGCTGCGCACGGCCTGAGCGTTACCGGCGGGGCGGTCGCCCTGGGCGTGACGCGGCAGGCGCTGTCGACCCTGCTCAACGGTCATGCGGGGCTTTCGCCGGTGATGGCGTTGCGGATCGAAAAGGCGTTCGGGGTGAAGATGGACACGCTGCTGAGGATGCAGACCGCCTACGAGATCGCCCAGGCGCGGGCGATGGAGCAGAACATCGCGGTGCCGCGGTATATGGCCGCCTGATCAGGCCGCTGCCGCTACCGCGGCCTCGCACTTGCCCTTGGCCTGTTCGCCGCCGCCGCCCAGCAGCGTCAGCGCGAGGAAGCCGGCGACCACCACCACCACGAAGCCCACCGTCACCAGCCCCAGGTACTTGTCGATGAACGCCTTGATCGGCGCGCCGAACAGGCGGAACAGCACGCCAACGATCATGAAGCTGATCGTGCGGCTGACCAGGCTGGCGCCGATGAACGGCAGCAGCGGCATGTGGATGAATCCGGCGGTGATCGTCAGCAGCTTGAACGGGATCGGGGTCGCGCCCTTGATCATGATGATCTCGGCCCCGTATTCGCGCAGATAGCACGCCGCGACCGGAAAGCTTTCGGTCATCCCCAGCACGCTGAGGAGCTGGGTGCCGATGGTGTCGTACAGCCCCCGGCCGATCGCGTAGCCGAGCAGGCCGCCGGCGACCGAGGCGATCGTCGCCACCGCGGCGAAACGCACCGCCTTCTTCGGCTCGGCCAGGCACATCAGCCCCAGCAGCGGGTGCGGCGGGACCGGAAAGAAGCTCGCCTCGACGAACGCGAACAGCGCCAGCCACCACACCGCGTGGGGGTGTGCGGCCTTGGCCAGGGTCCATTCGTAGAGGCGGCGGAGCATGGCGCGGGCCTCTAGGCGACGGAGTTCGGCAAGGCCAGTGCGAGTTGATAACCGGATCGGTTCTTTTGGCTTGACATCGTCACGCTCGATCGGTACATAACGGGAACATTCGCGATGGACCGAGTCGAAACGGCGAGGCCGCAGGGCCGCCGCCGTTTTCGTGTCCGCGCGACCCTTTCATCGAAAAGTGGGCCAACGCACATGAGCCAGACCAAACGAGGAACCGCGCCTTTCTGGGTCGCGCCGTTCCTGCAATCGCTGCGCGACGGTTCGGCGTGGACGCTGCATGCGAGGGCGTGGGATAAGTTCTTCGACCGCCTATCGCCGCCGTGACTTCGACCGCGACTTCCGGGCCGCGTGGGACGCGATCCGCAAGGTCGGCCCGCGCGCCACCCCCACCGGCCGCAACTCGCCTCGCGACAAGCGGCGGATCGAACGCTTCCTCGCCGAACTCGCCGCGACATCCAACGCCGCCGCCGCCGCCGCCTCGGCCGATCTGGCGGTGAGCAACGTCTACCGGCTGCGTCGCACCGACCCGGACTTCGCCCGCCGTGTGGTACGCGGCGCTGTCCGAAGGGTACGACAACCTCGCGATGGAACTGCTGCAGCACTTGCGCAGCGCGGGCGCGGATGGGCTTCATCGCCTCGCGCACCGTGCTGCAAGTCTACGAGAAGTCGGCGGCGTGCTTTCGCCATTACACCGATCCCTGGCAACGGTGTGTCGTTCCGGCAACGCCCACCGACGGGGCGACGATCGACCAGGAAGTCCGCGTAGTGGTCGGTAACCCTTTAGCGAAGCTGGTGAGCGCAGGGATACTTGCGACGAGTTGAGGGGAACAAACCCGATGATCGGGCATTTGGGGGCTGACATGAGGGAATTATCCGCACCGAACTGCACGGATGCCGCACACAAGCGTGGCTTTGCTGCAACAGGGTCCGAATTTTGCCCGCTTGCACCACGGTGGCTTCACCGATAGATAAACCGCCGGAACTTTGGCATTTCGATTGTAAAAGGGGAAACGATAATGCGGAAATTGGTCATTGGCTTGGCCATGGCGTCGACTGCGCTGGCTACGCCCGCGCTGGCACGCGATGACTCATGGTACGTCGAGCTCGACGGGGGTGTCATGATCCTCGAAGACCAGGATTTCAGGGTGGCCGGGGTAAGCAACGCCGTCACCGTTGACTCCGATACTGGTTACGACTTCGGCGGTATCGTCGGTTACGATTTCGGCGGCTTCCGCCTCGAAGCCGAAGCTGGCTACCGCGGTGCGGATGCCGATACGCTGACCGTCAATTCGGGCCGTATCGCTGCGACCGGTTCTGGTGCAACGGCTGCCGGTTCGGCCGGCCCGGGGTCCTATGACTATGTCGGTGGCGAGGCGACCGCGTTGTCGTTCATGGTCAACGGCATGCTCGATTTTGGTGCTGATGATGGCCTGCAGGGCTTTGTCGGCGGCGGCGTCGGCGTGGCGCGGATCAAGTCTGACCTCTCGGTCAACTCGACCGGGCCGGGCTTCCTCAACGATTCGGACACCGGCTTTGCCTGGCAGGCGATCGCGGGCGTCCGCGCGCCGATCTCCGATCATTGGGATGCGGGTATCAAGTACCGCTTCTTCAATGCCCGCAAGGTCGATCTGGTTGATGCCGCCGGTCGCGATGTTCGCACAAAGTGGCGTTCGCACAGCCTGCTCGGCACGTTGGCCTACAACTTCGGTGGCGCCGAACCGATGCCGGAACCCGTTGCCGCACCGCCGCCACCGCCGCCCCCGCCGCCCCCGCCGCCCCCGATGGTGCAGCCGGTCTGCAACAAGGGTCCGTACATCGTGTTCTTCGACTGGGATAAGTCGGACATCACGCCTGAAGCGGCGACCATCCTCGACAACGCCGTCGGTGCCTATGGCAACTGCGCCAGCGTTCCGATCATGCTTGCGGGCCACACCGACCGTTCGGGTTCGACCCAATACAACATGGGTCTGGCCGAGCGTCGCAATGGTTCGGTTCGTGGCTACCTCACATCGCACGGTGTGCCGGATGGCAGCATCACGGCGCAGGCGTTTGGCGAAAGCCAGCCGCGCGTGCCGACTGCCGACGGGGTTCGCGAACTGCAGAACCGCCGCGTCGAGATCACTTACGGTCCGGGTTCGGGCATGTAAGGATCGCGATCCCGGTCCACTCGGACTGGATCGAAACGAATTGGGGGCCGGAGCAATCCGGCCCCCTTTTTCGTGACTGAGGTCATGCCGATCTATTTTGATCCACCGCTGCTTGAGGTTGCCGATGGAGCCTCTCGAACCGAGTCGCATCGCATCGCTGGCACCGTCAACCAATCCACGCTGCGCGACACTCGTTGCCGCGAGGGTTCCAAGGGCAACCACGGCGGGTCGGTGTAGATCGGCGACCGTGCAACGCAGGGGCGAGAGGGACCCCAGCGAACGAGCGTTTCCGCCAAGGCGGCAGAGTGCGTTCCCGGCGGCAGCCGTTGTTCGCCGCCGTCAGCTGGACTATCCGGCTTCACCCGACCGATGGTTGAGGCTAGCTTCCGCTGCGGGCACCGCGCGATACGCGTAGAGCAGAAGACCCAGCGCCACCGGCGCAACCGCGATCAGGGAGAGAATTCCCGTTCGCAGATCGCCGACCAGGCGGCCCTCGACCATGGTCCCGGCAAAGTCGGAAATTTGACCGACCATGTACGGGCCGAACGACAGGCCGACGAGGGTCGTGGCGAGGAAGAACGCAGCAGTCGCGGTGCCCCGCATCCGCGGCAGGACCAGATCCTGCGTCGTCGCGGCCGCCGCGCCCAGCGCGGTTGCCCCGAACATCCCGGCCAGGAAGTTCATCGCGTAGAACAAAGTCGGATTGGCCGTGGTATAGCCTATCCAGATCGGCGCAATCGGGGCGACCACCCCGAACATGATGACCAGGATGCGCCCCGCCGGATTCCGCGCTCGCAATGCGTCGGCGATACGGCCGCCGCCGATTACCCCGAGAAACCCGGCCAGCGCGCCGTTGGCGCCAAGAACGAAGGCGAGTTCCTGCTTGGGCAATCGCAGCACGGTTTCCGCGTAAGGCGCTGACCAGAACGCAAGGGCATAGGCCGCCAGCGAAACCAGCCCATAGCCCAGCGCGGTGCACAGGAACGCAGGCGTTCCCCAGACCAGGCGAAAGGTCGCCGGGTCGCGCCGGCGCAGCGCCGTTGCCCACGAGAATACGGCATAATACCCCAAGCAGACCGCCGACCACTGCGGAAGGTTGCCGGTCAGCCCAATCATTCCCCAGGCCAATGCGACCATAGAGGCGGCAAAGGCGAGGTTTAGCGCGAAAGCCTGCGGACCCCGCCGCCAAGCGCCGAGCAGCGTGAACGGCGGGACGATGGCTGACAGGTCCGCCAGAAACTCGCCAAAGGGCCGCGGCGAACCCTTCGAGCCGCCCTCGCGCAGCGGTTCGCGCAACGTCGCGACCCAAAGCGCGACGAGCAGCCCCGGGATGCCCACCGCCAGGAACGCCGCCTGCCATCCGACCAGCCCCAGTGGGCCGCCGCCGGGATAGGCCTTGTTCCAGCCTGCGACGACGCTCGCGCCAATCAGCAGCGAGACCCCTCCGCCCAGATAGAGACCGGACGAATAGATCGCCAGCGCGGTGGCGCGCTGGCGCTTGGGGAAGTAATCCGAAATCAGCGAATAGGCGGTCGGGCTGGCTGTCGCCTCGCCCACCCCAACCCCCATCCGCGCCATCGTCAGCGAAAACTGGTTGTAGGCAAACCCCGACAGGGCGGTCATCATCGACCATAAGGCGAGCCCGGTCCCCAGCAAGCGCACTCGGTGCCAGTTGTCCGCCAGCCGGCCCAGCGGAATCCCGAACAGCGCATAGAACACCGCGAACGCTGCGCCTCCCAAGAAACCCATTTCGCTGTCGGTGAGAGCCAGATCGGCTTTGATATCGACCGCGAGGATGCTGACCACCTGCCGGTCGATGAAGTTGAGAATGTAGACTACCACCAGGACGACCAGCACGTACCAGCTATAGCCGGTCGCCCGCCGCTCGGCGGGTGCGATAGGTGCCTCGTTCATCCTCGTTCCTTCTGGTTTTCTTCAAGCAGCGTAAGGCGTTGTATCCTTTACCCCCGCTTCGTCCATCCCCGCGCGGCGCAACCGGCAACTGTCGCACAATCCGCAGGCGCGGCCATCGTCGCCGGGATCGTAGCACGACCAGCTCCACCCTGGCTCGAGGCCGAGCCGCGCCGCCTCGCGCGCGATGTCGGCCTTGCCCAAGTGCTGGAGCGGGGCGTGGACACGGAATCCCTTCCCTTCGCTGCCTGCCCTGGTCGCCAGGTCGGCGAGCGCGGCGAACCCGGCGACGAATTCGGGACGGCAATCGGGATAGCCCGAATAGTCGAGCGCGTTGACCCCGATGAAGATGTCGCGCGCGCCCAGCGCCTCGGCCCAGGCCAGGGTCAGCGAGAGGAACACCAGGTTGCGCGCGGGTACATAGGTCACCGGGATCCCCGGCTCGAGCCCGCCCTTGGGCACCGCGATGTCGTCGGTCAGCGCCGAGCCGCCGAAGGCGCGCAGATCGAGCGGGAGGACGACGTGGCGCGCGGCGTCGAGCCGTTCGGCTATCCGCCGCGCCGCCTCTATCTCCACCCGGTGGCGCTGATTGTAGTCGATTGTTAGCGCGTTGAGCGCAAACCCCTGTTCGCGCGCGAGCCCGGCAGCGACCATCGAATCGAGTCCGCCGGAGAGCAGGACGACCGCTTCGCGACGGGTAGGCGTTGAGGAAAGCGCAACCATCGCGACCAGCTAAGCGCCGCACCAAGGGCTGGCAAGCGCGTCAGGACTTGCCGCAGTCTCCGACCCGGCGCGCCTCGGCGGCGAAATCGAAGGGAAGGCGCGAAGCGACGCCGGCGCTCTCGACCTGCACCAGCCGCGGAGTTTCGAACCGCAGACGGGTGCGCCCGGAACCCTGGCCCGGGCAAACGTAGTGGATCGTCACCGAACCCGGCTCATCCTCAACCACGAACTGGCGGCACGTCAGATTGGGATGACGCAGCTGGATCAGGCGGCGGCCATCCTCGAGACACACGCGCTCGCTCTGGCGGCTGTCGCGCATGCGGATTTCCCACATCCCCGGATCGAGCCGATCGAGCATCGCCAGTTGCACACCCTGACCCAGCGCTGCCCCACCGACGAGGCAGGCGACGGCGGCAAGACATTGGCCCGAAATCCGGATTCGCCGGGTCGTCGTTCGTCCACCACTCATCGTTCGCACAATCGCCGTTGCAATTCGCCGGGCTATGTAGCCGCGCATAGCTTAACAACACCTGTCGATGAAGCGTTGCCTGCGCGCGTTGAGCGGAAGCGACGCCTAGACCTCGACGATCCGGAAATCTCTCGAACAGAACGCGCAATCGACCACGATGACCCCGTCGTCGTCGCGCATCGCGGCGATCTCGTCGGGTGGAAAGCGCGCGATCACGCCGCGGTAATGCTCGATCGTGCAACGGCAGCCTCGCACGAGGCGCTGGCCCGGATCGACGCGAACTTCGCGTTCTTCGTGGAACAGCCGCCAGACGATGCTTTCCAGTCCGAGCTGGCGATCGACCAGTTCCTCGTGGCGAATGCTACCCCCGAGAACCGCGACGTGCTCCCACTCGGGATGGTCGAGCCGCACATGCAGTCGCTCGCGTCCCTCCTCACCCTCGGCCAGGTGTTGGACCAGCAGCCCGCCCGCGACACAGCCCTCCGGTCCCGAGCGCACGCCCACCCGGATCAGGGTGGGCACCTGCTCGGACTGAGCGAAATAGGCCTCGCAAGCTTCGGCGAGCGATGCCCCTTCGAGCGGGACGATCCCCTGATAGCGCTGACCGGTCTCGCCAATGTCGAAAGTGATCGCCAGATAGCCGCGTCCGAACAGCGCGAACAGCGGAGGGTTGGCGCCCAGTGCGGCGACTTTCTCGGCATCGTGCTGAACGTAGCCGCGCAGTTCGCCGCCGCGAAAGTCGCAAACCAGCAGCCGAATCGCGCCGTCCTCGGTCTGCGCCTGCAGAGTCAACTGCCCGCCCGCTTGGTCTCCGTCGTTACCCTTCAGCAGGCTGCCCAAAAGCGCCGCGAGCGCCAGCGCCTCGGCCAGCAGGTGCTTGATCGACGCCGGATAGGCGTGCGCCGAGAGGATCTCGTCGAGCACCGGGCCGAGCCGGACGATCCGTCCGCGGGCATGGCGATCAGGCAGGGTAAAGCGCAGGACGCGGTCGAAGCCGGTCTCCGCCCGCGTTGTCGCCGCCTCGCTCACAACTGGCCGAAGACCCACCGCAAGACCGACTTCTGGGCATGGATGCGGTTCTCAGCCTCGTCCCACACTGCCGATTGCGGCCCGTCGATCACGGAATCGACCACTTCCTCGCCGCGGTGCGCGGGCAGGCAATGGAGGAAGGTCGCGCTCGGGGCAGCGGCGGCCATCAGCGTCTCATCGACCTGATAGGGCTGCATCGCGACGATCTGTGCATTGCTCTCGCGCTGGCCCATCGAGACCCAGCAGTCGGTGACCACCGCCTGCGCTCCCGCAACCGCCTCGCGCGCGTCCTGCGTCAGCACCACTTCACCCCCGCGGCGCGGGCGCGCTCGACGAAGCCGCGGTCGGGCTCGTAGCCCTCCGGGCCGCCGACGCGGACCGTGAAGTTCATCAGCCCCGCCGCCTCGATCAGCGAATTGAGCACATTGTTGCCGTCCCCCAGCCAGGCGAGTTGCAGGCCGGGCAGCGCATGGCCCCGCTCGATCAGGGTCAGCAGGTCGGCGACGATCTGGCACGGATGCGAGCGGTCGGTCAGGCCGTTGATCACCGGCACGGTCGCGTGCCGCGCCATCTCCTCGATCTGGGCGTGATCGTGAGTGCGGATCATGATCGCATCGACCATCCTACTGAGCACGCGGGCGGTGTCGGCGATCGTCTCACCGCGGCCCAGTTGCATCGATCCGGCCTCCATCACCAGCGCGCTGCCGCCGAGCTGGCGCATCGCGACGTCGAAGCTTACCCGGGTGCGGGTCGAGGCCTTCTCGAAGATCATCGCGAGCACGCGCCCGGCGAGCGGCGCGTCGGCATCGGGCTGGCCCTTGGGCCAGGCGGCGCGGACCGTCTTTCGCTCGAGTGCGTCGTTGAGCATTGCCGCGATCGCGTCGCCTCCCGCGTCACACAGGTCGAGGAAGTGCCTGGGGGCCGGACCGCTCATGTCGCCACCGGCTCGAGACGGTAGTCGGCCGCGCCGGCCGAGAGCCTTTCCATGAACTCGTCGATGTGAGCATCGTCGATTACCAGCGGCGGGATCACCCGCACGGTGTTGTCGCCCGCAGCCACCGTCAGCAACCCGTGGTTGTCGCGAAGGTGGGCGACGAACGGCCGACTCTCGGACTTCATCTTCAAGCCCAGCATCAGGCCCTTGCCGCGGACCAGCTCGAACAGCTCCGGATAATTGCCGATGAACTGTTCGAGGCGGCTGCGCAGACGCTCGCCCTTGGCTGTGACCTCAGCCAGGAACGCCTCGTCGGCCACGACATCGAGCACCGCGCCGCCAGCAGCCATAGCCAGCGGATTGCCGCCGTACGTCGAGCCGTGGGTGCCAAGCCCCATGCCGCGCGCGGCGTGCGCGGTGGCGAGACATGCACCCATCGGGAAGCCGCCGCCGATACCCTTGGCGGTCGCCATGATGTCGGGCGTCACGCCGTAGTGTTCGTAGGCATAGAGCTTCCCGGTGCGCGCGACGCCGCATTGGACCTCGTCGAAGATCAGCATCAGGCCATGTTCGTCGGCCAGCGCGCGCAGGCCCTCGATGAACGCGGGCGAAGCCTCGCGAATGCCGCCCTCGCCTTGGATCGGTTCGACCAGGAAGCCAGCGGTCTTGGGCCCGATCGCGGCCTGGGCGCCGGCAAGATCGTCGAAATCGACGTACTTGAAGCCTTCCAGCAGGGGTAGAAAGCCCTTGTGCATCTTGTCCTGATTTGAGGCGCTAATCGTCGCCATCGTCCGCCCGTGGAACGCGTTCTTGAAGGTGATCAGTTCGTACTTTTGATCGTCGCCCACGGACTGATGAAACGCGCGCGCGGTCTTGATCGCGCACTCGACCGCTTCCGCACCGGAATTGGTGAAGAACACCGTATCGGCAAACGTCAGATCGACGAGGCGCCGCGCCAGAACTTCCCCCTGTGGGCTGCCGTAGAGGTTCGAAACGTGCATCAACGTTTCGGCCTGGCGCTGGATCGCTCCGATCAGTCCCGGGTGGGAATGGCCGAGGATGTTGACCGCGATCCCGCTAGCGAAATCGAGGAAGCGGCGACCGTCTTCGCCGATCAGGTGGCAGTTCTCGCCGCGCACCGGGCGCACCTCGCACCGGGGGTATACGGGCATGAGCGGAGTGATCGACATCGGCAGTTTCCCTCGCGTCGCTGAGCAGGTGGAAGCGCAAACGACAAATGGCGGCGCCCGATCATCGGGGGCCGCCATTTGCGCGTATCTAGAAGTGGACAAGCCCCCGGTCAAATCGAGGCCGGGCGCTGTGCCAGGGCCTAAGCCCAACGGTCGGTCAGTCCTGACGCGGCACCAGGTTGACCGCCGAGTGCTTGCCTCGTCGGTCGACCTCGAGGTCGAATTCCACCCGATCGCCTTCGTTCAGGCCGTTCATGCCAGAACGCTCGACCGCACTGATGTGGACGAACGCGTCGGGCTGGCCGTCATCGCGGGTGATGAATCCGAAGCCCTTCATCGCGTTGAAGAACTTGACCGTCCCGGTCGCCTTCTCGCCGGTCAGCGAGCGCTGCGGAGCTGCCGCGGCGCGGCTCTCGACCGGAATGACGTCGCCGACGACCTGCAGGTCGCTAGCCGAAATCTTGCCACCGCGATCGACCAAGTTGAACTGGAGCTCCTGGTTTTCGGCCAAGCCTTCTAGACCGGCGCGCTCGACCGCGCTGATGTGGACGAACACGTCCTCACCGCCATCGTCGCGGCTGATGAAGCCGAAGCCCTTCTGGACATTGAAGAACTTGACCTTGCCGCTGCCCGTGCCGACGACTTGCGCGGGCATGCCCCCGCCACCGCCTCCACGCGGCGGGCCACCGGCACCGCCACCGAAGCGGCTTCCACCACCGCCGCCATAGCCGCCGCCACCACCACCGCCATAGCTGGGACGATCTCCGCCGCCGCCGAAGCGGCTTCCGCCACCACCGCCGCCGAATCCGCCACGGTCGCCGCCAAAGCCGCCACCACCGCCGCCGTAAGGATCAAACGATTCTTCACCGAAACCGTCGCGCTTGTCGCGACCTCGGCCGCGCCGCCCTCTATCGAAACCCATTTCCCCGAACACACCTTAAACACGTTCATTGCCAAACTTGCGGGCGGGGCCGAACGACTGCACCCACCGCACTGCTTGCAAAGTGAAACCGGGAAAACGGCCGAACCTCGCCTACGCGGGCGGGCTTATAACCAGAAAATTGAGGCAAGGCGAACGGATTCAGGCCGTTGCCGGATCGCGCTTTGCGCAGCTGTGACATTTTGGCCAGCGTGGGTGTTGGCTTGCCTGGCTTCGGCGGCTCGGGCAGAGGCGAAGCTTGGAGGCAGCAAAGGTATGAGCGAGAAGTTTCGCCACTTGAACGAATGGGTCTTGGTGAGCCCTCAAATCGATCTCGAGGATGTCGCCAGCGCGCGCGATCTGGGGGTCGCGTTGATCGTCAACAATCGGCCCGAAGGCGAATCGGGCGATCAGACGCCGGGAGCCGAAATCGCACAAGCCGCCAGCCAGGCGGGGCTCGACTACGTCGAGATCCCAGTCACCCATGCCGGTTTTTCGGAAGCGCAGGTCACCGCGATGCGCGCCGCGCTGGATCGGGCAGGCGAATCGCGCGTGCTCGCCTATTGCCGTTCGGGCACGCGCTCGACGCTCTTGTGGGCACTCGCCGAGGCAAGCGCCGGGGCCGATCCTCAGGCGCTTTGTGCCACCGCCGCTGGGGCGGGCTACGACCTGGCACCCATTGCCCCACTGCTCGATATGCTCGCTGCAAAGGCCGGATGATCGCGCACGCGCTTCAGTTCGGCGGGTCGCTGGCGGCGATCGTGCTGCTGGCGTGGCTCGCCCGGCGGCTGGAGCTGGGCGGCGACCCGCGACTGCGCGATCCCGCCGAAGCGCGCCGGCTGGCGAGCGAGGCGCTGTGCGGATTCGAGGCGCAGGACGTCGCGCTCGACCGGGCGGGGATCGGAGCGTTACTGCGCGATTCGAGCGGGCGGGTGATGCTGCTGCGCCGCCACGGCGCGCGTTGGGTGGCGCGGTTGCTCGACGGTCACGCCGGGGTCCGGCTCGACCGGACCTTCATGACCGTTTCCACCGCAGAAAAGACCTTCGGGGCGATAACCCTCGACCTCGGTGACCAGGCTCAGTCGTGGGCGGGCAGCTTGCGCAGGCTGGGTTAGTTTTCGTGGTGGGACCGCACTTTAGCCCGGTCGATTACGCGGTGCCCGCCTTTGTTCTCCTCGTGCTGGCGGAAATGGTCTGGTCCCGGCGGCGCGCGCCCGACGCGTACGAGCCGACCGATACGCTCGTCAGCCTCGCCTTCGGGCTGGGTTCGACCGTGGCCGGGCTGCTGAGCGCGGGCGCGATCGCCACGGCGGCGCTGTGGCTCTA
Organism: Novosphingobium sp. Gsoil 351; assembly: GCF_009707465.1. NCBI lineage: Bacteria > Pseudomonadati > Pseudomonadota > Alphaproteobacteria > Sphingomonadales > Sphingomonadaceae > Novosphingobium > Novosphingobium sp. Gsoil 351. The sequence continues at coordinate 2,390,700 of NZ_CP046120.1, forward strand.
TCAGCACCGAGTGGTCACCGTGCCGTGGTCGTGGTGGGCGTGGGTCTTGTGCTTCCTGGCCGACGACCTCGGCTACTATTGGCAGCATCGCCTGGGCCACCGGGTGCGCTGGTTCTGGGCTAGCCACGTCAACCACCATTCGAGCCAGCACTACAACCTGTCGACCGCGCTGCGCCAGACCTGGACCGGGTTCATCGCGCTGAGCTTCGTGTTCCGGATTCCGCTCGCGCTGATCGGGTTTCACCCGGCGATGATCGCGATCGTCGGCGGCTTCAACCTGATCTATCAGTTCTGGATCCACACCGAGGCGATCAGGCGGCTGCCGCGCTGGTTCGAGGCGGTGATGAACACGCCGAGCCATCACCGCGTCCATCACGCTACCAATCCGGTCTATCTCGACCGAAACTATGCGGGGACTTTTATTGTTTGGGACAAGGCGTTCGGCACCTTTCAACCCGAGCGCGACGACGTGCGCATCCACTACGGCATCGTCAAGCAGCTCGGCAGCTTCAACCTGCTGTGGAGCGTGTTTCACGAATGGATCGGCATCGCCCGCGACCTGTGGACCGCACCGTGGCGGCACAAGGCTGGCTATCTGTGGCGCCAACCCGGCTGGAGCCATGACGGCAGCCGTGACACAAGCGACGCGATCCGGGAGCGCTGGCGCGGGGCGGGCACAGCGCAGTCATCCGAATAAAAAAGGGGCCCGAGCGGCTGGCTCGGACCCCTTGAGTCTGTTCGCAGGAGGAACAGCGGATGGCGGGACTGGGGTTCGTGCGAGAGGATACGTTCCTCCGGCCCCGCCAAGCTCTTGAAGTCTAGTAGTTGTAGGCGCGCTCGCCATGCTCGGAGAGGTCGAGCCCTTCGCGCTCGCCTTCCTCGGTGGGACGCAGGCCGAAAAGCTTGTCGACGATGAAGAACAGCACCGCCGAACCGATCCCCGACCAGACGAGGGTCAATGCCACCGCCTTGACCTGGGTGATGAACTGCCCGGCCATGTCGTAGGTCCCCGGAACCGCCGGAAACACGGTGTAATCGAACCAGCCCTGACCGCCGAGCGCGGGGTCGGCAACGATCGCGGTGCCCAGCGCGCCGACGATCCCGCCGATGCAGTGAACCCCGAAGACGTCCAGCGTATCGTCGTACTTGAGCGCGTTCTTCACCACGCTGACAAACAAGTAGCAGATCGGCGAGACGATGAACCCGAGCAGGATCGCGGTCATCGGTGCAGCGAAGCCCGATGCCGGGGTGATCGCAACAAGCCCCGCGACCGCGCCGGTCACGCCGCCTAGGAGCGAGGCGCGCTTGTGGTGGATCTGCTCGACGATCGCCCAGCTCACCGCCGCCGCGCAGGTCGCGACCATCGTGTTGACAAAGGCTACCGCGGTAACGCCATTGGCTTCCAGGTTGGACCCGGCGTTGAAGCCGAACCAGCCCACCCACAGCAGGCTCGCGCCGATCATCGTCATCGTCAGCGAGTGCGGCGGGGTAGCTTCCTTGCCGAAGCCGACGCGCTTGCCGATCATCAGGCAGCCGACCAGGCCGGCGATCCCGGCGTTGATGTGGACCACGGTTCCGCCCGCGAAATCGAGCGCGCCCCAGCCATAGAGCAGCCCGCTGTCGGTCGGCGCGTCGGGCAGGAAGTCCGGACCGGCGAAGTACCACACCATGTGCGCGATCGGGAAATAGACGACGGTCATCCACAGCACCATGAAGACCATCAGCGGGGTGAACTTCACCCGTTCGGCGAAGGCCCCGACGATCAGCGCCGGGGTGATCATCGCGAAAGTCATCTGGAAGACGACATAGGAGAGTTCGGGCAGGTAGACGTTGTTCGAGAACGTCGCCGCGTAAGTCCCACTGGTGACACCGGCGAGGAACGCCTTCGAGAACCCGCCGAACAGCGAGGGGAACGGGCTGCCGGCTGACGTGAAGGCCATCGAATAGCCCCAGCAGCACCACACCAGGCCCGCGATCGAGACGATCATGAACACCTGCATCAGCACGCTCAGCATGTTCTTGGTCCGCACCAACCCGCCGTAGAACAGCGCAAGTGCGGGCACGCTCATCATCAGCACGAGCACCGAGCAGAGCAACATCCAGGCGGTGTCGCCCTTGTTGACCATCGTCGCCATCTGCTCGACTGTCGGCGCCTTGATCAGTGTCGTTGCGGCGGCCGCGGCGGCTTCAGTCGCCGCGGGACTGGGCGCGGCTGCGGGCGCCGCAGTAACCGCGGCGGTGGTTGCTTCTTGCGCGAAGGCGGCGGCGGAGACGAACAGGCTCGTCCCCAGCGCGCCCGCGCCAGCGAGAATCTTACGGATCATGTGGGTCCCCCCGATCGAAGTCATAGTGCAGTGTCCCCGGTCTCGCCGGTGCGGATGCGGGTGGCGGAGGCGAGGTCGATAACGAACACCTTGCCGTCGCCGATTGCCTCGGTGCTGGCCACCTGCTGGATAGTTTCGACGATCCGCGGTGCCAGTTCGTCGCTGGCAGCGATCTCGATCTTCACCTTGGGCAGCATGTTGGTCGAATACTCAGCGCCGCGGTAGATTTCGGTCTGGCCCTTTTGCCGCCCGAAACCCTTGACCTCGGACACCGTCATTCCGGCCACGCCCAGCGCGCTGAGGGCTTCACGCACCTCGTCGAGCTTGAATGGCTTGATGATGGCGATGATGAATTTCATGCACGCCCCCGTTTGTGATCGCCGGACCCATCACCGGCTTCGCACACGCAGCAAGAGCCGTGCCAAGCCCAAAAACGGCACGTTCGTACACTTTGATGAGATCAAAATTGTGCGACGCACAATCACGCTGCCCGTTTTTTAGGCAGCAATGCCTAAAGCGTCAGCGTCGCCCACACCGGCAGGTGATCCGACCCCACGGCGGCTAGCGCCGAGCGATGGACCCCGCACGCCGCAACAACCAGGTCGTGCGAAACCACGATCTTGTCGAGCGGCGCCACCGGCCGGCGCGCCGGAAAGCTCAACCCGGTCCCAATCGTCGACCAGCCCTCCCCGAATTCGCGCAAGGCTCGGCCATTGCGCGACCAGTCGTTGAGGTCGCCCATCAGTACTGTGGGGGATGGCGTCCGCGTGACGTGGCCGACAACGCTGCGCACCTGGTGGTGCCGACGAAGGCCAGAGATATCGAGGTGCATGCCGACGATCCGCAGCGGCTTCCCGGCAATCGCCAGGTCGGCGCACACCGCTCCGCGCGGCTCGAGCGTCGGCAGTGGCACCGGCGAGCACCCGTCGATGCCGATGCCCTTGCGGACGAGGATGGCGTTGCCGTGCCATCCCAGCGAATGCGGACGACCGGCCAGCGGCACGGCGCACCAAGGGCTGTCGTCGAGCAAGGTGCGTGGAATCACGCTGAAACGCTCGCCGAACCGCCGATCGCATTCCTGAAGGGCGATGACGTCGGCGTCGACCTCGCGCAGGATCGCCATGATCCGCTCCGGATCGCGCCTGCGATCCAGCCCCACCGCCTTGTGAATATTGTAGCTGGCAACCGTGATCCGCATCCGCTGGTCCAAGCGGTTGGCGCGCTCAGGCGTTCCCGGCGATGAAGCGATCGGTCGGACGGGTGGGCAGGCCGTCGATGCTCTTCGTCCGGCCCTGGAATTTCTCCATCCATTTTTCGGGATCGGACTGGCGGTGGAATTTGACTAGCGTCTCGCGCTCCCGATCGATGTGCATCAGTGGCACGCCCCAGCCGCACGAGGTCTGGACGCTCTGCACGGCGATATCGAAGATCTGGCGGGTGCCGGGAAGCAGCTCGAAATGCGTGGAAAGCTCGGCAAAGTCGGCATCCTGCGGCAGCACCGCGCGGCCGGTGCCATAGATCCGCAGGATCAGCGCGGGCTGCTCGAAGTTGCACATCATCACCGTGATCCGGCCGTCCGCCGTCAGATGGGCGTGGGTCTCGTTGCCCGACCCGCCGAGATCGAGATAGGCGACACGGTTCGGCCCAAGCACGCGGAAGCTGTCGGCGAGCCCTTTGGGACTGAGATTGATCCGGCCTTCGACGGCGGCAGTGGCGACGAAGAATACCGGCTGCTTGGCGATCATCGCGATGTGGTCGTCGGTCAGGTGGTCGGTGAACTCCATGACGCTGCTCCTTCTCCCCTCCCGCAAGCGGAAGGCGGCTCCTTACAGAAACTCCCTCAGCGTGGCGATGAAACGGTCGAACTGGTCGTGGTGGAGCCAGTGCCCGGCATTCTCGAACTCGATCACTTGCGCCGTATTGAAATACTTGATCCGCCCGTCCTTCTCAGGGTTTGAGGCCCAGCTATTCGCCCCATACAGCAGCAGTGTCGGGCAAGAAATCGCCTCCCACACCGCCTTAAGCTCTTCATAGCCGGTCTCGACCGGCCAGTTGTTGAGGTGCGGATCGAACTTCCAGCTGAACGTTCCGTCCTCGTTGCGGTTGACCCCGTGGATCGTCAGGTGCTCGGCCTGCTCGGCGGTGAGGTAGGTGTTCTCCTCACGCATCCGGGCCAGCGCATCGCCGATCGTCGGGTACTTGCGCGGGATGCGCCCGGCCGAGGCGCGCTTTTTTCGATCCATTCGCGCACCCTCTCGCGGTAAGGCGTGGCCATCAACTTGGCGAGCACGTCCGGTGAAGGACCCAGCCCCTCGATCGCGACCAGCTTGCGGACCATCTCGGGATAGATCCCGGCATAACGAAGGCACACCTGCCCACCCATCGAATGCGCGACGATCGTGACCGGGGCGAGATCGAGCTGGTGGATCAGCTGGGCGACGTCGTAGACCATGTCGCCCGCCGAATAGTTGCCGTCCGAAACCCACTCGCTGTCGCCGTGACCGCGGTGGTCGAGCGCGATTATGTGCCACTCATCGCACAGCGCCCGCGCCGTCCAGTCCCAGTTGTGCGCATGGTCGCGCCCGCCGTGGACCAGCAGCAGCGGCGGCTTTTCCGGGTTGCCCCAGTCCAGATAATGCAGCCGCAGCCGCTGCGAGATGAATGTGCGCGATACCGGGCCAAGCGTGCTCATGGTGGGCGCATAGCGGCTGCACGGCCACGGGCGCAACCGTCCGCTCCCTCCAGCGGTGAGCGGAGAGCTACCGCTCCTTGGTCGCCCCAAAGACCAGCTCCGGATTGCGTTCCTGCTGATAGCCGACGTCCCAGGCCGAGCGGGCGAGGAACACCGGATCGCCGTCGCGGTCGCGCGCGAGGTTGGCGCCGTTGAAGTCGGCGAAGGCCTTGAGCGCGGTCTCACTGCCCTTGATCCAGCGCGCGGTGTCGAACGGCGCGGGCTCGAGTGCGGCGGCGACCTTGTATTCGGCTTCCAGACGACTGATCAGCACGTCGAGCTGGAGCTGCCCGACCACGCCGACGATCCATTGCGCGCCGATCTCGGGATAGAACACCTGGATCACGCCTTCCTCGCTCAGATCGTCGAGCGCCTTGCGTAGCTGCTTGGTCTTGGTCGGATCTTTCAGCACCACCCGGCGCAGGATTTCGGGCGCAAAGTTGGGCAGCCCGGTGAAGCGCACGTCGTTGCGCTCGCTCAGCGTATCGCCCACGCGCAGCGTGCCGTGGTTGGGGATGCCGATGATGTCGCCAGCCTCGGCGGTGTCGGCGATCTCGCGGTCCTGCGCGAAGAACAGGATCGGCGAGTGGATTGCGATCGGCTTGCCCGAACCCGACGGGGTGAGTTTCATGCCGCGCTTGAAGGTGCCCGAAACCATGCGCATGAACGCTATCCGGTCGCGATGCTGCGGGTCCATGTTGGCCTGGACCTTGAACACGAACCCGGTGACTTCGTTACGCGTGGGTTCGATGGCGCCAAGTTCACTCGGCTGGGCGCGCGGCTCGGGGGCGTAGCGGGCGAGCGCGTCGATCAGTTCGGTGACGCCAAAGTTCTTGAGCGCCGAGCCGAAAAACACCGGGGTCAGGTCACCGCTGCGATAGGCATCCTCGTCGAACTCGGGATAGCCGCCGCGCGCTAGTTCGACCTCGTCGGCATACTCGGCGGGCAGGTCGGCGCTATCGCGCGTGCCCAGATATTCACGGCTGTCGCCTTCGGGGCGGGCGACCGTGCCGGTCGCGAAATCGAGCACGCCCTCGAACAGCCCGCCCATCCCTACCGGCCAGCTCATCGGCACGACATCGAGCGCGAGCGCGTCGGCGACCTCGTCGAGCGTCTCGAACGGGCTGCGACCCTCGCGATCGACTTTGTTGACGAACGTGATGATCGGCACCGAACGCAGGCGGCACACCTCGAACAGCTTGCGCGTCTGCGGTTCGATGCCCTTGGCGGCGTCGATCACCATGATCGCCGAATCGACCGCCGTGAGGGTGCGATAGGTATCTTCGGAAAAGTCCTCGTGGCCCGGGGTGTCGAGCAGATTGAAGACGATGCCGTCCTTCTGGAAGGTCATCACCGAGCTGGTCACGCTGATCCCGCGCTGCTGCTCTATCTTCATCCAGTCGCTGCGCGCCCGCCGCGCCGCTCCACGCGCCTTGACCTCGCCCGCCAGATGGATCGCCCCGCCCTGAAGCAACAGCTTCTCGGTCAGCGTGGTCTTGCCCGCATCGGGATGCGAGATGATCGCGAAGGTGCGCCTGTTCGAAAGTGGGGGATTGGGCATAGGCGCGGGCGCTTAGCCGCCGCGCGGTTCTACGTCTAGGAGAGGCCCTTCCGGATCAAGGCGTTTGCAATGCCCGCCACCTCGTCGAGCGGGCGGGAACCGTCCTGCACCCCGAAGCGCAGCCCCAGAAACACGTTCATGCCCATCAACGCCCAGCCGTGGACTTCGTCGATCGGTCCGCTCACCTCGCCCCGCATCTCGCCTTCGCGCAGGCGCTCGACAATACGTTGCGCAGTGCGTTCGTAATGGCGGTGCCATTCGTCGGGAACGACGAATTCGGCTTCGTCGATGATCCGGTAGATTTCCTTGTGGTCGCGCGCAAAGCCCAGGAACGCGGCCAGCGCCGCGCCTTCGCGGGTAATCGCATCGGCGGGTTGGATCAGCATCGGTGCCACCACGTCGCGGACGCGGTCCGACATGTCGCGTACGAGCGCGCGGAACAGGGCGTCCTTCGATGCGAAATAGGTATAGAAACTGCCGAGCGCGACCCCGGCCCGCGCGGTGATCGAGACCACCGAGCTTTCGTGAAACCCCTTCTCGCCGAACTCGGCGGCGGCCGCGTCGAGCAACGCGCGCTGGGTTTTGCGTCCCCGCGCCGTGCGCGGCGATTTGTCCGCTGGAATGCCCGCAACTGTTGCCGGAACGGCACTCTCCGCCATCACCTGTCCCCGTCGCTGCAATTCCAAGTTGAAAGATGGTTCAACTTTCAGCATAACGCCTGTCACGCGGGTGGCAACCCAGCCTAACGACACGCCAGGGAGAGGAACACCATGTCCAGCCGGATCATTTTCGCACGCACGCTGCTGCTCGGGGGTATCGCCGCGAGCGCCTTCGCCACGCCCGCCGCTTTCGCCCAGGACGGCGCGACCGCCCAAGCTGAGGCCTCCGTCGAAGAGACCGGCGATGTCATCGTCGTCACGGCGCGCCGCCGCGAGGAGACCCTTATCGACGTGCCGGTAGCGGTTACCGCGCTGGGCACAGCGCAGCTCGAGAAGCTGGGCGCCAACGATCTCTCGGGGGTCCAGGGCGCGGTGCCCAACGTCAATATCGTCCAGGGTCGCGGCTCTGCCAGTTCGGCCAATTTCTTCATCCGCGGGATCGGTCAGCCCGACGCGCTGTCGACCTTCGATCCGGCCGTTGGCGTCTATGTCGATGGGGTCTATCTCAGCCGCATCCAGGGCGCGCTGCTGAACCTGTTCGACGTCCAGCGGGTCGAGGTCCTGCGCGGGCCGCAGGGCACGCTCTATGGCAAGAACACCATCGGCGGGGCGGTCAACGTCGTCTCGAAGAAACCCGATTTCGACGTGCTGCGTGGTGAGGGCAGCTTCACCTATGGCCGCTTCGACGAGACCACCGCCAAGGGCTATGTTTCCGCGCCGCTCGCGCCGGGCAGCGTCGCGCTGTCTTTGGCCGGACTCTACGACCACCGCAATGGGCTGGTCACCGACCCGCGGACGGGGCGCAAATTCAACGATCGCGACAACCTGTCGGGCCGCGCGATCCTGCGGGCCAGGGCGGGCGACAGCCTGGAGGTCCTGCTTTCGGGCGACTACACGCGCCAGCACAACAAGCCGACGCTCGGCTACCTGACCGCGCCGCTGATCCAGACCAATTTCGCGACCGGGGCCACCGTGTTGGCACCCGCGGCCCCCTATGGTCCCTATGACTACAAGGCTTCGACCAGCCTCCTGCCGGGTCAGGGCCAGAAGCTCGAGCATTGGGGCACGTCGTTGACCCTGAACCTGGACTTGGGACCCGATCTGACGCTCAGTTCGATCAGCGCCTACCGCCGCCTGAAGACCGATTTCTTCGTCGACATCGACGCCACCCAGTTCAAGATCGGCGACGTCTTCGTCGGCACCCGGCAGCGCCAGTTGAGCCAGGAGCTTCAGCTCAAGTACGAAGGCGAGCGGCTAAACGGCGTGCTCGGGCTCTACTATCTCGACGAGAAGATCGCCTCGCACCAAGAGGCCTACGCAGACGATCTGTTCAAGTTCGGCGCGCTTCCGATCACTTTCGCCCGGCTGATCGACGATTCGCAACGAACCAAAAGCTACGCCGCGTTCGGCCAGGCGACCTATGATTTCACCGAAAAGCTGAGCCTCACCGCGGGCCTGCGCTACTCCAAGGAAACGAAGCGCTACAACCGCTTCACCACGACGACGTCCAACGCGCCGTTTCCCGGGCTGAACGGCCTGACTTTCCGCTTCCCCGACAATCTGCCCGCGCCGTTCAACGCCGACAACGACGTGAGTTTTGACGCGTGGACTCCGATGGCCAGCCTAGCCTTCAAACCCACCCAGGACACATTGCTCTATGCCTCGGCAAGCCGCGGGTTCAAATCGGGGGGCTTTAACGGCCGGGTCAACAGCGTCGCCGACGTTACCGAGTTCGTAAACGGCGTTGCTACCATCCGGCCCTTCTTCAAGCCGGAAAGCGTCTGGACCTACGAGGTCGGGGCCAAGGGCAGCTTCCTCGACGGCCGGGTCACACTTTCCGGCGCAGCGTTCTATTCGGACTACAAGAACTTCCAGGCGCGGGTCGGGGGCGGCAACCAGTCGTTCCCGGTGCTAAACGCCGGCAAGTTGCGGATTCAGGGCTTCGAATTCGAGGCCCTGGTCAGGCCGATCAGGCCGCTGACGCTGACCGCCTCGGTCGGTTACCTCGACGCCGAATACAAGCGTTTCGACGATGCGCGCCGGGCACCTGCGTTCAGCTGCAATCCAACCGGAACCAGGATCGTCTGCGAGCCAGCGTTCGCTCCGCCGCTAACGATGCGATTTGGCGCCGATTACAGGGTTCCTCTCGGCGAAGCCTCAAGCCTGACATTCGGCGGCGACGCGCGGTTCGTCGACAAGCAGTTCCTCTCGGTTGATAACCGCCCGGGCCTGGTCGAGAACGGATACTTCCTCGGCAACGTCTATGCACAGGTCGACTTCGACCGGTTCTACGTCCGCGGCATGGTCAAAAACGTGACCAAGTCGCTCTACAAAACCGACGGTCAAGAATTCAGCTCCGTCGGCAACATCCAGACGGTCTACTTCGGCGACCCGCGGACATGGCAGGTCACGGTCGGGGCGCGGTTCTAGCCGCAATCGACCAAGCGCCGACCGGGACCGACGAACCTGCTGGAAATGGCGCGGCAGCGCGGGCTACAGCGGCGGGAATGGCCGATGCGATCCTCCAAACCGATTCCGGCGGACCCGTGCGGGTGCCGGTGCGGCTGGTGGTCGGATCGGCGGCCGCCTTGTGGGCGTGCTATTACCTCCTGACCACTGCGCGAGGGTTCGTCGTCGGGCTCGAATTCCAGGACGAGCTGGCCGGTCGCCGTTTGTTGGTGGCGGTCGCCGGTTTCGCGGTGACGCTCGCGATCTGGCCGCTGCTGCGCCAGCTCGATGGGCGGCGGCTGGCGATCAGGGTGACCGCGGCGCTGCTGCTGATGCTGCCCGCCTCGCTCCTCGTCGCCTCGATCAACGCAGCGGTTTTCGCCGACATGGAAGAGAAGATCGTCTCCAGCATCGGCGAAAAGCAGGGCGTGCGCATCCGGCGCGACGAAGCGGGCAACGTGCTGGTCGATGTCCCCGATCTGCCCAGTGCGCCGCCCGGGCCGGTCGAGGTGACACGCCGGGATGGGACCAAAGTCGCGGTCACGCCCCTGTCGATCCCCACTCCCGACGCGGTCAAAATCGATCACAAGGTCCAGGCCGAGGCCAAGTGGCGCCAACTCACAGACATCGCGCTAGGGCGCTATTTCCTCCCTCCTGGCGTGGGCCGGGCTCTATTTCGCGCTGGGCTACGCAGAACACGCCCGCGCTGCCGAACGCCGCGAGGGCGAGCACCGCCGCGCCGCCAAGGCCGCCGAACTGCGATCCCTACGCTATCAGGTCAATCCGCACTTCCTGTTCAACACCCTAAACTCGCTGTCCGCGCTGGTCCTGACCGGCAAGGTGGATGCCGCGGAGAAGATGATCCACACCATTTCCACCTTCTATCGCCGCAGCCTGGCGGGAGATCCCACCATCGATGTGCCGCTTGAGGAAGAAATGCGTTCGCAGCGGCTGTATCTTGAAATCGAAGGGGTGCGCTTTCCCGATCGCCTGCGGATCGCCTACGACATTCCCGAAGCGCTCGAACAGGCTTGCGTGCCCGGCATGATCCTCCAGCCAATTGTCGAAAATTCGGTGAAATACGGCGTCGCCCCGGTCGCGCGTCCAGTGACGATCACCATGGCCGCTCGCGAGGAACATGGACGGCTGGTGCTCACTGTCGCCGACGACGGCCCCGGCGCTCCGTCCACCGAGTTGCCGGGCGACACCGGCGGCGCGGGTTGCGGCATCGGCCTGCAAAACGTCCGCGACCGGCTCGCCGCGCGGTTTGGCAGCGATGCCAGCGTGGTTTCGGGAAGCACCGGCAACGGCTACGCTACCATCATCCGTATTCCCATGGTCGCCAATGGCTGCTGATCTCGAACCCCGCATCCTGCGCACGCTGATCGCCGACGACGAACCGCTGGCGGTCGAGCGGATGCAGATCATATGCGCCGGCATCCCCGCACTGGCGGTGATCGGCACTGCCAGCGACGGAGCAGCGGCGCTGCGCCTGATCGATGCGCTGACGCCCGACCTGGTGCTGCTCGACATGACCATGCCCGAGCTCGACGGGCTGGGTGTGGCCCGCCGCCTGGGCGGCAAGGTCGACGCCCCGGCGATCGTCTTCGTCACCGCGCACGACAGCTTCGCGGTTGAAGCGTTCGATCTCGATGCGGTCGACTATGTGCTCAAGCCGGTCACCGCCGAGCGGCTCGAGCGCGCGATAGGTCGCGCCCTGGCGCGGCGCGGGGCCGGAAGCCCGCGCGAGGTCAGCGATTGGATCGCGGAGTTCTGGGTGCCGCACCGTTCCGAACTGCTCCGGATCGCCGCGGACGACGTCACGCGCATCGACGCCGAGCGCGACTATGTCCGGTTGCATCTGGCTGATAGCCAGGGAGGAATGGGCAGTCAGGGCGGGACCCGCAGCTATCTTCTGCTTCAGACGATCGCCGGGCTGGAAGCGCGGCTCGATCCAGCCAGGTTTATCCGCATCCACCGCTCGGTCATCGTGCGGCGCGACCGGATCACCGGCCTGCGCCACGACGGGCTGGGGGTGTGGTCCGTCGAACTCGCCGGCGAAGAGCCCGTGCGGATCGGGCGGACTTACCTGGCCAGGGTCAAGGCGCTGGCCGGACGCTAGCCGGTTGGCCAGGGGTCGATCTACCGGAGCCTCAATCGTTGTCGCAAAAGGCGGCCCGGATCGGGGACTGGTCCGATCCGGGCCACAGGGCGGCGGTTTCAGCCGCCGTTAGAGGAACCCGCGCGACGGGCAGCCACCTGCTTTTCGATCCCGGCGCGCGCACGCGCGACACATTCGCTGTCGACGACGCGGATCCGGCTGCTGGTGGTCATCTCGCTGCATACGTTGCGCGCGGCGCGATCAAGCCGGGCCTCGAGCTTCGCCTGACCTTCGGCAGTCGCCAGGTCGAGGTCCTTGGTCTGGACGGTGGCCGTGGTGGCCTGCGCGGCGCCGGCGATGGTGAACGTGGCGAAAGCGGCGGCGGTGATGAAAGTGCGGATCATGACGGTCTCTCCTCCTTGAAGTATGGCCCGGTCGGCGGGGTGGTGCGGGGTTCCGGACGGGCCATTTCGATCTAGCGTTCGCACCGCGGCGGCGCGTGCCAAGGTCGATCGGAGTGCGATTTCTATCGACCGGGCCGCGTTCGCCTCGACGAACCGCTGCATCCCGCCGCCGAACGGCATGAACTCTGGCAATGCTGCAAGGCTGCCCTACATAGCCCCCGGATGTCGCTGGCGATTCTGGTCACCTTCCTGCTGGGAATTGGCAACTTCGCGCTGCACAAGGCGGTGATGGAGAGCGGTCATCCGCTGCTCGGACGAATGCCGTGGTTCTACCACGCGCTGAACGGCAATTTCAGTCTGGTGGTCGAATTCCTGATGCTGCTGGCCGCGTTGCTGTTCGTCGCGCAGGACTATTTCGCCGCGGCGGTCGCCTACATCGTCTACTCTATGCTCAACAGCTTCTCGGCCTGGCTTATCCTCACCGGACGGCTGTGACGGGAATTGGCGAAAGGGTATCGGCGTTCGAACGCCCGATCGTGGGGGATAGATCCCGAACGTTTGCGCCTGATGCGGTTGAAATGACCCCTGCAACTCGCCATCCCCGCGTCGTATGACTACGCCATCCATCGTTCTCTTCCACCTCAGCGATATCCACTTCGGGCTGGAGGACGAGGCCGCGCTCGCCTGGGTCGAACGCTGCATCGTCGAGGAAAAGCCCGCTGCGATTTGCATCACGGGCGATTTGACCATGCGCGCGCGCCACCGCGAGTTCGCCGCGGCATGCAGCTGGATCTCGTCGCTGGGTCCGCCGGTGACGGTCGAGGTCGGCAACCACGACATGCCTTATTTCAATCTGCTCGAACGTTTCGTCGCTCCCTATCGGCGGTTCCGCGCGATCGAGGCGCTGCTGGAAAAGCAGATCGACCTGCCAGGGCTGGCGATCGTCCCGCTCAAGACCGTGGCGCGCGCGCAATGGCGCTTTCCGTGGTCGAACGGTTGGGTCACCCGCGCCGCGCTGACCGAGACGCTGGCCGCGCTCGACGCGTTGCCCAAAGGGACGCGTGCGCTGGTCACCGCGCACCATCCGCTGACCGAGCGCGATCCGCGCGGCAAGCGGCTGACGATCAACGGCGGGGCGGCAATGGCCGAATTGGCCAAGCGCGACATCCTCGCGATCCTCACCGGCCACGTGCACGATGCCTTCGATCTCGACCAGCCGACGCCCTCCGGTCGGCTGCGGATGATCGGCGCGGGCACGCTGTCGAAGCGCATTCGCTCCTCGCCGGCCAGCTTTAACGAGTTGACGATAACCGATGCGGGAATCGCGGTGACCGTGCGCAACGTCGAAGCGGTGCCGACGCGCGCGATGCAGATCGGCCGGGTGCCCGAAAACGCGCTCCCGCCGCGCCAGCCCGCCGATCCCGTGGCGCCGGTCGCGACCGTCCCGGAGCACGACCCGCCGGTGCATTAGAGTTTTTCCGTTTCGGTTGTCGCTGGCGCCGAACCGACGAAACTCGGAAAGACCCTAAGTCGCAGCCGCGGCCTCGCGCTCGATCTCCCGCCAGCCGATGTCGCGGCGACAAAAGCCGTCGGGAAAATCGATCAGATCGATTGCGCGATACGCTTTTTGCTGCGCCTCGCGAACCGACGCACCCAACGCGGTAACGTTGAGCACGCGTCCCCCGTTGGCGACCAGCGCGCCCTCGCATAGCGCGGTTCCGGCCTGAAAGACTTTGGCCCCGTCAAGTTCGGCCGCCGCCAGTCCGTCGATCCGCCCGCCTTTCTTCGCAACACCTGGGTAACCGCTTGCCGCCAACACGACGGTCAACGCGGTGCCGGGCGAAAACCTAGGTGGGGCGCACGCTGCCAGCCGGTTCTCGGCGCAGGCGAGCAGCAGTTCGGCGAGGTCGTCTTCAAGCCTCAACATCAGCACCTGGCATTCGGGATCGCCGAAGCGGGCGTTGTATTCGATAAGCTTGGGACCGTCGCGAGTGAGCATCAACCCGGCGTAGAGAACCCCTGAATAGGGCGTGCCCGCTTCCTTCATCGCCCGTACCGTGGGCGCTATGATCCGCTCGATCACTTCGCCTTCGAGCAGCGGGGTCAGCACTCGCGCCGGACTGTAGGCGCCCATCCCGCCGGTGTTGGGACCGGTGTCTCCCTCGCCGACGCGCTTGTGGTCCTGCGCCGATCCAAACGGCACGATTGTTGCGCCGTCGGTTAGCGCGAAGAAGCTTGCTTCCTCGCCCTCGAGGAATTCTTCGATCACCACTTCCGCGCCTGCGTCTCCGAATTGTCCGTCGAACATATCGGCGAGCGCGGCCTCCGCTTCGCTGCGGGTTTGCGCTATCACCACACCCTTGCCCGCGGCCAGCCCATCCGCCTTGATCACCACCGGCAGCGCGTGGCCGTCGAGCGCGGTCAGTGCGGCGTCGAGCGCGGTCGCCCGGTCGTAGCGCGCAGTGGGAATGCCCGCGCGGGCGCACAGGTCCTTGGTGAAGCCTTTGGAGCCTTCCAGTTGCGCGGCCGCGCGCGAGGGACCGAACACCGCCAGTCCTGCAGCGCGCAACGAATCTCCCAGCCCATCGACCAGCGGTGCCTCCGGCCCGATCACCACCAGCCCGATCTGCCGCGCCTCGCAGAAGGCAATCACCGCGCGGTGATCGCCGGCGTCGAGCGCGACCAGCTCCGCCTCCTGCGCTATTCCCGGATTGCCGGGCGCGGCATAGAGCGTACCGCCAGATCCCTTGCAGAGGGGCGATTGCGCGAGCTTCCATGCCAGCGCATGTTCACGTCCGCCCGAGCCCAGCAGCAGGATGTTCATGAGTAGCTTTCCGATGGACGACGATGACGAAGGCGCGCTCCTAGCCGCCAGCCGCCCCGGCGACAACGCCGAGCCACTGAGCGTCAGCGAGCTTTCCGCTCGGCTCAAGCGCACGGTCGAGGACCGCTTCGGCTTCGTCCGCCTGCGCGGCGAGCTGTCGGGCGTCAAGCGCGCGGCCTCGGGCCATTTCTATTGCAGCCTCAAGGACGAGGGCGCGCGGATTGACGGGGTGATGTGGCGCGGCAGCGCCGCGCGGCTGGCCTTCGTGCCCGAGGACGGGGTCGAGGTCGTCGTCAGCGGTAAGCTGACCACTTATCCCGGCCGCTCGACCTACCAGATCGTAATCGAGCGGATGGAGATCGCCGGCGAGGGCGCCTTGCTTGCGCTCTTGGCCAAGCTCAAGGCTCGGCTCGAGCGCGAGGGGCTGTTCGATTCTGCGCGGAAGCGCTCGCTACCCTTCCTGCCGCGGGTCATCGGC
Organism: Novosphingobium sp. Gsoil 351; assembly: GCF_009707465.1. Lineage (NCBI taxonomy): Bacteria > Pseudomonadati > Pseudomonadota > Alphaproteobacteria > Sphingomonadales > Sphingomonadaceae > Novosphingobium > Novosphingobium sp. Gsoil 351. Next base: position 2,406,230 of record NZ_CP046120.1, read on the forward strand.
GTGGTGACCTCGCCCACCGGGGCGGTGATCCGTGACATCCTCCACCGCTTGTCGGACCGCTTCCCCACGCGCGTGCTGGTGTGGCCGGTGCTGGTTCAGGGCCAGGACGCCGTGAGCCAGGTCGCGGCTGCGGTGCGCGGCTTTTCCGGACTGTCCGAGCACGGCGCGGTCCCTCGCCCCGACCTGGTGATCGTCGCGCGCGGCGGTGGCTCGATCGAGGACTTGTGGGCCTTCAACGAGGAAGCGGTGGTCCGTGCGATCGCCGCGAGTACGATCCCGGTGATCTCCGCGATAGGCCACGAGACCGACACCACCTTGGCCGACTTCGCTGCCGACTTGCGCGCGCCGACCCCGACCGCCGCCGCCGAACTGGCGGTGCCGGTCCATGCCGAACTCACCAACCTGATCGGCGAGCTGACCTTGCGCTACCGTCGCGGGCAGCAACGCACGCTGTCGCTGGCGCGCGAGCGGCTGGCGGCGCGGGTCGAGCGTCTGCCCCGGCCGCAGGCCCTGTGGGCCCAGCGCGCGCAACGCCTCGACGATCTGGCGGAGCGGCTACGACGCGGGCTTGCCCACCGCACCGAAGTGGCGCGCGGACGGCTCGCGCGCGATGCCGGGGCGTTGCGGCCCGCGCTCGTCGCCAACCGGCTCGCTGTCGCACGCGAGGCGCTGGGGCGCAGCCGGCTTGCGCCGGCGCTGCTGGAAGGCCGGCTGCGCCTCGCCGGCGATCGCCTGGCATCGCTGGGGCGCATGTTGCCCCAGCTCGATCCCGATCTCCCCCTGGCCCGGGGCTTTGCCCGCGTCCTGGGTGCAAATGGGCAGACCATGAAGACCGCCGCCGCCGCCGCTCGGGAGCCCGCCCTGACCCTCAAGTTCGCCGACGCCGATCTCACGGTCGCGCCCGCCGGTGCTCGCTCGCGCGCTTCGCGAGCGGACGCGACGCCCGCCCGTCAAGGCGATTTGTTCTGATGCGCCGGACTTGCTAGGATCGCGCCATGTTGATGTCCCCCCGTGACCGCGAAGCGCGCCTCCTCTACCAGCCCAACGGTTTCCGGGTGCTCAGCCCCGGCGACCACGTGACTTGCGCGGTCAGCGGTGAGCGGATCGCTCTCGAGATGCTGCGCTACTGGAGCGTGACCCGCCAGGAAGCCTACGCCAGCGCGGAACTCGCGACCCGGCGCGCACTCGCCGGGTGAGGCGGCTGAGGTTCGCACTGCTGGCGCTTGCTAGCGGGTGCACGGGCGCGACCGCCGGAAGCAGTGATCGACCCGGCCCAGTCACCGCGGCATTGCGGGCCGTGCCCGCGCCGCCGCAGGCGCGCGGCCCCGCGACGTTCGTCTACGCGGGCGAGCTTACCCAGGGCGGATGGCTCAAGGGCACGGTTCCCGGCGGCACCGTCGCGTTGACGCTCGATGGCGCGCCGGTCGATGTCGCGCCCGACGGCGGCTTCCTCGTCGCTTTCGATCGCGATGCCCCCCCCGCCGCCACCCTGATCGCGCGTCTCGGTGACGGGCGTAGCGTCACCGCCGCGCTGACGATCGCCCCTCGGGCGTGGGAGATCGAGAATGTCGCGGTCGCCCCGCGCCCCGGCGAGCTGCGCAGCGCCGAATACGAACGACGCCGCGCAATCGAACTGGCCCAAATCAAGACCGCGCGCGGTGTCGTCACCGGCAGCCAGGGCTGGCGGCAGGATTTCGTGTGGCCCGCGATCGGGCGCATTTCCGGCCGATTCGGCGCGCAGCGCGTCTATCGTGGCACGCCCGGGGCGTACCATTCGGGCATCGACATCGCCACCGGGGGAAGCGGCAGCCCCTATGTGGCCCCCGCCGACGGGGTGGTGATCCTCGCCGCCGAGGCGCCGTTCACGCTCGAGGGCAACCTGCTGATGATCGACCACGGCAACGGCCTCAACAGCGCCTTCCTGCATTCCTCCAAGCTGCTGGTGAAGGCAGGCGAAGCGGTCCATCGCGGTCAGGCGATCGGGCTGATCGGCATGACCGGGCGCGCCACGGGCCCGCATCTCCACTGGTCGCTCAAATGGCGCGACGCTCGGCTCGATCCGATCCTGTTCACCGGCCCGATGCCTCCCACCTTGGCCAAATGAAAACCCAAGAAGGGTGCAATTGAAATTAAATATCGCGCATTGTGGCGTTCTTGTAATCAAGAAGCAGCAGTCGAAAGTCTAGGGTTTCCGCGGCGCAGTCGGTGCCGCCATCTTCCTGTAACATAAACGCCACACCGCTGCTGGAATCGCCGACCAAACCATCAAGCGCTTTGAATCAACCCGTTGTTTCCGCCAGATTGAGCCATCCGGTTCGGGCAAGAATCCGTCATCCAGTTGGCTATTGTCGCTGGCCAGGCAGGTCAAACCCCCCCGCACAGGGCCGATTTCTAACTAATTTTGCGTCGTTCGACGTTTGTCACAACAAGGGACTGATCTGTGAAAACCACCTCGCTTCTGCGGCTTGCCGCCGCGCACGGCGCGCTCGCCATCGCCGGATTTGCCGCCCCCGTTCTCGCTCAGGATGCCGAAGTTGCGAAGCCCCAAGCCGAGGCTGAGGACACCAGCTCCGGCGGGTCGATCGTCGTCACCGGTTCGCGCATCCAGTCGCCGACGATCACCTCGGTGTCGCCGGTGCAGGTCGTGGGCGCCGAGCAGATCGAAAAGGCGGGCATCACCAATGTCCAAGAACTTCTGCTCGAGAATCCGATCTTCGGCTCGCCGACTTTCGCGCGCACCAACACCGCGTTCCTGACCTCGGGCACCGGGGTCGCCACCGTCGATCTGCGTAACCTCGGCACCGACCGCACGCTTGTCCTGATCAACGGCCGCCGCGTCGTCGCTGGTCTGCCGGGCTCGGCTACGGTCGATCTCAATGTCATCCCCGCCCAGTTCGTCAAGCGCATCGATATCCTGACCGGCGGCGCTTCGTCGCTCTACGGATCGGACGCGGTCGCCGGCGTGGTCAACTTCATTTACAAGGATGACTTTGAGGGCCTCGAGGCCAACGGCCAGTACAACATCACAGAGCGTGGTGATACGCCCGGCTATCAGGGCAACCTGACCGTCGGCACCAACTTCGCCGACGACCGCGGCAATATCATGGTCCACTTCGGCTACACCAACGAAGGCCAGCTCCTCTCGCGCCAGCGCAAGAATACCCGGATCGATGATCTCGATACTTTCATCAACATCACCGGCGATCCCGCAGACTATGGCGTGCCGACCGAAGGTCGCTTCTCCGGCTTGCCGCCGCAGGGCGTGTTTACGGCGGGGGGCTGCCAGTTCACCTTCAGCCCGACGAACGTGCTCGAGCGCGGCTTCAGCGCCAACGGTGGCACGATCAGCGGCGGGCAGGCGACCGCTTGCGGCGTGCCGGCCGGCACCGCGCTTCCCGCGCGCGGCTTCAATCGCCAAGCGTTCCGCACCATCGCGGTGCCGGTCCAGCGTTACCTGTTTGCCACTCGCGCGACCTACGACATCGCCGACAACATCAGCTTCTTCGGTGAGGGTACTTACACCCGGACTTCGGCTAGCCGTCAGATCGAGCCGTTCGGCTTTCAGTCGGCCGGTTCGACCGGAGTTTTCCCGTCGGGCGGATTGTACAACATCCAGACGCGCCGGACGAACGCCGATGGCACGTTCACGATTGTCAACAACCCGTTCGTTCCCGTCGATATCTTCAACAAGGCGGTCGATGGCAACGGCGACGGCCTGAAGGACGTCGGCTTCTCTCGCCGTGCGCTCGAGTTCGGCACGCGCAACAGCCGCACCGATCGCGATTTCTACCGCTTCGTGCTCGGGCTTGAAGGCGACATCTTCGCCGACAAGTTCCACTGGGACGTGTCGTACAACTACGGCCGCACCAAGGAGAGCCAGGAAGGCAACGGCCAGATCAACATCTCCAACTTCCAGAACGCGCTTGACGTGCTGCCGGCGGGCACGATCGCTGGTACGGTCGGCCCGCAGTGCGCGAGCGCGCAGGCGCGGGCAAACGGCTGCGTCCCGGTTAATATCTTTGGTAACGGATCGATCTCGCCGGCGGCGGTGGCCTACATCCAGGCCAACCAGACTTTCCAGACTACAATCCAGCAGCAGGTCGCCACGGCCAACCTGTCGGGCTCGTTGCTCGATCTGCCGGCCGGTCCGCTCGGGATCGCTGTCGGCGTCGAGTATCGTAAGGAAAAGAGCCGGGAGAACAACGACTCGCTGACCAACCAAGGGCTCAATGGCGGCAACGCGCTGCCCGATACCGCTGGTTCATTCGACGTCAAGGAAGCTTACGCGGAAGTCAATATTCCGGTGCTTCATGACACGCCGTTCTTCCATCAGCTTAATCTGCGCGCCGCTGGCCGCGTGTCCGACTACTCGACGGTGGGCAACGTTTACAGCTATTCGGGTGGTGTGGAGTGGGCGCCGGTCGAGGATATCCGTCTTACCGCCACGTATGCTCGCGCGGTTCGTGCCCCGAACATTGGGGAACTGTTCACTGGACCCTCGCAGACCTTCCCGACTGGCCTGACCGATCCCTGCATCGGGGTGATGGCGACCGGCGGCGGAATCAAGGGAGATACGTGCCGTGCGTTTGCGGGCGTGCTCTCGAACATTCAGAACGGCGTTACAGGCGGAAACGGTCTCAACTTCCAGCAGAACCCGATGGGCCGGTTCGATATCAACCAGTCGGACCAGCAGAGCGTCAGCGGCTTCAACCGCGGCAACCCGAACCTGCGTGAAGAAAAGTCCACCAGCTATACGATCGGCGCGATCATCACGCCGCGTTCGATCGATGCGCTGCGCAACCTCACCTTGCGGATCGATTACTACAACATCGACATCAAGGACGCGATCGTTGGGGTTCCCCGTCAGGTCATCCTCAACAAGTGCTTCAACGAGGGCAACCAGGACTTCTGCCAGTTCATCCGTCGCCGGGCTGCCGCAACCGCGGTCAACAGCGCGGGTACGCTCGAGTTCATCGACCAGGGTTCGGTCAACGGCGGCGCGCTGAAATCGGAAGGCATCGACTTCACGGTCAACTATCGCCAGCCGCTCGATGGCAAGTTCGGACTTCCCGGCAGCCTGAGCTTCAACGGAACGTACACCCGACTGCTGACCGCTTACGTTCAGCCGACCCCTGGCGATCCCACGAAGGACAACTTCAAGAACGAAATCGGCGCGGCCAAGGATCGCTTCACCGCGACTGTCGGCTACTCGAGCGAGAAGTTCGACCTGAGCTTCACCGGCACCTACTTCGGTCGGTCCAACGAAGACGATCAGCTGCTGCTTCCCGATTTCGCGAAGGATGCGGTCAGCGTGCCTGCCCAGTTCTACCTGGACATGCAGACGAGCTTCAAGCCGACCGACGCGTTCGAGTTCTACATCGGGGTCGATAACCTGCTCGACAACGGTGCGCCGAATATTCTTTCGGGCAGCGGATTCAACACCACCGGCACCGATACGTCGGCGGGAACCTACGACGTGTTCGGCCGCCGCTACTATGCCGGCGTCCGCCTGCGCTACTGATCGCTTCCGCGGTCACGCAAACCAGAAGGGCGGGAGACCAAGTCTCCCGCCCTTTCTTTTGCGCCCATGAGGCCTCGAAAAGAGCTCTATTCCGCCAAACGGCGGACCCGAAACCCGCGGCCGTTCTCGATCTTGGCCATGTAGCCGCTAATCGTCGCCTTGCGGATGACGATCTTCTGTCCGGGTTTGGGCTGGTTGATGTATTCGGTATCGACCTGCTGCCAGCGCGCGCCGGTGTCGAGCGTCAGCAAGAGCCCGCCGCCCGAATTCGACCCGACCCCCGTCAGCTTCGCATCGATCGATTCGACTTGTTCGGCGGCGCTATCGCCGCTTTGGAACAGCTTGATCCTGGGCAGCGAGAAGCCGAAGATGCCGCGTCGCGCCTCGCGCATCGTTGCCTTGTCCACCACGACGACGTCGTTGCGGGCGATCGCGCCGTCCAGTTCGGATACCGCACGGTCGAAGCAGGCGAGCCGGGCTCCGTCGTTGCCCAGCGCGCGACACGCCAGAACCGATTTCATCAACACTGGCGGGGGCGCGTTGTCGGCGGCCACTGCGGCGACGGCTCCGCAGCCCAACGCCGCCACACCGATTGTTAGCAGGCTTTTGTTCATGGTACGATCTCCGTGATCCGGGACGATGGTGGAGCGATGGCGGGGCGAGGTCAATCTTTGCACCTTTCGCGATCGCCGTCCCACCATCACTCAGGTTTCGGCCAGTGAATCATAGGTGCAACAAAATTGCTCAGTGTGATAACCGCGCAACAGCGCGCGCCGAAAAAGCCACGACTCGTGCAATTCCTTTGAACCGCTTGGCCGCATGCGCCACTTTCCATCCATGACTTGTGACCGGGTGCGCGTGGGCGCGCAATCTGGTCGATCAGGAAAATCGCGCGGTAGCCAATGTCGCGCCAAGCACAGGGAACAACACTGGTGAAAACCACTCAGATCAAATCGCTCCTCGTCAGCGCCACGTGCCTCGCCGGCGGGGCCGCGGCGCTATTTGCCGCCACCCCCGCGCTGGCCCAGGATGCTGCTCCGCAGGACGCGCAGACATCGGAAACCGCCGATGCTCCCCAAGGCACGATCGTTGTCACCGGGTCGCGCATCAACCGCCCCGATCTTACCGCCGCAAGCCCGGTCTCCGTCGTCGGCGGTGAGCAGCTACAGCTCGCCAACAAGCCGGGCGTCGAGGAACTTCTTCGCCAGATCCCGCAGGCCGTCCCCGGCATCGGCCAGAACACCAACAACGGCAACGTCGGCGTCGCAACCGTCAACTTGCGCAATCTGGGTGAAGAACGCACGCTGGTGCTGGTCGATGGCAAGCGCTTCGTGCCTTACGATTCCAACGGCATCGTCGACCTCAACATGATCCCCGCCGCGCTGATCAGCCGGGTCGAGGTGGTGACCGGCGGCGCTTCGGCGGTGTACGGTTCGGACGCCGTCGCCGGCGTCGTCAACTTCATCCTGAAGGACGATTTCGAGGGGCTTGAAGGAAATGCCTCGGCTGGTATCAGCAGCCACCATGACGGCCCCCAGTACCAGGCGTCGCTGACCGGCGGCATCAATCTGGGCGATCGCGGCCACTTGATCGCGAGTGGCGGTTACACCAAGGTCTTCAAGGTCACGCAGGGCGACCGTGCGTTCTCCACCTTCGCGCTTGCAGCGGCGGACTTCTCGCCTGGCGGCAGCTCGACCAACGCGTTTGGGTCGATTGACACGCCCAACGGTCGCTACACCTTCACCCCCGGCGGGTTCGTGCCTTACAGCGGCGCGCGTGACAGCTTCAATTTCAACCCGCAGAACCTGCTTCAGGTGCCGCAGGAAAAGTGGACCGCGACCGTCCTCGCCAACTACGAGCTGACCGACAACATCGAGTTCTTCGCGCGCGGTTCGTACGGCAAGACCAAGATCCAGACCGAAATCGGGTCTTCGGGCACGTTCGGGTTCAGCTTCAACATCAACTACCGCACCAACCCGTTCCTCGATCCCGCGGTAAACCCGAACGCGGCCGGTGCGCGCGCGATCCTCGCTCAGTTCGATGACGGCACGACCAATGGCGATGCGGTAGCCAACGACGGGATCGTGCGCCTCGGGGTCCGCCGCCGGATCACCGAGCTGGGTCCGCGCGCCTCGTCCTATAAGAGCGAGGCTTATCAAGGCGTCGCCGGGTTCCGCGGCGACATCGGCGAAGCCCTGCACTGGGAGGTGTTCGGGCAGTACGGTCGTTCCAACCGCGATCAGGCGTTTCTCAATGATGTTTCGCTGACCAACCTGCAGCAAGCGCTGCTGGTCGTTCAGGGTCCGAGCGGCCCGGTCTGCACCAACCCCGCCAACGGCTGCGTTCCTGCCAACTTGTTCGGCTTCGGCACGCTCAGCCAGGCTGCTGCCGATTACATCAAGTTCGGCATTTCCGAGAAGGACCACAACGATCAGTACGTCTTTGGCGGCTTCATCAGCGGCGATCTTCCCTTTGGGCTGATCGAATCGCGTCCGGCGGCGTTCGTGCTCGGCGCGGAATATCGCAAGGAAAAGGGCATCGCCCGTCCGGATCTCGACTACCTTCTGGGTAATGCCATCGGCTATGGCTCGTCGTCGCGGGTCAACGCCAAGTTCAACGTCAAGGAAGTCTACGGCGAAATCAAGATTCCGATCGTCGAGGACCGGCCATTCCTCCGTTCTCTCGGGCTGGAAGCAGGCTTCCGCTATTCGGACTACAAGAACAGCACGATCGTCGATACCAGCCCGCTTAACGGGATGATCAACAGCTTCTCGAACAGTTTCAGCAACTGGACCTACAAGATCGGTGGCGACTGGAAGCCGATCGAGGAGCTGCGCTTCCGGGCAATGTATCAGCGCGCAGTGCGGGCGCCCAATCTGCAGGAGATCGGTCTTCCTCGCACCGCCGGAACTGGTGACGCGCTGTTCGACCCTTGCGCTGCGGGAACGTTTAACGCCAGTGACGCCACACTGCGGCAATTGTGCCAGACCGTTGGCGGCGGGATGACGGCCGCACAAGTTGGCACCATCGCCCAGCCGACGTCAGGGCAGGTCAACAACTTCTCGGGGGGTAACCCCAATCTGGTTCCCGAGAAGGCCGACACCATTACGATCGGCGCGGTGTTTCAGCCCTCGTGGGTTCCGGGGCTCAACGTTTCGGTCGATTACTTCGACATCAAGGTGAAGAAGGCCATCCTGGCGACGCCCGAGCAGGCCATCCTCGATGCGTGTTACTATGCCGAACGCAACGCAACGGGGCCGTTCTGCTCGCAGATCTTCCGCAACCAGAGCGACGGCTCGCTCGAAGGCGACAATATCTACGGAGTTGACGCAACGCGCCGCAACATCGGTCTGCTGCGCTCGCGCGGGATCGACTTCATCGCGAGCTATCGGGCATCGTTGGCCGAAGATCTCGACCTGATCCTCGGCCTCAACCTGACCCGTCAGCTCAAGTCGCAGGTGCAGTTCGCGAATGTCCTGCGAACTTACGATTGCGTGGGCCTGGTCGGCAAGACTTGCGCCAACCCCGATCCGAAGTGGCGCTGGCTCCAGACCACCGGGATCGAGTGGGACAAGACCCTGCTCCAGGTCTCCTGGCGGCATATGAGTTCGATCACGAACGACACCATCACTGGCGATGTCGGATACAATTTCCAGCCCGCCAGCGCCTTCGTGGTGCCCAAGATCAAGGCCTACGACTACTTCGATGTGTCCATGCGGTGGGAGCCCAACGATCGCTTCAACTTCCGCGTCGGCGTCGACAACCTCTTCGGCAAGAAGCCTCCGGTGGTCGGCAACGATTATGGTGCGACCACTCAAAATAGCGGCAACACGTTCCCCGGGACGTACGATACGATCGGCCGCTATTTCAACGTGGGCGTTACGTTCAAGTTGTTCTGAGACTCGCAGTGAGCAACAATGGGGCGCCGGATTTCGATCCGGCGCCCTTTTCTTGCCCTGCCGCGACAAACGTTAGCTAGAACTCGTCGCCCGCATTCCGCGCGCGCCCGTAATGTTCGTCATAGGTGCGCAGTGCCGTGGCGAGGTAGTCGCGCTCCGCCGCATCCAGCAAGGGATGCCAGATGTCGAAGATCAGGATGACGCGCGGCTCGTCGCTGTCGTTCCATGCCTCGTGCTCGATCGTATCGTCGAACACCCAAGCGCGACCCGGCAGCCACTCGCGCGTCTCACCCCCGACACGGAAGCCGCAGCCCTGAGGCACTATGAGCGGCAGATGGACCGTGAGCCGGGCATTGGTGACTCCATGATGCGCGGGTATCTTGGTCCGCGGTGCAAGCCGCGAGAGAAAAGCATTGGGACCTCGCCCATCGAGGCGCAGGAGCGGCATCCGGTCCAGCATGGCCGCGGTTCGAGGCAATTGTGCCGCGGCTTCGCCATCGCGGCGACCGTGGTGCCAGAAGAACAGCGCCCCCCAGTCGCGGTTGTGATCGAGCTTGTCCCATTGATTCAGCGGGGTACCGGGCGGGTTCGCGACGTAAGGCGCGAACCGTTCGGCATCCACAATCAGGCCGGCGGCTTCGTCGCGCAGGGCTACCCAGTCGGCCTCCAGCTGATCGAGCCAAGGAATGTCGTCCCGCTCCAGGAACGGGATCGAGGGAAGTTCGGGCACCGTGAGAAACGTCGGTTCTGAGCGATAGAGCGGTCCGTCGCCGGTGATATTCGCAATGGCGGCCGAGGTCCGCCGACTGGGCGGGGCGACGCGCGCCTTAATCGCTGTCGCAAGAGTACGGCCATCGGCGGCAACAGCATCGGTCGCACGGGTCATCATCGCAGCGAAGCGAGGATCGTCGCGAATGGCATCAGGTACGGTATCGAGCAGGTCGCGGAACACTTGCGCCGCCTCGCGCGCTTGGCCGATCCCAGCCAGGACCACGCCCTTTTGGTATAGCGCTTGCACGAAGTAGGGATCGGCAGCCAAGGCTCGGTCGAGAGCGCTCAACGCTGCCAAAGGATCGTCGCAGCCGCTGCAGGCGGCCGCCAGATTGAACAGCAGCGCCGGTTGACCCGGATCGGCGTTCACGGCGCGTTCGAGAAAACTCCGCGCCGCCTGAACGTCGCCCGCCGACAAGGCCAGGTTGCCGAGAGCGTTTGCGGCCTCGGCATCGTCCGGCCTCTCGATCAGAAGTTGGGACCAGGCCTCCATCGCACCCGCGCGATTTCCAGCAGCGGACGCCTGACGCGCGCCGTGGCGCAAAGCCTCGATATTCAGGCCGCGATCCGCCGCCATCTCTTAAAGCTGTGGCGGCATGGTCGCCGAGTTATCTCAGGCAGCAGCCTTTGCGGCCTTGGTCAGTTCGCGCTTCACCTTCAGCGCGGTGGCGCTGAGCTTTTCGTCCGAGGTCTTGACCAGCCAGTTGTCCAGCCCGCCGACATGCTCGACCGAGCGCAGCCCGTGGGCCGAGACGCGGAACTTGTAGCTGCGATCCAGCTTCTCGCTCATCAGCGTGACGTTCTGCAGGTTGGGCAGGAACACCCGCTTGGTCTTGTTGTTGGCGTGGCTGACGTTGTGGCCGACCTGACGACCCTTACCGGTCAGTTCACAGATGCGCGACATGGCTGAACACTCTCGAAAATTAGCGGGGTTCGCTGGAAAGCGCGGCGCATAGCGATTCACCCCCCCACGGTCAAGGTCGCGCGGTCGGGGTTGCGCGGGGATAGGACCGCGGGCTAGCGCCGCGCGATGGCGAACTGGCCCCTCTCGTCCGCGATGCGCGCGGCGCTTGACCAGGCGCGGATCGGCGCGCTGGCGGGCGAGGTGCCTGTTGGCGCGGTGGTGGTCAGGGACGGGGCGGTGGTTGCCGCGGCGCACAACGCCCCGCGCGGACTGTCCGATCCCACCGCGCACGCCGAGGTTCTGGCCATTCGCGCTGCCGCGCACGCGCTTGGCGGCGAACGGCTCGACGGCTGCGAGTTGTGGGTCACACTCGAGCCGTGCGCGATGTGCGCGGGAGCGATCGCTCATGCTCGCATCGCCCGCCTCTATTACGCCGCGCCCGATCCCAAAGGCGGCGCGGTCGAACACGGCGCCCGCGTGTTCGCGCACGACCAATGCCTGCACCGCCCCGAGATCTATGCTGGCATGGGCGAGGATGAGGCTGCCGGGCTGTTGCGGAGCTTCTTCGCCGAAAGGCGATAGGAATGTACGAAAATCCTTACAATCCCCGCCAGATCTTGAGCGACGAGGCATCACGCGGCCCCATCTGCTGGGCCTTGCAACGAGCCGGACGAAAGCGCCGGTCGAGGCAGACGCGAATCTCGCGCAGCCAGCCGCTGCGGCTGGTCAGCAGCCCGAAGCTGGAGGCCGGGCGACCAGGATTGGCCTTGGCGAGCGCTTCGCGCAGTGCGCCGGCGGTCAGCCCGCGGTCGCGCGACAGGCGTTCAATCGGCGGGTAGCGCATGGCGTCGGAAAGGATGTTGCTGACGCGGAAATAGCCCGCCGCGTCGCGCGCCATGCAGCTGCCATGCTTGGCCCATTCGTGCGCGATCAGCCCGACCGAAGGGGTTCGGCACAACTGACCGCGCACCGCGGCGGACGTCGGCGCGGGCACGGCGCGGCACCATTGCGGCGATCTGGCCACGCCTTCGGGCCACAATCCGTGGACCACGAAGCCGAACCGCCCTGTGGCGCCCGAGCATTGGAGGCGGTGGGCCGGATCGCGCTCTTTGCCGCGGCAGAACTCAGGAGCCCAGGTCAGGGCTAGGGTATAACCGGCGATCGGGACGCGCTGCGCCTCAGCGTCCGCGCGAGTCCTTGCGATGCGACCGATGTCGGCAGGCATGCGGCACTTATAGGCTTGAGCCGATGCCGCCGCGGGAGCCAGCAGCGCCGCGGCCAGTGCCGAAACCGCGGCCAGGCTAGTCGAAAGTCTTCGGATCGCCTGGTCCATCCACACCCTTGCTTTCCAGCCACGCCACCGCGTCCGGCCGGAACAGCAGCCAGGCCCCATAGACTTGCAGGAGCACCGCGAGCGCACCGAGCAACGTGACCAGGCCCTTGGGCACCAACGGGTTGGCGAGCGAGCTGAGGAACCCGAACAATCCCAGCGCGGTCAGAACCACGTAGATCCACTTGGCGACGTTGCTCGCCCTGCGGGCGACGAAGTACCAAAGCAGCAACGGGATCAGGACGCCCACGAAAACGCCGAACACCAGCGTCCCGGTACCCAATCCTGCAGCTTGCGCGCGCGGATCGTTCAGCATCGCGTTGACCTGGCTCCAGCTCAGAGCCGTGTTGATCAACCCGATCACAATCGCGCCGAGATAGACCTTTTCGAATAATTCGATCGATTGTGGACGCATGATCGGTTCCCCGTTGATGGTCGGCACGCTAGCGCGGGGCTGCGCGAACGCAAGCCTACAGCGGCGTGAAGTCCAGACCGATATCGGCTGCGGGGGCGCTTTGGGTCAGGCGGCCGACCGAGACGTAAGTTACGCCCGTGGCGGCGACCGCGGCAATGGTGTCGAGACGGACCCCGCCGCTTGCCTCGCTCGGCACCCGGCCCGCGACCAGCGCCACGGCCTCGCGCAGCATCGCCGCATCCATATTGTCGAGCAGCAACCATGTCGCCCCTGCTGCGAGTGCCGGTTCGATCTGGTCGATCCGGTCGACTTCGCAGATGATTTCGGCGACCCCGGCATCCTTCGCCCGGCGCACCGCCTCGGCCACGCCGCCCGCGACGAGGACATGGTTGTCCTTGATCATCGCGGCGTCCCACAGCCCCATCCGGTGGTTTTGCGCCCCGCCCGTGCGGGTCGCGTACTTCTCCAGGAGACGCAGGCCGGGGATTGTCTTGCGGGTATCGAGCAAGGTGGCGTGACCGGCCATCGCCTCGACATAGTCCCGCGTCATCGTCGCTATCCCCGAGAGATGCTGGACGGTGTTAAGCGCGCTGCGTTCGGCGGTGAGCATTGCGCGGGCATTGCCTTCGAGCCGCATCAGGTCGGATCCGGGAGGTACCCTTGCGCCCTCTTCCGCCAGCACCTCAATCCGCATCGCGGGGTCTAGCGTGCGGAAGAATTCGGCGGCGATGGGAAGGCCGCACACGACGATCGCGTCGCGGCTGTCCATCACGCCGGAGAACCGGGCGTCCGCCGGGATCACGCTCTCGCTGGTCACGTCGTGCCCACCGCCGGGCAGACCCCCGCCAAGGTCTTCGGCCAGCGTAGCGGCGACGAAGGCGTGAAGGTCGAAGCCGGGAAGGGTGAAGGCGCTCATCTCCCCGCCACTCGCAAACTCACCCGGTCATGTCGAGCGAAGTCGGACGCCGGTTCGCTCTGCCTAGTGCACGAACCGGGCGACGACGTCGCGATAGCTGCGCGAGACCTTCACTTGCGCCCCCCGAATCCAACACCAGAAAGCACTCCCCGTTGGTGTGCGGCTTGACCTGGCGAACCTGGTTGAGGTTGACGATGGTCGAGCGGTGGACCCGCTGGAACACTCGCGGATCGAGGCGCCGCTCGAGATCCTTCATCGTCTCGCGCAGGATGAGCGAGTTGTCGCCGGTATAGATGCACATGTAATCACCCGCGGCCTCGATATGCTCGATCGAATCGACGTCGACGCGGAAAATCTGGCCGCGGTCCTTGATGTTGATCAGCTTTTCGAAGCGGCCCGCGGCTTCTTCCTCATCGGGCATCGCATCCATCGCGTCGGGCGCGACTTCCGCCAGAACCGTCTTGAGTTTTTCGACCTCTTCCAGCCCGCGCTTTTCACTCATCCGCGTCCTGGCGCGGTCGAGCGCGTCCGCTAGGCGGTCGTCGTCAACCGGCTTGAGTAGGTAATCGACCGCGTTGGCCTCGAACGCCTTGATCGCGTGTTCGGCGTAAGCGGTGACGAAGACGAACAGCGGGGGCTCGATCTCCATCACCCCCTTGACCACGCTGAACCCGTCGAACCCGGGCATCTGAATATCGAGGAAAACCAGGTCGGGTTTGCCGGTCTTGATCTTGCGGATCGCCTCGCGCCCGTTCGAACAGGTGTCGATGATCTCGACGTCGGGATACTTTTCCAGGCGGAGCTCGAGACCCTGGACGGCCAGTTTCTCGTCATCGACAAGGATGGTGCGGATGGTCATTTCGATCCTTCGTTGGTGGAGACCGCCCCTGCCGCCGGGCCGGAACCTAGTCCGCCGGATCGTTCGACTCAACCCGCCGTGACGAGGCGCGATGCAGGGGCGGGGGATGGTTTGGAAATTTCGCTAGCTTCGAAGGGCAGTTCGATCACGACCGCAAAGCCCCCTTCCGGCGCGTCCTGGATGTCGAATCGTTGCTCCTCGCCATAGGCCTGCGCCAGCCTGTCGCGGATGTTGGCGAGCCCGACCCCGGTCGATACCGGCTCACCGGTGTCGGGGTTGGTCGCGCTCCACCTTGCGGGATCGGGCCTGAAAGGATCGGCGCCGGACTGCAATCCCGGGCCGGTGTCGGACACGGTGATCCGAAGCATCGGGCCGACGAGTTGCGCGGCGACCGTGATTTCGGCGCCCTCCTCCAGCGGGGTAACCGCATACTTGATCGCGTTTTCGACCAGCGGCTGAAGCAGCAACGACGGCAGCAGTGCGCCGCGCGTGTTCTCGGCAATGTCGAAACGGGTGCGCAGACGGTCCTCGAAGCGCATCCGCTCGATGTCGAGATACAGCTTCAGCGTCTCGATCTCCTGCGCCAGCGTGACCCGCCCGGCAGGCTCGTTGATCAAGGTGTAGCGCAGGAACGATGACAGTCGGCTCAGCATCGCGTTCGCCGGCTCGGTCTGCTTGAGCAGCACGAGGGTGGAGATCGAGTTCAGCGTGTTGAACAGAAAGTGCGGGTTGAGCTGATAGCGCAGCATCGCCAGCTGGGCGCTCGTCGCCTGGTTTTCCAGCCGGAGGAGCTGGTCGTTCTGCTCTTCGACCTGGAGGAAGAAGTTGATCGCGTAATACAGCGCGGACCAGGCGCCGAGCAGAGTCAGGTCGAGGTAGAACACCCCCAGAAACAGCTGGGTGAACCCGGTGTCGCTTCCCGGGCGGTAGAGCCCGATCACCCAGCTATCGATGAAGGCATAGAGGCTGACCGCAAATGGCAGGATCAACGCGGTCACCCCCCAGGTCACCAGCGGCGTGCGGTTGATCAGGTTGCGATAGATCACCGACAGGATTAGCGAGATCGAGAAGCCCGTGATCGAGGCGATCAGCACCAGCACCAGGAACGAAAGCGGCTGGGCGTTGGCCAGGCTCGACATCGCGCGCAGCAGCATCGCCCCGCCCCAGCCAGCGGCCTGGAGCTGCCAGAAGGCGCGGTTCTTGTTGCCGAAGAACGGCGTGGGGGCAAACGGCAGCACGGCCATGGGCGAAGGGATAGCGGGTTTTGCCCAAGGCGCAAAATTGCGATACGCTGGGCTCCAAGGAGAGCAGCAATGGACAACCAGACTGACATTCGCGCCGAGACCGAGCACGGCTTCGAGGAACGTGCTCGCTTCACCGCGATGGAGAACGGCACCCAGGAGGACTGGAGCATCATCGCACGCGACTACAACGCGTTCGCCGGCGGCGTGGCCGACCGGGTGCTGACCCATCTCAAGCTGCTCAAGGGCGATTTCGGCGGGTTCCCGGTGTGCCGCCTGGAGCACAGCCTGCAATGCGCGACCCGCGCCTATCGCGACGGGCGCGATGAGCAGTACGTGACCATGGCGCTGCTCCATGACATCGGCGACACGCTCGGCACCTACAACCATCCCGATGTCGCAGCGGCGATCATCAAGCCATTCGTCGATGAGCAGACCCACTGGATTTGCCAGAACCACGGTGCGTTTCAGGGGTACTACTACTTCCACTTCCTCGGCATGGACCGCGACATGCGGGACAAGCACCGCGGCAACCCGCACTGGGAGGCCTGCGCGGAATTCTGCGCGAAGTACGATCAGTCGGCGTTCGACCCGGCCTACAACAGCGAGCCACTCGAGTTCTTCGAGCCGATGGTGCGACGGGTGATGGCCAGGCCGCTCGCGCGAGCAGAGGTGAAGGCCGCAGCTTAGCGCTCAACCAGCGCCACTGAAATCGTTCGCCCAGTCGGCCCTGCCGCCGCGCGCCGCCTGGGCCGTGCGCATCGTTTCGATCTCTGCGGAAACCGTACGGACGCGCGCCTTCCACCCGTCGTGATCGGGCGTGGCAAAGATCCCGAGATCGAATTTCGGGCCCCACCAGCGATAGAACCTCACCGCAGCGGCCGGATCGTAGCCGGCATTGGCCAGCAACCACACCGACAGGCGATCCGCCTCGCGTTCGGTCGCCTTGACCTTGCCCCAACTGCGTCCCGATGCGGTGAGACGGGCGCGGTGGCCGAGTAGGTTGTGCGCCAGTTCGTGCGCCAGCGCCGCTGCGAGCAGGTCGTCCTGTGGCATCGCTTCGACCAATGCTCGTCCGATTACCACCCGGCGTCCGTCCGCCGCGGCCCTCGTCCCCGAGCTTAGCAGTTCGAAGCGGGACACGCAGACAGGTTCGCCGGCAATGGAGATGGAGGCTCCACCCGCGTCGACGAGTCCGACTTTGCCCGTCGCCAGCAACGCCGCATCGACGCGGTCGTGAAGGCCGACGAGCCGCGCATAGTCGCCCGGTGCTGCCGCCGGGAGCGAGGTCACGTCCTCTCCGGCCACCACGCTCAACGGTTGCGCACTGCGCAAGCCCGCGCGTGCGGAGGGTGCATCGCTGGCGACAGCCTCGACCGCGATGTCGCCTGGCAGGTCCAGCGCATCGCGCACCGCCTTGGGATCGGAAAACCCGGCGGCGTCGAACAGGACCAGCCCGACTCCCGGCGCGACCTTATGGCAGTATGGGGCGTTGCCGCGGACCAGCCGCCAACCGGCACTCTGCACTTTTGCGTCGAGCGCCTGCAAATGTTCGAGCTGGGCGCGCAAATCCGGCTGCGTGGCGATCGCCGGGGCCGCGGCTAAGAGCGCGGCTGCGGCAATCGCGCCGCGCCAGATCATGAGGCTTTGCGCGTTTCCGCGATCGCGCTTTCCAACGCGCGACGCCCAACCGCGCCTATCAGCAACCGGTCGCCGATCACCCAGGCCGGGGTGCCGGCGATCCCCAGTTCCTTCGCCAGCGCGATGTTGCCCGCGAGCTCATTGGTCACTTCGGCGCTCGCGGCTACCGGCGCGGCCGCCCCGGCATCGATCCCGGCCTTTCGCGCTGCTGCCGCAATTGACGCCGCCGCCGGCTTCTCGCCCGCGAACATAGCGTCGTGATACGCCGCGTAGTGCCCCTGCCGCGCGGCCGAGAGTGCCATCCGCGCGGCCTGTTCGCTCGCGCGAGAGAGGATGGGCAGTTCGCGCACCACCACCCGCAGATCGGGATGCGCGGCGGTCAAGGCGGAAATGTCGGCCACGCTTTGACGGCAATAGGTGCAGGCATAGTCGGTGAACTGGACCAGGGTGATCGTCCCTCGGGGATTGCCCAGCACCGCCCCAGCGAAGGGGGTCTCGATCCGGTCGCGCTGCGCCGCGATCTGCCTGGCCGCGCCGTTGGCCTGGAGCCGGCTCATCGCCTCGGGCAGTATTTCCGGATGGGCGAGGATATAATCTCGGACCAGTCCCTCGATCGCCGCGCGCTCGCGTCCGTCGATACCGGCCGCGGCCAGCCGCGCTTCGATCGTGTCCCCGGCGGCGGATTTGGCTGGGGTTGAGCGGCTGCTTTCCCACCACCACCCGCCCGCCGCCCCCAGCCCGGCGAGGAGAATCGCGAGCGCGGGGAACCAGGGCCGGCGTCGCGGCGAGATTGATGAGGGAAGGTTGCGATCGGCCATGGCGCAAACCGGCCTAGCGCCGCTTCTTGTCCTTCTCAATCGCGGCGCGCGCCTGAAACGCAATGTCCTGCGCGCGAAGCCAGTCCGCAGAGCCTTTGGGCAGCGTCGCCTGGGCGGCCTGCGCGCTGATCAGCGCGAGCGGCATCTGCTGGCTGAGCACCTGCTGCTCGGCGCTGGCGAGCCGGGCGCGTGGGGTGTCGCCGGCCGATTCATAGACGACGCCGAGCTGATACCAGGCGAACGGGTTGTCGCGATCGCGCGCCACCGCGGCCTTGAGCACGCGCTCGGCCTCGGCAAAATTGGCTTTGTCCTCGGTGGCGATCAGCGCGTGGCCGAAGCTGGTGGCGATCAGCGGCTGGTTGCCCGTGAGCTGGGTCGCCCTGCGCAGCGGCTCGAGCGCTTCGCGCGGCCTGCCAGATTCGAGCAGGATCTGACCCTTGATCTCGAGGAAATAGGGGTTGGCCGGTTCTTCGGCGAGCAAGGCGTCGGTCTCGGCGGTGGCCTTGTCCATAAGCGCTTCCTTGTGAAAGGCATAGGCTCTGGCATAGCGCGCGGGTTCAGACTTGACGGTTTCAGGATAGGCTTGGAGCGTCGCGGAAGGCTCGGCGAGGTAGCCGTACAGCTTGGCCTTGACCAACTGGAAGCGGCGCTCGAGCTCGCGGTCGTCGGGCTTCTTCCACGCCGGGTCCGCCGCGTAGGTTTCGGTCAGGCGGGCGATGCGGTCGCCCGAGGAGGGGTGCGTGCTGAAGAAGGCATCCTCGTCGCTGGGCGAATAGCCATAGCGGAATTCCTGGTTCTGCAGGGTCTTGAAGAATTCCAAGCTGCCATGGCCGGATATGCCCGCCTTCGACAGATAGCTCGCCCCTGCGGCATCGGCGGCTGATTCCTGGGTGCGGCTGAACGACAGATACTTTCCCAGCGCCGCCTGCTGGCCGGCGGCCATCACACCCATCGCCGCCGCGCCCGCGCCGGCGACCGCGGCAGCGACGCCGAGCAGCATCGACAACAGCGAGATCGACGTCGCGGCCTTGGCTCCGTCGCCGATCGCGATCGCGTGGCCGCCGGTGACGTGGCCGAGTTCGTGCGCGATCACGCCCTGGACCTGGTTGGCCGACGTCGCCGCGTTGATCAGGCCGGAATTGACATAGACCGCCTGGCCCCCTGCGACGAACGCGTTGATCGAAGGATCGTTGATGAGGACGATGTCGACATTGGCGGGATCGAGCCCGGCGGCCTTGATCAGCGGCGCGGACATGTCGCGGAACAAGGCTTCGGTTTCGGCATCGCGCAGGATCGATTGCGCCGCGGCGCTTTGCAGGGTTAGCGCGGCGGCGACTACCGTAGCCGAAAGACGCAAAAAAGCGGAGGAACGGCGGATCATTTTCAGCGGGGGTTAGCGCGCCGCAGCCTGAACCGGCGATGAAGCCGGGGCGGGCGGGAGCACCCTCGCGAGGAACGGGAACACTGCGTCGGCCACTCGGTGATCGTACCAGTCGAACGGGTGCGCGAGCGTTACGACCATCGCAATATGACCGACCCCGTCGATCAGCGTCGCTTTGGTCGGCACCCCGGCCTCGGTCAGCTTGCGCGCGAGAATGAGCGCGTTGCGCGGACGGACGATGGTGTCCCTGGTGCCATGGACCAGCAGCATTGGCGGCGCGTCGGCGCGGACGAAATTGATCGGCTGGGTATCGGCCGGACGCGGCCAGTGGCTCATCGCGTTGATCGATGACTTCTTGTCGAAGGGATAGAAATCGGCCGGACCGGCCAGCACCACCGCGCCCTTGACGGTGGCTTCGGGAACGCCCTCGCGCCCCAGCCATTGGCGGTCGAGGGTCAGCATCGAGGCGTTATAAGCCCCCGCCGAGTGGCCCATCAGGACCACTCGCGAGGGGTCGATCTTATACTCCGCCGCGTGAGCAAGCGCCCAGCGGGCGCCCGCGGCACTGTCCTCGAGCATGGCCGGGAAGCGACCGGCAGCGTTCAGGCGATAGCCGACCAGCGCGGTGGCATAACCCTTCTCGCCCAGGGCGCGGGCGATCCAGTGGTAGTCGTGCGGATCGCCTTCGTGCCAGCCGCCGCCGTGGAAGAACACCACCAGCGGAAATCCGCCCGCCGGTACGGCGCCGGCGGGGACGAACATTTCCAGCTTCTGCGCGGGATCGGCGGCGTAGTTGGCTGCTGCGACCTGAGCAATCGTGCTGTTGCGCGAAAAATTGGCGTCCAGTGCGTCCAGCGTCGCCGCCGAATCGTTGCTGAGCGCCCACCATGTCAGTGCGCCAAGAGCCAGCGCGGCGAGCAGCAACATAGCCCCCGTCCAGCCGAGCCAACCCATCCGCCTGCGCCCCGTTCGTCCCTGCATCGCGCGGCCATAGCGCGGAGTTGGCGGCGCGTCTTGCGCTGGTTTCAGGCGACCAACTTCCTCGCCGCGCGTTCGAGCAGGCCGACGTCTTCGGGCACTTCGCCGATCACCACCACTTCGCCCGAAGGCAGGCGGCGGGCGACCAGCAGGGTGAATTCCTGGCCCTCGGCGGCCAGATCGGCGAGCGCGACGGCATCCAGCTTGCGCAGCTTGCGCGCGAGCGTTTCACGCGGCGCCTCGCGCGGTTCGAGCGACTTGCCGCTGGCCTGCTTGCGCCAGCGCCGCTCTTCGTTGACCACGCCCTTGAGTCCCCCCGGCGCCGCCGAGAGGAACGCGCCCAGCGAGCCGCGGGCGATGCCGACGCGATGCGCCTGGTCGAGCGCCGCGGCGAATTCGGTCAGGCGGGTCTTGTCGTAATCGGCGCCGAACACGAGCTTGACCACCGGCGTCATCGGCGCGCGGTCCTGCATCGTCAGGCCGGCATCCGCGACGAGTTCGTGGAAACCTTCGGGTTCGGCCTGCGCCGCCAGGCTGAAGTCATAGGCTCGCCCGATCGCGGCATAGAGCGCGCTGCGGGTGCGATCCTCGCTCGAACAGGCGACCAGCGCCATTTCGCGAGCCGAGGCGAGCCAGTCGGCCAGGCCCATGTCCGCTTCGGCTTCGGCCTCGGCGAGCTCGGTCAGTTCGAAGGTATCGTCCTCAGGCTCGGCGTACGGTGGGTTTACACCGAAGGCCGGCTCGGGCCACGCGACGCTGCTCGGCCCCTCGCGCGCGATCAACGCACCCAGATCGAGCACGGCGTCGGCGTCGTGATCGATCCCGGCCGCCGCAAGCGGATCGCCGGCCAGGGCGGGCGTGCCGTGCAGCGCGACCGGGGCGTCCGCCCAGTCGGTCATCTCGTCGTCGCGGCGCGCCACCGGTTCTCCGGCTGCCGCTTCCAATGCTTGATCGATCTCGAGCATCAACTCGTCGGTGTCGATCTGGTCGGGCAGCTCCTTCCAGTTGATCACCCCATAGATGAAGTCGATCGTGTCGTCGTCGCTCGAGAACGGCAGCAGAATGCCGCGATACAGGATCGTCTGGCCGCGCTGGTTGACGAATTCGGCCTCGAACCCGATCGGCGCCTGGTTGGCGATGATCTGCATGTAATGGTCGGTGATCCGGCTGAGCAGCGAACGGCTCGGAACGTCGGAGAGGGCACGGATTTCGCCGTTGGTGCCGCACTCGCGCGCCAGGCTTGCGCCCAGGAACTGGACCGCGGGATCTTCGATGCCCGAAGTGAAGTCGAGCAGCACCGAATAGGGCCCGAAATCGGGTAGGTTTGCGGGATCGAGGTCCTCGATCGACGGAAAGTTGCGATCGGCAAGCAGGCTGGCCCAGTGGTTATACGCGCGCACCTGCATCCGGCGCTCGTCCTGGCCGACCGGGGACGGCGCGGGGCCGAGATCCTCGGTCGCGGGGGGAATTTGGGCAGAGTCGGCGAAATCGGTCGGCTCGTAAGCCTCTTCCGGCCATCCGCGAAACGTGTCCATGCGATCGTGCCCCCGTTGGTCTTGCCGCAGGTTGTGGCGCAACGTGGTAAAAGAAGGATTAAGTCGCGCCGCAACTTTCAACAGGGTTCACCTAGCCGGGTGGCGCGGCCGCGGCGGGCTGGGTGGTCGCTGACTGGTCCAGACGACCTTCGTCGCGGGTGGGCATCGGCGCGATACGGCGCATCACGATCAGGCTCAGCGCAAGCCAGGCAGCGGCGGCGTGGAGCGCGAACGGCAGCCCGCGAACGTCGGCCAGCCAACCCCACATCCACGCCCCCAGCGCCATCCCGCCGAACGTCACCGCCTGATAGAGCGACAGGCAGCGCCCCAGGATCGTTTCGGGCGAGCGCAGCTGCATCGCCACGTTGAGGCTGGTCATCGCCGCGACCCAGCCGGCCCCGGCGATAAACGTCGCGGGCAGCGCGGCGGCAAGGTTGCCCGCGAGCGATATCCCGAGCTGGGCGGCGATGAACGCCAGCGTGGCGAGCGTGACCACGGTTTCGGCACCGAACCGCCGCCGCCACTTGCTGACCCACAGCGCGACCGTCACCGACCCAAATCCGAACGCGCCCAGCATCAGCCCATAGTCGATCTCGGTCCCGTGGAGCCGGTCGCGCGCGATGGAGGGAAGCAGCGCCTGATAGCCCGCCACGCCGAAGCCGATGACTGCGCCGCGCAGCAGGACTTTGCGCACCGGGGGCGAGCGGCTGCACCACGCGATCCCTTGCGCGATCGAGGCCAGCATCGGCCCGCGCGCCGGATTGAAGCGCGGCGGCTTCCACCGTGACAGCGCCACGATCATCCCCAGATAGCTGACCGCGTTGATCAGGAACGCCAGTTCGACGCTCCAGATCGAGATCAGTACGCCACCCAACGCCGGACCCACGCTGCGCGCGAGGTTGAACGACAGCGCGCCGAGCGAGATCGCCTGGGGCAGGTCCTCGGGGGCGACCTGCGCCCGAACGGAGGCCTGCCAGGCGGGTCCGTTGAGCGCGGTGCCAGTGCCCACCGCAAGGGTCAGCGCGATCAGCGCGAGCGGGCCGATGGCCCCGGCATAGGTCAGCACCGCGAGCAGCGCTGAAACCAGCAGCATTCCGCTCTGCGCGGCGAGCATCACCAGGCGGCGGTCGTAATTGTCCGCGATCGCTCCGGCGAACAGCCCGAACAGCATGATCGGGATCGTCGCGGAAGCCTGGACCAGCGCGATAAGCAGGTGGCTGCGGGTCAGTTCGGTCATAAGCCAGGCTGCGCCGACCGACTGGATCATCGAACCGATGTTGGAGAACAGGTTGGCGGTCCAGATCGCACGGAATGCCGGGTGGCGGAACGGGGCGAGCGGTTCGCCCGGGGCCATCAGGCGCGCGCGCAAGCCTGCTTCACGGTCGGCGTCGGACATCGCCTAAAATACGTAGCGCATGCGGATCGGTATGCTGACCGGTTCGGCGCCGACGTCGAACGCAGCGGCGGCGAACTTGGGCGGCCCAAACGGCGCGGCGGCATCGCGGGAGAAGCCGAAGCCCTCGCGCGGGATGAACAGCGCCATGTCGGCCTTCCCGTTGCCGTTCGCGTCGTCGAGCAGGGCCACGGCATAGCGGCCCGGCGGGACCGCGGCGAACCGCAGCGTCGCCGCCTCGCGCGAGGGCACTGCCAGCTTGCGGGCGGCCGGATCGCGCGTGCAATCGGGAAAACTCTTGGCGCGCGCGGTCAGGCAGGCGAGCACCTGCCCCTTGGCCGAGCGCAGTCCGCTGATCTCGACCACGACGGTGCCGCCGGGCGCGGGTGCCGTGCCGATCAGGCTGGCGGTCAGCGAAACAAGGCCGAGCTTGCCCAGCTTCATGCGGCCGCGAGCCCGCGATCGGTGCCGCAAAGCCGGTCCCAGTGACGGAAGTAGAGCCCGTAGTTGCAGCGATACTGGTCGTGATGGCGCTGGTGGTGGCTGGCGGTGATCAACCATCCCCCGGGGCGCGATGCCACCAGGGCGCGCGGGAAGATTTCCCAGCCCATATGGTTGGTCACGCCCATCACGGTCATGGTCAGCAGCACCAGCCCGAGCACCCCGGCGTGGATCGGCACCAACAGGACGAGCGCCGGGATCACCACCGCGCCGCTCAGCGCTTCGAGCGGATGAAAGCTCATCGCCGCCCATGCGGTTGGCGGGCGGCTCGCGTGATGGACCGCGTGGACCATACGGAACGGCGCGGGACGGTGCATCCAGCGGTGGGTCCAATAGAACCATGCGTCGTGCAGGACGAGGTAGACGAGGAAAGAGCCGGGCAGCCACCATAGCGGGTACGTTTGCGGATCCGTGTAGATGCGGGTCCAGCCGCGGTTCTGCCAGCCCCAGGCGACGATACCCGCGGGCACGCCATAGATCGCCGCCGAAGCCAGGCTCCAGCCGATCTCGCGCTGCATCTGCGGGACGAGTCCGGCGTAAAAACCGGGCTTCACCCGCGCGGTCAGCCAGGCGAACAGTCCGCTGCTGGCGAAGTAGCGCAGGCAGACGATGACGGTCATCGCCAGGGCCGAGAGAAGCGGCGAGGTCATCCGCCAGCGCCGCGCCGTCGTGGACCGGGTCGACCACATGGACCACATGGACCACTGTCCCGGGGTAAAAAAACCATCGGGAAACTGCGCCGGTCAGGGCGAAGCACGAGCGCCTGTCGCTTGTCGGCAGCGAAAAGTGTCGGGGCGGGCATGACGGATGCTATGCCAAGCCCGCCCCCGGTAGGACAGCGCAAAAGTGCGCCAAGCGATCACCCAGCCCGGCGGGTATGCACCTTCACCCCGGCAGGCCGCTTAGGCCCGCGCGGGTGGAAGCGACGCGGCGGGGCGCCGTCGCCCCGCGGTTCGCCGTGGCGCTGGCTGTTGCCGTGGCCATGACGCGGTGCCGCGTCCTCGCGGCGCTGGGCGGCGGGAGCAGGCAGCTTGGCCGCGGCCTCGCGGAAGCCTTCGGGCAGCGGCAACGGCATGAGCTTGACCTGGGTCAGCCGCTCGATGTCCTTCAGGAAGCCCTTCTCGTCGGGCGCGACGAAGCTGATCGCGATGCCGTCGGCACCCGCCCGCGCGGTCCGCCCGATGCGGTGGACGTATTGCTCGGAAACGTTGGGCAGCTCGAAGTTGAACACGTGGCTGACGCCGGAGACATCGATGCCGCGCGCCGCGATGTCGGTCGCGATCAGGACGCGGCACGAACCCTGGCGGAACGCCTCGAGCGCGGCGGTACGCTGCGCCTGGCTCTTGTTGCCGTGGATCGCGGCGGCCTTGACCCCGGCGCTCGTCAGATGGCGGACGATGCGGTCGGCGCCGTGCTTGGTCCGGCTGAACACCAGCGCGCGTTCGAGCGTGCCGTCATTGGTCAGCGCCTGGAGCCGCAAGCTGAGCAGCGCCTGCTTCTCGGCCTGGTTGACGAAAGTGACGAACTGCTCGACCCGCTCGGCAGTGGTCGCCTGCGGGGCGACTTCGACACGCACCGGGTTGTCGATGAACTGGCGGCCGAGGTCGGCGATCGCCTTGGGCATCGTTGCCGAGAAGAACAGGCTCTGACGTTTGGCCGGGAGCATCGCCGCAACCCGCTTGAGTGCGTGGATGAAGCCCAGGTCCATCATCTGATCGGCTTCGTCGAGCACGAAAATCTCGACATGGCGCAACGTCAGCGCGCGCTGGTCGATCAGGTCGAGCAGGCGGCCCGGGGTGGCGACGAGCACGTCGGTGCCCTGGACCAGCCGCCGCGCCTGCTTGCCGACGGGGACGCCGCCGAACACGCAATCGACCTGAAGGTTCAGGTAGCGGGCATAGCCCTGCATGTTGTCCGCGATCTGCGCGGCGAGCTCACGCGTCGGCGAGAGCACCAGCATCCTGCAGGCGGCAGGCTTGCGCGGCATCGTGTTGGCGGCGAGGCGGTGCAACGACGGCAGCGCGAACGCCGCGGTCTTGCCGGTGCCGGTCTGGGCTATGCCCAAAGGTCGCGGCCCGCGAGCAGCGCCGGGATCGCCTGGCTCTGGATCGGGGTGGGATCGGTATAGCCCTTGGCCGCCAGCGCGCGCTGGATCGGCTCGGCAAGGCCAAGATCGGTGAAATAGGTCATTGAAAAATACTCGTAAGGGAGCGGGCGCATGCCATGCAGCCGGAATCGGCCACGCACGCGAACGCGAGGTGTCGTTCGATGCGACCCTGCGTGAAGAAGGAAGCTTCTGCGATGCGGCCGTAGGCCCGAAGCGGATCTGGCGATGTGTCCCGCCGACCTCACGCTGCTTCGGATTGCGGGGGATTTGGTGGTCCGCCCGCCGATCGCTGGGGCCGCATATAGGTGCATTGCAGCAAAACGCAAGAAAATTGCGTGCGCCGGGCCCTGGCTTGATCCGGGCGGGCGGCCCAGCCACAGTGGACCGCGATGAACGACGACCCGCCCAGCCCCTGCACAGGCGTGTGCCGGATCGACGCCGGCGCCGATTGGTGCTCGGGTTGCCGCCGCACGCTCGACGAGATCGCGGCATGGCCGAGCGCTCGCGCCGCGTTCAAGCGCGACGTGCTGGCGCGGTTGGCGACGCGTGCTTGCGCGCCGGTCCCGGGAGGAGAATAGCAGGGCATGACCTTACGCCCGTTCGCTTCGCTCGCCCTCGTCCTCGCCACCCCCGCAATCGCGGCGCCGCCGACGCCCACCGAGCGGACGATGGTCGCCACCGTCGACGCCGAGCAAGCGCGCACCCTGGCGCTGCTCGAAAGGGCGGTAAACCAGAACAGCGGAACGCGGAACCTGGCGGGCGTGAAGGCAGTCCACGACATTTTCGCGCCCGAATTCGCCGCGCTGGGCTTCGCGGTACGCTGGGTGCCGCAGGACTCGGTCGGCCGGGCCGGGCATGTGATCGCCACGCATAAGGGCAAGCCGGGGCGCAAGCGGCTGCTGTTGATCGGCCATCTCGATACGGTGTTCGAGCCCGATTCCAGCTTCCTCATGTTCGAGCGCATCGACGCCGAGCACGCTCGTGGACCCGGCGTGGCCGACGACAAGGGCGGCGACGTCACGATGATCGCGGCGCTGCGGGCGATGGCCAAGGCGGGCACGCTCAAGGATGCGAACATCGAGGCGGTGCTGACCGGCGACGAAGAGGAAGCCGGCCTGCCCCTCGATGCCGCGCGCGCCGATCTGGTCGCTGCGGGCCGGCGCGCCGACGTCGCGCTCGATTTCGAGGGGCTGGCGCGCGATGGCGGGCGCGACATGGGCTCGGTCGCGCGGCGCTCGGCGGGCAACTGGACGGTCACGGTCAGCGCGAAAAGCGGCCACAGCAGCGGGGTGTTCTCCGAATTCGCGGGCGACGGCGCGGTCTATGCGCTCGCCCGCATCCTCGCCGCGTTCCGCGCCGAGCTGCCCGAACCCAACCTGACCTTCAACGCCGGGCTGATCGCGGGCGGGGCGACCGCCGCGCTCGGCGCCGACGAAGCCCGCGCCGAGGCGACGGGCAAGACCAACATCATCCCCGCGGCCGCGGTCGCGCGCGGCGATCTGCGCGCGCTAAGCCCCGATCAGATCGCCCGCGCCGAAGCCAGGATGCGGGCGATTGTCGCGCGCGACTATCCGGGCGCAAAGGCCGAGCTGACGTTCGACAACAAGTACCCGCCGATGGCCCCGACCCCGGGCAATCGCGTGCTCCTTGCCCGGCTCAACGCGGTCAACGCCACGCTCGGGCTGGAGCCGATGGGCGAACTCGACCCGCTCAAGCGCGGCGCGGGCGACATCAGCTTCGTCGCGGCCGACGTCGACAGCCTCGCCGGGCTCGGCCCCGCCAGCGAGGGCGATCACACCCCGCGCGAGACGGTCGACATTCCCAGCATCTGGAAGCAGGCCAAGCGCGCCGCGCTGCTGATGAGTCGGCTGGCGGCGGAGAAACGCTAGGTCTAACCGGAAATTCGGGATTGGAGCCCGGTGCTCAGCGGCCCACCACCACCTGCATGAACTGCGGCCTGCCGCCACCCCTCCCCGCCGAGCGACAGCGGGTAATTGCCCGGAGGCAGCGCAGCCAGCGGCATACCGGCGGCTGCGAGCGCATAAGGGCTGACCCGGTGCCGGGTAACCAGCCCGCCCGCGCCGTCGCTGACCAGCGGGGTTTCGAACTCGACGGCAATGTGTGCGTCGGCGGAACGGGTCACTTCGGCGACGGCGAGCTGTCCGCCGCCCAAGTCGATCACCAGTCCGGTACCGACCGGAACCCCGACCAGCCCGTCGATCCGCGCCCCGGTGGTCGAAAGGTCCCGCATCACCGCCTCGTAGCGGTGGTCCTCGTGGATGATCCCGATCCGGCGGAACACGCTGCGGCGATCGGGGCGATGGCGATCGGGTCCGTTGGGTTCGATCTTGAAGCTTTCGCTGCCCATCGCCTCAAGCAGCTCCGCCTGCGGCAGCGCCTTGGCATAGATCCACCCCTGGATGAACTTGGCGCCCTTGCTGCGCACCAGTTCGAGCTGGTCGAACGCCTCGACCCCCTCGACCGTGGTCTCCATCCCCAGCGCATCGGACAGGCCGATGATCGCGGCGATGATCTTGGCGCTGTTCTGGTCCTGCTGGGTGCACGAATCGACGAAGCTCTTGTCGACCTTGAGCTTGTCGAACGGGGCCGAGCGCAGATAGCTGAGCGAGGAATAGCCGGTCCCGAAATCGTCGAGGGCCAGGCGCACGCCCAGCTGCTTGAGAACCTTGAAAGTCTCGTCGGTGGTCTCGCTGTCGCCCATGAACACGCTCTCGGTCAGCTCGAGCTCGAGCCGTTCGGCATCGAGCCCGCTGGCCGCCAGCGCGCTGGTGACGATCGCGGGAAAGCCGGGGCTGGCGAACTGCACCGCCGAGACGTTGACCGCGACGCGGACCGATTTTGGCCATTGCATCGCGTCCTGGCAGGCTCGGCGCAGGGCCCATTCGCCGAGCTGGATGATCAGGCTCGATTCCTCGGCCACGCTGATGAAGGCGGCGGGCCCGATCGGGCCGCGCTCGGGATGTTCCCAGCGCATCAGCGCCTCGCAGCCGACCACCATGCTGTCGGCGGTGCGGACCACAGGCTGGTAATGAAGCTCGAGCTGGTCGGCGGCGAGCGCTTCGCGCAAATCCTCCTCGAGCATGCGGCGCTCTTCGGCCTCGTCCTTGAGATCGGCGGAGAAGAAGCGGAACGCACCGCGTCCGCCGTTCTTCGCGGCGTACAGCGCCAGATCGGCGGCGCGTACGATCTCTTCGCGCTCGACCCCATCGTAGGGTGCGATGGCCAGGCCGACCGAAGTCCCGATGATCGCGCGGCCACCCTCGACCGGATAGGGTTGCGAGACGATCTGAATGATCTTGGCGGCCAATTCGCCCAACTTGCCGCGGTCGTCGAGGTCGGGAAGGATCACCTGAAACTCGTCGCCGCCCAGCCGCCCGATCTCGCCGCGCTCGCCGATCACGCGTTGCAGGCGCTGCGCGACCTGGCGCAGCACCTCGTCGCCCGCGGGGTGACCCATCATGTCGTTGACCTGCTTGAACTTGTCGAGATCGAGCATCATCAACGTGCAGCTGCGCTTGGCCGCCTTGTAAGCGGCGAGCGTGCTTTCCAGCCGCCGGGTCATGCGGTGCCGGTTCGCCAGCCCGGTCAGCGAATCGTATTCGGCGAGCCGTGAATCCTCGAGCTTGCGTTCGTATTCGGTGGTGATGTCCTTGGCGCTGCCGCGATAGCCGAGGAAGTTGCCCCCGGCGTCGAACTTGGGATGGCCCGAGATCGACCACCACGCTCCGCGACCGCTGCCGCTGAGCCGGGCGGGGATGAAGCGGACGGTCACGTCGACCAGCTTGTTGCGCGCCGAGAGCTGGAATTTGAGCGGGCGGCCCGCGTTGCGTTCGTCGAGGTTCTCGGAATCGGTCTCGAACAGCGCCACGAAGGGTTGGGCGAGCAGCTCGGCCAGCGGCCTGTCGAGCCGCTCCGCGGCGCTCGCAGAGACATAGATCAGGCGGCCTTGGGCGTCGGTCGCCCACATCCAGGCGAATCCGCCGCTTTCGAAATCATCGAGCAATTCGAGGCGGCGCGCGGCGTCGTTGGGCGAGATCACCGCCGCCGCACCGTGATCGGCTTCCGGGTCAGCCGCGGCGTGCCGCCCGGTCAGTCCCTGAAAGAGCCTCTTCACCGCCATCGCCGTGTCCATTTTCGCCTTTGCCGAGGGCATCTGCCCGAATGGACAACAGTGCCTAAGCGGTTTTGGTTAACGGACCGATAAGGATGATTGTCGCGGCCTCAACCCTCGCCGCTCATTTCCCACGCCGCACAGTGCGGATCGAGACCGACCAGTTGCCGGCGCAGCGCGGTGCGTGCGAGCCGTTCGACCTCGACCCGGCGGCGCGCGGGAGCAAGCGGCAGCGCGGGCGCTGGGCGGACGATCTCGGCGTCGTAGCCGTCGGCCACGATCACCCCGCAGGCGTGGGGCAGGAACGGCGCGCCATCTAGGCAGGCGCGGTCGAGCTGCGGGGGCAAGCCCCAGTAATAACGGTCGCAATGCGCCAGGTAATCGGGCCACTTGCCGTCGCCCAGCAGATCCGCGCGGCTGACCTTGATTTCGACGATCACGATCCGGCCCTTGGCATCTACCCCCATCAGGTCGGCACGGCGCCCGTTACGCAGCGGCATTTCGGCGAGGCACCAGATGTCGTTTCGAGCGAACAGACGGCAAATCCCGCGCGCGACAGCCAGCGAAGCGCGTTCTTCGGCGGCTGCGGACGCAGAGGCAAGGGGTACGACGGCCGACTCGGGCATGCACCAACCCTAGGAACAGATCATGAACCGCGCAAGCGCCGAAGCGGAAGTTCTGGGCAAGGCGAAATCGCCACGGGCACCCGCCCGCGCAATTCGCACTGGCAACCCCCAGCCGCCGCTGCTAGGCGCTCGCTGCCATGCATCCGTAGCTCAGCTGGATAGAGCGCTGCCCTCCGAAGGCAGAGGTCACAGGTTCGAATCCTGTCGGGTGCACCAGTTTTCTGGGGTTTCTGACTACCCCACAATCTACCTCGTGGCAGTTATGTGGTCGTAACGCCCTTTTTTTGGACCGAAAACCGCCTTCACAGTCGGCCTTCGGCGGTCGTCAGGCCGATCTTGAGTGCGGGTCAGACACCTCGGGGGCGAGCGAGTAGCTGGTGCTTCGTCCACCGGCCGGGTCCTTCACGAGTATGCCCCTTTCGACGAGATCGGTGATGTCGCGCAACGCCGTGTCAGGCGAGGTCTTGGCGAGCTTCGCCCATTTGGAGCTGACGAGCTTGCCCTCGAACCCATCCAGCAGACGGTGGATCATCGTGATCTGGCGCTCGTTTAGCTTTTGGCCTGCGAGCTTGTCCCACGTTCGCGCCTTGCTCATAACATGGGCGAGAATGGCCTCGGAACCGTCGAAGGCTCGATCCAAGCAAGCGATGAACCATAGCAGCCACCGCGTGATGTCCAGATCGCCCTTCTGGGTGGTTTCCAGCATGTCGTAGTAGTCGTTGCGCTCGGTCCTGATTTGGGCGGACATGCTGTAGAAGCGTTGCGCCATCCCTTCTGCGCGCGCGAGCGACATGTCGGCGATGGCGCGCGCAATTCGCCCGTTCCCGTCATCGAACGGATGGATGGTGACGAACCAGAAGTGCGCGATCCCAGCCTTGAGGACCGGATCGGGGTCTGCACTGTGGAACCAGTCGAGGAACTTCGCCATCTCTGCTTCGAGCCGTTCGGCCGCTGGTGCCTCGTAGTGTACCCGCTCGCGCCCGATCGGCCCAGAAACGACCTGCATGGGTCCCGTGGCGTCATCGCGCCATGTACCCACGGCGATGCGGCTCATGCCGCTTCGGCCAGTCGGGAATAGTGCGGCGTGCCACCCGAAAAGTCGTTCGGTGGTGAGCGGCTCTGCGTAGCTCTGCGTCGCGTCTAGCATCATCTCGACAACGCCTTCGACATGGCGATCGGCGGGAACGAGGCCGCTGATGTCCATCCCAAGACGCCGGGCGATGGAGGAGCGAACTTGGTCCTTGTCGAGCACCTCGCCCTCGATCTCGCTGGACTTGAGCACGTCTTCGGTCAGGGCGTGCAGTACCGCTTCTTCCCGTAGGGGAAAGCCGAGAGCCTCCATGCGGCCGATCAGCCGTCCCTGCCTATGGCGCACGGCAGCCAGCGGCTTGGCAAGCTGCTCGTCGTTCCAGCGCAGGTTCGGCCAGCCGGGTAGTTCGTGGATGTAAGACATTAATCACCGCACCCCTTGCGGAGATTGTTGGCCCCAATCTCCGCAGAAGGCAAGCTTAATCTCCGCATAGCGTGCGGTGAATATGGCCGATAATCTCCGCAAGGAGCGTCGGGCACAGCTCCGACGCCGCTGCAACCGGTTGCAACTAGACCGCGTCAGCTCCCCAGATCGGCCAACAACTCGACACAGGCTTCACGCCGCTGATGTGCAAATGATCGCGGGCGCGCGTGCAGGCGACGTAGAACAAGTGCCGCTCGGTCTCGAAACCTCGCGTAGCTCGTCCTCATCGGTGGCATCATCGACCCGTGATTGCAGCGGCAAGGCTTCGTCATCGCAAGCCATTACGGCGACGGCCTTGAACTCCAGCCCCTTAGCGAAGTGCATCGTGCCTACAGCGACGCGATCTCCATGGTCTTCGACGCGCTCTGTCAGTTGACGGGCTACCAGACCGGCAGCCGCGATGGCAGCACGCGCGCGGCCCAGATAATCGTCGGCGACCCGCTCAAGGCCGAGATCGACGAGAAGCAGGCGCGCTCGATCAAGTACCAGATGACGATCGCCAAGCTGCCGCTGGCAAGGGAGCTCGCGACGTTCGACTTCGCCGCCACCCCGATCAACGAGCAACTGGTGCGTGAACTCGCCACCGGCGGCTTCCTCGCCAGCCAACGCAACGCGGTGCTGATCGGCGGCACCGGCACCGGCAAGACCCACCTCGCCATCGCCATCGGCCGGGCCTGCGTGCGCACCGGGGCGGGGCCCGGTTCTACAACACGGTCGACCTGGTCAACCGGCTCGAGGCCGAAGCTCGTGCCAGCAAGCCGGGGCGCATCGCCGATCACCTCGCCCGGCTCGACCTCGTGATCCTCGACGAGCTCGGCTATCTGCCGTTCGCGCTCGCCGGCGGCCAGCTGCTGTTCCACCTGGTCAGCCGGCTCTACGAGCAGACCTCGATCATCGTCACCACCAACCTCGCGTTCGGCGAGTGGCCCCAGGTGTTCGGCGATGCCAAGATGACGACGGCGCTGCTTGACCGGCTCACCCACCACTGCGACATCGTCGAGACCGGCAACGAGAGCTGGCGGTTCAAGCACCGCGAAGCCGCCTGAACCCCTTCCCCCGGACCTCCATCCCCCGGGTTGGCCCGGTGGGTCCACAGGCACCTCCCACGGACGCCGCCGCCAGCGCTCCTGACGGCGCGCGGCGTCGTCCGCGGGGCCCTCCTATGTACTACCGGGACAACCCGAAAACACTCACACCAAGGGGGTCAATGTTGGACGCCGATCCGGGGTCAAGATCCCGCGCCGATTGACACTACAGGGCTTGGCAGCACCTTCAGCGGCGGATCGAGAAGCTGACCCGACATCGCCTTGCGGCGCCAGGTATAGAGCAGGCCGCTCGTCACCTCGTGGCGCTCCATCGCCAATCGCACCGATCCGCCCGGACCGAAGGCATCGCGCAGCATCATGAGCTTCTGCTCGACGGTCCAGAACCGCCGGCCCGATACACGGGCGATCACCTCGATCCGACTAGTCATACGAGCGGTCGTATGACCGCTCGCACCCTCAGCGACCTCACTGTCCACCACGCGCTCCGCCCAAAGGCGACAAACATCGCAGCAAATGCATCAGCGGCAAGGCGGCCTACCGACCCCGCTTACGCTTCATCTTCGACCGTCAGCGACCATAGCCGGGCGATCAAAGAGGCCTCGGATTCGTTGCTCGCCATAACTGCGGTCAATGACCTGGGGATTCCCGCTCACCTTGAAGAGGACCAAGGGCCAGCCGCAACAGTCCTCCGAATAGTCACTATTGGGCCGCTAAAATCCCGTTAACCATTCGCTGCGTATTGCCAGCAGCACGTGGGGGGCCAAATGTCGGCGATAAAAGCAAATGACCGCAACAACTTGCAGGAAATCCAGGCATTGTTGCTCAACGACGTACCAATCTATGCCGTCACGAGCCTGCTCCTTGCGCTCTGCATGACTATCTTCGCCGCATACGGCGTCAGTGTCCATCTAGACCTCTTTGCCGCGAACGCAGGACTCTATGTGGTGGCCGGCGTCCCCATGGCGATCTTCGACGCAGTCTGGCTGCTCTTCCGCAATCGTCCTGAAGAGCCGATCCGCTTCATTGTTGAGACATATCGCCGGCGCGCATGCGACCCTGCTCTGCTCGCACGAGTGCCGCTGCTTGGCGTTGCCATCGCCTTCATGCCCTTCTTTTCGAAAATCAAGTCGATGATTCCGCTGTTCAACGACTTCAAGTGGGATGCCACATTCATAGCGTTCGATCGGGCACTCTTCTTCGGGAAGGACGCCTGGCAAGTACTGCATCCCGTCTTTGGCAGCCCGGTGGTCACGGCAGCCGCGGCGGGCCTTTATCACGCATGGATGATGCTCATTTATATGGGGACGCTGTTCTTCGTGTTCCATCCTTCGGCTACGAAAGTGGTGCGCCGATACGTCCTGAGCTTCGTGCTGATTTGGGTGTTGATTGGAGGCGTGTTGGCGACCGCTCTGGCCTCAGTCGGGCCCTGCTTCGTTGGGCCGATCCTCGGTGACGACACCTTCAACGCTCAAATGGCCTACCTGAGGGCAGCCAACGAGCAGATCCCGGTGCTCACGCTTCCCGTGCAGGACCTCCTGCTGCAATGGTATCAGGAAGGCAGCCGCGGGCTTGGGCGGGGAATAACCGCGATGCCATCCATGCACGTGTCGATGTCGTTTCTCTTCTGGCTGGCCATTCGCAAGGTCTCCTTGTTCGCTGGCCGCGGGTTCTTCCTTTTTTTCAACCTGATTTGGCTCAGCTCGGTCCACCTGGGTTACCACTACTTCGCCGACGGCCTCGTCGGCGTGATTGCTACAGCGATCATCTGGCACGGGAGCGAGACTCTTTTGCAGGGGTGGGATCGGTTGAGGTATCGTGGGCGCACTTCCGAGACTGCGCTAGCTTGAGGCTTGCGACGATCGCGCTACCAGTTGCACCCAACGTAGAACATCCAAACCACGCTCGGGCTGTCGTGTCCACCACGCAGCAGGTTGTCCGCGGCTCACCGTTCCGCGATTGCCTTGGCCCGCTTCCGCATCCCGTCGAGCATAACGCCGCCGTGTGACTGACGGCAGCTCCTCTGGGCATAATCGCCCTCGTGGCCGAGCAACCTCCATAGGCTCGACACTTGAGGCGGGGAAGTTACCCCGGTCACCAGTAAGTAGGCCAGGGCAAGCTTGTGCAAGACGGTCCGATCCGCCGGCGCGCCGTTTGCTTCACGAACTGCCGCATCGAGCGTATCGATCGCCAAGAGCGCTAGACGGGAAACGGTAGCGCGCGAGGGACGGGCAGGGGTCATCCGCACTTGAGAACGTAGTGAGAACGATTCGGCAAGCGGGCTGCGATTGCCGATTGTACGTGGCCAGGTGTTGTTCCGCGACGAACGTAGGTCCAGATCGGCAGACAGTGGGCAATATCACGCGAAACTGCCAATCACTGATCGGGCCCCACCTCGTGGTGTAGGTTCGCCGGTGCGTTCACGGCGATCTCCGGCGCGGGCCGGGTTGGTCAGGCTGCCATGGCTGGCAGGCTGACAAAGGGATCATCGCTGATTTGCGAGACACTTTCCAGTGTAAGATAGCGGCATCGCGGGACGGCCCATTCATCGTTGCGCTCGAGCAGGATTGCTCCAACGAGGCGCGTGATCGCGTCTTCGTTAGGAAAGATGCCGACCACGTCGGTGCGTCGCTTGATCTCGCCGTTGAGGCGCTCGAGTGGATTTGTGCTGTGCAACTTGGTTCGATGCTGGGCTGGGAAGCTCATGTAGGCGGGCACGTCCTGCTTGGCATTGTCCATGAGCACGGCGAGCTTTGGGACCGTGGGCCTGAGCTGGTCGGCGACCTTGCGCCATTGCGTGGTGGGGGCCTCGGCGGTGTCCTGGGCATAGGCGGTGGCGATGAACGCGGAGACCACGCGGCGGCCGCTGCGCCCGGCATAAGCCAGCGCGTTGCGGGCAAAATGCACCCGGCAGCGCTGCCAGGTGGCGCTGAACACGCGCGAGACCGCGGCCTTGATGCCTTCGTGCGCGTCGGAGATCACCAGCTTCACGCCGCGCAGGCCGCGCCGCGCCAGGCCGCGAAGAAAGTCGGTCCAGAACACTTCGGCCTCGGACGGACCGATCCCCATGCCGAGCACCTCACGGCGGCCATCCGCGTTGGCGCCGACCGCGACGATCACCGCAACCGAGACAATCCGGCCCGCCTGGCGGACCTTCACGTAAGTCGCATCGATCCAGATGTACGGCCAATCGCCCTCGAGTGGTCGCTCGAGGAAGGCTTTCACGCGACCGTCGATCTCCTGGCACAGCCGGCTGACCTGGTTCTTGGAGATGCCGCTCATCCCATCGCCTTGACCAGGTCGTCGACCGAGCGCGTCGAGATCCCCTGGATATAGGCCTCCTGGATCACCGCGGTCAGCGCCTTCTCGGCCAGCCGGCGCGGTTCGAGGAAGCCCGGGAAGGAGCTCCCGGTTCGAAGCTTGGGGATCCCCAGCTCAACGCTGCCGGCGCGCGTCTCCCAATCACGCTCGCGGTACCCGTTGCGCTGGGCGAGCCGTTCGGGGTTCTTCTCACCATACCCGGCCGGTCAGGCCGCCGACCTCCAACTCCATCAGCCGTTGCGCGGCAAAGCCGATCATCTCGCGCAGAAAATCGCCGTCGGCAGTCTTCCCAACCAGCCCCTGCAGGTCCATCGTATTGTCGGTCATCGGTTGTCTCCGTAAGCTTGAGTGGCAACCCAACCTTACCCCAAGTCACCGACGACCACCCGCGAAGCTGACCGGCCGCTACAGCGCTTTTGGGTGAGCGCGCGCCCGGCCAGCTTCGCTACCGTCGACCTACGCCACCTGCCGGGACACGATCTCCCCCGGAATTGACAAAATAAGGACAACTTGTTTTCGGCATCCTTAATCATCTGATATAAAAAGCTAAAAATGATCGCCCGCTCCGCTCCGAAGGCAGAGGTCACAGGCTCGAATCCTGTCGGGTGCACCAGTTTTCTGGGGTTTCTGATTCTCAAATCCGCCAAGAACTCCAAGAGCGGCCGGATGCGGCAAATGTGGAGTCGGTCCCAGGCGTGCGTGCGAACGGCTTGGAACAGGTGCGTTCCTAGTCGAAAGCCTCGCGTGGCTCGCCCTTGTCCGTGGCTTCATCGATCCGCGATTGCAGCGTCAAGACTTTGCGTCGTCGCAAGCTCCCACGGCAACGGCCTTGAACACCAGCCCCTAGACGAAGTGCATCTCTGATCAGGCGACAATTGCCTCAAAAGTCGAGCTGCAACGAGGGATTGGCTAGTAGCCTCGCAGTCGCTTCGTCTTGACTTTAACGCTACCACGATCGCTCACCGTGCACTTGAAGCTTCGAGGTCCGAAGTTGCGGTAGCGATAGTTATCGCCGTAGGCATCGCGATAGCCCTCGGTAATCCCGTAGACCCGGAAACTGCTCCGCTTGTAGGGGCGAACGTCGTCGATCCGCATCCGGCCGTAACGCTCGACCTGGGGGCGACAAGCATCGATCGCGAAGCGCTCCGCGCCGCGATAGCGCACTTCGTACAAGCTTCGATCGAAGGCGTCGGTAACGGTGCCCAGCGCGCGCGCCGCCTCGTCGATCGTCCGCGCAATCTTGTCGCCGGTTCGACCAGACCTGCTGTCTGGATAGTATTGCCCGAGTGCAGGTTGCGCAATGATAGCGCTCGCCGCCACCAGACCGATGATCAAATTTTTGAGCACGTTAGCCTCCTCGTTTGAGCGAGCCAGAAGCTTGGCCACCCTCAGGATGTAAGGATAAAATGATCGGACCCCCGAAAAGCTCCGCGGCAGTCGCCGTGCCACAGAAGCAGAGCCGAACTCGCGCCCGGTCAAATCGCCGTTGACTACATCGTCAAAGGCAGCGTCCAGAAGCAAGGCGACAAGCTGAGGGTCGCCAGCTTCGTGCTCGATACGCGACGCTTGGCCTGTTTGGAACGACCGGCCGCGATTTTTCCCTCCAGGCCAGCGCGGGCCTGTCCAAGCGCAACTGGTCGGTGGCCGGCTTTGCACCCTCGATCAAGCTCATCTACTCCCGCACCGCTTCCTCCATTGCGCTTTACGACCAGGCGAGAAAACGCGCGGAATTCGGGGTAACGAAGGCGTTTTGATCCTGATTTTGAAGCGTTGAGCACCACCGCTCCTTGTCGTTCAGAAGCGCATCACGCATTTGCTGAATCGAATTGCCTTGTCCAAATTGGCAATCTGCCCGGCGCGCGCTCTACTTCGATACGTC
This sequence comes from Novosphingobium sp. Gsoil 351, assembly GCF_009707465.1. Classification (NCBI taxonomy): domain Bacteria; kingdom Pseudomonadati; phylum Pseudomonadota; class Alphaproteobacteria; order Sphingomonadales; family Sphingomonadaceae; genus Novosphingobium; species Novosphingobium sp. Gsoil 351. Next base: position 2,444,954 of record NZ_CP046120.1, read on the forward strand.
GCCGGAGTACGAGTGGCGGCGTGACCGCTCATCGGCGGCGGGCCTCGGGCTGATTTCGCGCTGTGCGCTTTGGGCTGCCGCTATCGCAAACGGGCTGGAAAAAGCGTCGGCACGCTATCGCCAACCGCGTTCTCTGGCTTCCAGTTCCTGCGCCGCATCGAATGCCGGGCCGGCCGCCATCGCCTGAGCCGCTTCCAGCAAGCCGGCGTCGCTGCTTCCGGCCTGCCGATATTCCTGGGACTGGGCGGCCTGGCCCGCGCGCAGTTCGCGAAGCTTCCAGCCCTGCGTATCGCGGCAGGCGATTCCGGATTGGCGCGCCGCCGAGAAAGCTCGGCAATAGGCTCCTGCATCGTCTCGGAACGACAGCAGGATGCGCGTTGGTGCGTCGCTCGGCGCCGTCGCGACGAGCTGATTGTCAAGCGCGCTGGCGAGCTGGCCCGATGCGTAGTCGGCGCGCTCGCCGCCGCGCGGAGCAAAGAGCGCCAGCGCCAGCGAGGCGGCAAGCGCCGGTGCGGCGATCCAGCTCCACCGCGGCAGGCGGCGGCGCTCCCCGCGCACGGCACGCGCGGCGGCAAGATCGACCACCTCGGCCTTCGGAGAGAGCTTCGCGGTCAGCATAGCGGGAACAGGTTCGTCGAGGATCGGCGCAAAATGCGCGCTCAGCCGCGCCTTGAGCTTCCGGTGCGCCGCGATTTTCGCCGCGAGGGCGGGGTCTGCCGCGGCTGCCGCGGCCACCCTGTCCCCGCGCCCGCCATCGAGCTCGCCATCGGCGAAGGCTGCCAGTTCCTCGGGTGTAATGCTCATGCGGCTTCTCCGAGCTGCGCCAGAAGCGCGTCGCGTCCGCGCACCAGCCGGGAATTGAGCGTGCCGACCGGACAGCCGACTATTTCGGCAGCTTCCTTGTAGGCATAGCCCTCCACCATCACCAGCAACACCGCCTCGCGCTGTTCTCCAGGCAACGTCGCCAACGCGCGATCGATGTCGCCGAGCGCCACCGAGGCCTCTTGCCCACCGTCGCCACCGACGCTCAGCCCCGCGTCCTCCGCCACGAAGGTCTGGGCCCGGCGGGTGCGAGCGCGGGCTTCGTCGATCCACAAGTTGCGCATAATCCGATACATCCAGCTGTCGAGCCGTGTACCCGCCTCCCACTTGTCGCGAGAAAGCAGCGCGCGCTCGATGGTCGTCTGGCAGAGGTCGTCGGCATCGGCACGGTCGCGCGCCAGCCCCGCAGCAAATCGCCGCAGGCGCGGAAGCAGCGCCAGCACGCCCTGTTCGAAACTTTCGCTCAGACCGGTTGCCTTCGTTTCTACCATGGATGAAACGGACGGAGTCGCCCGTTTCATCCCTGCTTTACCGAAAATATCTGATGAGGTCAGGAATGCCGCGCAACTGGACGAATGGAGCAGCGGCGGCGGTGCTCGCGCTGGCAACGCCGGCGAGCGCGCAGCTTGCATTGCCCGCGGTGCCGCTGCCCCCGGTCTCGGGCTTGGTCGAGCGCGCGACCGGCACCGTCGGTGATACCCTCGCCCCCGTCGTGACGAGCGCGCGGGAGTTGGCCCGGCTGAGAGTCGTGCGGCTCGACGAGCTCGTCCGCCGCAGCCGCGGGTTGATTGAACGCGACGTGCTGGGCGCGCCAGCGCGGCGGGGCGAGCTGCTTCTGACCGATCCGACCCCCGAGCAGCTCGCCAAGGCGAAGGCAGCAGGCTTTGCCGTGTTGGAAAATGAACCGATCGAGGGCCTGGGATTCACGGTCGCGCGCCTGCGGGTGCCAGAGCGAGAGACGCTCTCCGGCGCCCAGAAACGACTTGTCGGTTTGCTGCCCGGGGCCAACGTTAGCGCCGACCTGCTGCACTTTCAGGCCGGGGGCGTGGCGTTTCCTGCCGAACCGCAAGCGGCGGCGCCGGGGGCGAGCGTCACGACACCGATCGGCGTGATCGACGGCGCCCCCGGGGGCGCGGCGCTGGGCGAAGCGCGAGGCTTCGCCAAGAACGCGCCACTGGCCAGCAATCATGGCAGCGCGATCGCCTCGCTGCTTGCACTTTGCGGGGCGCGCGACGTGCGTTTCGCAGACGTCTACGGTGCCGATCCGGCGGGCGGCAATGCGCTCGCGCTCGCGCGCGCGCTGGGGTGGCTGGTCACGCAAGGTGTCCGGGTGGTGACCATCAGCCTGGTCGGACCGGCGAGTCCGGTCGTGGCCAAGGCCGTTGCCGCCGCGCAAGCCCGGGGCGTGGCGGTCGTCGCCGCAGTGGGTAATGACGGGCCCGCCGCGCCACCCTCCTATCCCGCCTCGTATCCCGGGGTGATCGCGGTGACCGCGGTCGATGGCCGCAACCGCGCGTTGATCGAGGCGGGCCGCGCGAGCCACCTCGACTATGCCGCACCCGGCGCCGACATCCTGGCAAGCGACGCCAGGGGGCGCTGGGTGCGGGTGCGCGGGACGTCCTACGCGACGCCGCTCGTGGCCGCGCGGTTGGCGGCCGCCTGGGGTCCCAAACGGGTAGCGCTGGCACGGCTCGATCAGGAGGCGCGCGATCTCGGTCCGCGAGGGGCCGACCCGACCTATGGCCGCGGCCTGCTGTGCGAGACTTGCCGCCGAATCCACTGAGCGCAAAAAAATCGAAGCTGGACTGGATTAAACTTCGAAGCCCGTCCGTTTCATCTTCGAGCGAGGGAATGAGGCCCTTGCCGCGAGATGAGAGGACTAGGATCATGCGCACATTTCTTCTGGCTTCCGCCGCGTTGGTCGCGACCGCAGTTCCGGCCCACGCCCAGTTGCTCGGCGGTGGCGGGATCGGCGGAATGATCGGTGGCGCCGGTTCGATCGGCGGCTCGATCGGCGGACCGCTCGGCTCCCCGATGGATACCATCGACTCGGCCACCCGGGGCAGCGTCCGCGGCTCCGGCGCCACCAGCGGAAGCCACAGCGTCGACCGCAAGAGCGGTCATGTCCATGCTGATCGCAGCGCCAATGGCGAAGTCTCCGGTGACCTCGGTCAGGTGGTGAGCACGCCGACGCGCACGCTTTCCAGCAATACCACGGGATCGGCGAGCGGCAGCGGCCAGGGCAGCGCCGACGCACAGCTGGTCGGCACCGATGCACTTCGTTCGACCGCGGGTTCCGCGGTCGGCGCCGTCCGCGGCGCGGCGCAACAGGGGCGTGGCCAGGCTTCCGGCATGGCCAGTGGCGCCGGTAACGCTGCGGGCGGTTTGATGGGTGGTGCCAGCGGCTCGGCGCAGGGCGCCGGATCGGGCATGTTCTCGGGGGCGGCTGGCCAGCTCGCCGCCGCGGGCAGCCTCGCCGCTCAAGGAGCCGGCAGTTTTGCCGTGGCGCCGGGCATGCCGGTGCTTGCCCCCGATGGCGACAAGATCGGCAAGGTCCGCCAGGTGCTGACCGATGCGCGGGGCCATGTCCGCGCGCTGCTGGTCAAGGTCGATGGCGAAACCGCGAGGCTTCCGGCGGCCAATTTCAGCGGCAGCGGCTCGGCTGTGATCTCCGCGATGAGCGAAGGCGCCATCAAGCGTGAAAGCGCCCGTCAGGAGGATCCCGGCCAGTAATGTTTCGGCCTCGACCGCTAATCTAACCCCCCGATCGTCGCTTCGCGACGATCCGCGCCCGGGACCGGCACCTCTCCCGCCGTCCCGGGCGCGCCTAATTTTCCAGATGCGGTCAGGCTTTCGGCTTTAGGCCGCCTGCCGAAGCTCCGGCACTGATCTCCAAAGTCAGGAGCGCGCTGGCAAAGCGGAAGCACTCGATCTGCTCGCGGAGCTCGGTTGCGACTATGCGCAGGGCCATCTTATCGGAAGGCCCAAGCCCTTCCATGCGCCATCTGCGCGATGCGCGAGCCCGGTGTTCCGAGCCGCCTAAGTCGAAGTTTCGAGCACACTCGATTTTGCATATGTATGCGGACCGTTACCCAGCAAGTCTCCAAAGTGAGCCAGCGCGGGGTTCGCCATCGACAGGTTCGCCGGGGCCGCGATGCTTGAGCTGCATCGCCTTCGCGATGATCCGAAACGTCGGCAAATCGAGCGGTTGCGAAAAGCGCACCCCGACCGACGCGGCGTCGGTCCAGACCACTTCGCCTTGCTGGGCGTGGGGGAGGAACGGCAACTGAAGGTGCACCAGCTGACCTTCCTGAAACCGAGCAAAGCGGGTCTCTATCCGTGCTCCCGTCCGGCAAAGATCATCAACCAGCACGGAAACGGTAGCATCGCTGCACACTGCGTCGACAGCTGCCCAAACGCGCACCCGTTCGGTGTCCCGCGAGCCAATTCTGACGTCGATCATCTCTTCAAGCTCTGCGGAACAGATCATTTTTGGCCCTTTCTGGCACCCTCAGGGTCCATTGAGCCGTAGGTGGATACCGGATGGGCAACGAAGGAGGTTAGCTTCGGGTAAAGCCGCCAACTTGGCGGACGGCCAAGCCATCGATCGCTGCCCAGCCCCAAACGCCCAATCCACGGAAGCGCCCCGCGGTCATCCCGCCTAGCGCGATCGCGGGCATGGCCGCGCGACGGGCAAGGAGGAGGAGGCGGACTCGGCCCAGGGCCGGCATGCCGGGGTGCGAGCGCGTGGCGAACACCGGCGAGATCAACACCGCGTGCGCGCCGTAACGGTTGGCCCGCCCGATTTCACGCAGATCGTGAGCGGAGGCCAGGCGGCGGTGCGGTGCGGGCGGACCATAACCTTCGCCTGCCAACTCGAGCCGGTGGCCGAAGCGGCGGCACAGACGGCGGACTTGCGACAAGCGGACTGCGCGTTGCTTCGCAGCCAAGTGGAAATGGCGAAAGATGACGCCAGACCCGCGCGGCAGGCGGGCGATGGCGCCATCCAGTTCGGCGTCGGTGCGGGCGTCGGTCACCAGCCAGAGCCGGGGCAGGGCGGGGTGGCGCGCGGTCACCCCGTCGCTATAGCAGCACGCGATGCTCGAACCAGCCATGTCCCCGTTGGCCGATGTCCGCCAGCGTATCGCCGCCGCCGCCGCAGTGGCGCGACGCGAGGTCGATGAGATCGCCCTGGTCGTCGTGAGCAAAACCCAGCCGGCCGAAGCGATCCGCGCGTTGATCGCCCAGGGCCAGCGCGTTTTCGGCGAGAACCGGGTCCAGGAGGTGCAGCGCAAATGGCCCGCGCTGCGCGAGGCTTACCCAGAGGCGTCGCTCCACCTCGTGGGCCAGCTTCAGTCGAACAAGGCGGCCGAGGCGGTGGCACTGTTCGACTGCATCCATTCGCTCGACCGGCTCAGCCTTGTGACCGCGCTGGCCAGGGCGATGGACGCGGCGGGACGGCGCGTGCCGTGCTTCGTGCAGGTCAACATTGGAGCGGAGGCGCAGAAGGGCGGGTGCCCGATCGACGGCCTGGCGACATTGTTGGCACAGGCGCGCGGCGGCGGACATACCGCTAGCCGGGCTGATGTGTGTGCCGCCCGAGGGAATCGAACCCGCGCCTTTCTTCGCGTTCCTCGCCAAGCTGGCCGCCGACAACGGGGTCACCGGCTTGAGCATGGGGATGTCGGGCGATTTCGAGACCGCGGTTCTGCTGGGTGCCACTCATGTTCGCGTGGGGACGGCGTTGTTCGGCGCGCGCGGGGGCCGTTCGCCGCTTTGACTGTTAGCCTTCGCGGCCCTTCAGTTCGTCCCCCGTCAGCGTAACCACGTGCAGCAGGTTGGTTGCGCCGGGCGTTCCGAACGGAACCCCGGCGAGCGCGATGAGTTTCGACCCCGCTTCGCCGAAGCCCTGGCGGAGCGCCATGCGCTTGCCCTTGGCGATCATCTCCTCGAAACTGCCGATGTCCTTGGTGTGGACCGCGTGTGCACCCCACAGCAAAGCGACGCGCCGCGCGGTCCTGAGGCTGGGGGTGAGCACCAGCACGGCGACGTTCGGCCGCTCGCGCGCGACACGCCGGGCGGTCGACCCCGAACTGGTGAACACGATGATCCCCGCGGTGGTGACGGTCTCGGCGATCTTCGCCGCGGATTGGGCGAGCGCATCCGCGGTCGTGGCGTCCGCAGGCGTGGCGATGAAGTGGACCCGTGCGGCATAGCCGGGATCGGCTTCGACCTGGGTGCCGATGCGATCCATGATCGTCACTGCCTCAACCGGCCATTGCCCCGCCGCGGTCTCGGCCGAAAGCATTACCGCGTCTGCCCCGTCGTAGACCGCGTTGGCGACGTCGGAGACTTCGGCGCGGGTGGGGGCGGGGCTCTCGATCATCGATTCGAGCATCTGGGTGGCGACGATCACCGGCTTGCCCAGCCGCCGCGCCGCCTCGACGATGCGCTTTTGCAGCGGGGGGACTTCCTCGGGATTGAGCTCGACCCCCAGATCGCCGCGCGCGACCATCACCCCGTCGGCCAGCTCGAGGATGCCGTCGAGGCTGGCGATCGCCGCGGGCTTCTCGATCTTGGCGATCAACGAGGATTTGCCCCCGATCAGCCGCCGCGCCTCGGCGACGTCCTCGGGGCGCTGGACGAAGCTCAGCGCGATCCAGTCCGCGCCCTGCTCGAGCGCGAAGGCGAGGTCGGCGCGGTCCTTTGGGGTCAGCGCGGGCACCGGCACGACCGCGTCGGGGACGTTGACCCCCTTGCGGTCCGATATCGCGCCGCCGACTTCGGCCGAGCACAGGATGCTTTCGGGGTTCGCGCGGATCACCTTCAGACGCAGCTTGCCGTCGTCGATCAGCAGCCGCTGACCCTTGTTGAGGACGGCGAACAGTTCGGGATGGGGCAAGCAGACGCGGGTGTCGTCGCCCGGCGCGGGATCGCGATCGAGGGTGAAATGGGCAGAGTGGCGGATGAACGCCTTGCCGCCCTTGAACTGGCCGACGCGCAGCTTGGGCCCCTGCAAATCGCACAGGATCGCGATCGGGCGCCCTACGTTCTTTTCGAGTGCACGGATCGCGGCGATGGTCGCGGCATGGAGCGCGTGGTCGCCGTGGCTCATGTTGACCCGAAACGCATCGACTCCGGCCTGGTAGAGCCGGAGGAGCATCTTGGGATCGCTGCTCGCTGGGCCGACCGTGGCGAGGATCTTGACCTTTCGCGTGCGCAGGTTGGTCACGGGCAGGCGAGTGGCGGGCTTGGCCAAGGGACTTCCTTTGGATGCGGCGCGCGGCCTATGGCAAATGTTGCCCGCAAACCCAAGGACAGATCATGCCCGATCCGCTCGACGAACTTGACGACGCCCATGCCGCCGCCGCCTTTCGCCGTCTGGTGCGCCACTTGCGCCACCGCCACGATGCGCAGAACATCGACTTGATGGGCCTGGCCGGATTCTGCCGCAATTGCCTCAGCGACTGGATCGTCGAAGCCGGCGCGCCGCTCGGCAAGGCGCAGGCGCGCGAGACGATTCACGGGATGCCGGCGGACGAGTGGAAGGCGAAATTCCAGACCGAGGCAACGCCCGAGCAGTTGGAGCGCATGGCGGCGAGCGTCGCGAAGAACGGCTAGCCGACATTTCCACAGGCCCGCGCTTCCCCGAATCGCAAGCGCGTGGCTAAGGCCGCGCCAGCCCGTTCACCCCCATCCCTGGAGTACCCCCATGGCCACTGCCACCGACGACCGCCTGCGCCTGCTGATTGAGCGCGTCGAACGTCTCGAGGAAGAAAAGAAGGGCATCGCCGACGACATTCGCGATGTGTACGCGGAAGCCAAGGCGGTGGGTTACGACAGCAAGATCATGCGCCAGGTCGTCCGTCTGCGAAAGATGAAGCCCGACGATCGCGCCGAGATGGAAGCCATCCTCGATCTTTATAAGGCGGCGCTGGGGCTGGGCTGAGCGCCAAAACCCATCCGCTGTCGTATACCGCTGATAATCGGACAAACTCACTTCCCGCTCACGTCGAGCGTAGCCGACTCATTGTGCGGGCTGTCTCGACTGCGCGCGACATGAGCGGGGTTGGAGGCGGCCTCGTTTTGCTTCAGACGGGTCTCCAAGACAGGGAGAAATCGATGAAGTACTGGGTCGCCGCAGCCGTTCTCGCCTCCACCGCACTCGCCGCACCAGCGGCGGCGCAAGCCCCGGAGGTCACCTATATCCATGCAGGGCATCTGCTCGATCGTCCCGGGGAAGCCCCGCGCGGGCCCTCGACGATCGTCGTGCGCGAAGGCAAGGTCGCCGAAATCCGCGCCGGGTTGGTTCCCGCCGAGGACGGGGCGAAGCTGGTGGATCTGTCGCGCGCCACGGTGTTGCCGGGGCTGATCGACATGCACGTCCACCTCCTCGGGATCGGCGGCGATCCGCTGCAGGCGCGCCTGACGCGGCTCAATACCGAGCCAGAGGACGCGGTGTTCATCGGCGCGGGCAACGCCCGGCGCACGCTGGAGGCGGGGTTCACTACGGTGCGCGATCTCGGCGGATCGGCGCGCGGGATTCGCGCCCTGCGCGACGCGATCGACCGGGGCGACGTCACAGGGCCGACCGTCGTCAACGCGGGCGAGCCGATCTCGGTCACCGGCGGGCACGGCGATCCGCTCAATGGTCTGGCTGAACCGTTCGCGCACGCGGTCGCCGAAAGTGTCGAGAACACCTGCAACGGCCCGGACGATTGCCGCCGCGCGGTGCGCCGCCAGGTCGGGTTGGGCGCGCAAGTGATCAAGTTCATGGCCACCGGCGGGGTGCTTTCGAATGTCTCGGGCGGGCTCGGCCGGGCGATGCAGCCCGACGAAATGAAGGCGATCGTCGAGACCGCGCACGCGCTGGGGCGCAAGACCGCCGCGCACAGCCACGCCGCCGAAGGCACCCGCGCCGCGGTGGAGGCCGGAGTCGATACGATCGAACACGGCACTTTCCTCGACGACGCGACGATCAAACTCATGAAAGCGCACGGCACCTGGCTCGTCCCGACGATGCTCGCGCCGCGCGCAGCGCTGGCTCAGGCGCGGGGCGGGATGCTGCCCCCCGCCACCATTCCCAAAGCCGAGCAAGCCGCCGCCGCGGCGATGGAAAGCCACCGCCGGGCGATCGCCGCCGGGGTTAAGGTTGCGTTCGGGACCGACACCGGGGTCAGCAAGCATGGCGACAACGCGCAGGAATTCGCGCTGATGGTCGAGGCCGGGATGACCCCGGCGCAGGCGATCAAGGCGGCGACGGTCGGTGCCGCCGAGGCGCTCGACCGGCCGGGCCTCGGCCGCATCGCGCCGGGCCTCCCCGCCGACATCATCGCGGTCGATGGCGACCCGCTGGCCGATGTGCGCGAACTGGAGGATGTCGATTTCGTCATGAAGGGCGGTAAGGTCATCAAGCAGGAGGGCGAGGCTCAGTGATCGTTACCACCACCCACACCGTCGAAGGCCGCGAGATCGTCGAGTATCTCGGCATCGTCACCGGCGAGGTGATCCTGGGCGCCAACATCTTCCGCGACATGTTCGCCTCGATCCGCGATGTGTTCGGCGGCCGCTCGGGCGCCTACGAACAGGTGCTCGAACGTGGACGGCGCGAGGCGATCCTCGAAATGGTCGACAAGGGGCGACAGCTCGGCGGCGACGCGCTGGTGGGGTGCGATCTGGACTATCAGGTGCTGGGCAAGCGTGGATCGATGCTGATGATCTCTATCAACGGCACCGCGGTCAGGCTGCGCCAGGAATTGCCCGGACGGTCCGGCTAGGCTAGGGCGCGGCACCGCAATTCCAGCTCAAGACCGGACCAATGGCAGGCCATTCCAAATTCAAGAACATCATGCACCGCAAGGGTGCGCAGGATAAGAAGCGTTCGGCGAGCTTTTCCAAGCTGTCCCGGGAAATTACCGTCGCGGCCAAGATGGGCATGCCAGATCCCGACATGAACCCGCGTCTGCGTGCTGCGGTCAACGCCGCCAAGGCCCAGTCGGTGCCCAAGGACAACATCCAGCGCGCGATCGACAAGGCCAGCCGCGGCGACGCCGAGAACTACGAGGAAATCCGCTACGAAGGCTATGGTCCGGGCGGGGTCGCGCTGATCGTCGAGGCGCTGACTGACAACCGCAACCGCACCGCCACCAACGTGCGCACCGCGTTCGCCAAGAACGGCGGCAATCTGGGCGCCAGCGGTGCGGTCAGCCACGGGTTCGAGCGGCTCGGGCTGATCGAATACGGCGCCAAGGCCGGCGACGAGGACACCGTTCTCGAAGCCGCGATCGAGGCCGGCGCCGACGATGTCGAGAGCGACGACGAGGGCCACGCGATCTGGGTGGCGATGGACGCGCTACATCCGGTGGCCCGCGAACTCGAGAAGACCCTGGGCGAAGCGGTGGCGGTCAAGCTTGCGTGGAAGCCCAGCCTGACGACCGAAGTCGATGAGGCGACCGCGACTACCCTGCTCAAGCTGATCGACGTGCTCGACGATGACGACGACGTCCAGGCGGTGTGGGGAAATTACGAAATCCCCGACGCGGTGATGGAGAAGCTGGGCTGATTCGATCGGCACGGACTGTCCCGATCTCGGCAGGTCGCCGCAATCGGGGCTTCGCCATGGTTGACGAATGGTGTAGATCGTCCCCCAGTCCAGACTAGGGGGTCGAGATGAATACGTTGCGCGAGGGGGATGGTCGCGCCGGATACGGCGTACTCGAACCATGAAGCCGAAAGCGGCGCGGATGGCCGTAGTGCGCTGTCGCTGCCCGGGGGGCCGGAGCCGCTCGTCGACCGCTGGCAGCGGTCGGTGTGGTTCGGCACGACCGAGGCCATGTCGCGCCGGCGCGAGCACTTGTTCTACGCAGCGGTCAAGCAGGGCGGTGCGCTGGTCGCGATTGGATGGCTGCTTCTGCAGCCGACCGGCTGGGTCGAATGGTCGGGCTTCGCGCTGTTCTATGTTCTCAACATCCTGTCGATGTCGCTAGGCTATCATCGCTATTTCACCCACAAGGCGTTCCAGACCTCGCGGCCGATGCGCTATGGATTGGCTGCGCTCGCGCAGTTCGGCATGTATGGCTCGCTGCGGCGCTGGGTTGCCGACCATCGCCGCCACCATGCGCTGTCCGACCGGCCGGGGGACATCCACAGTCCCTGGGTCGACGGGCACGGCCGCCCGCTTTCGGGCAAGGCAGGGCTCAAGCATTCGCACCTCGGTTGGGCCTACGACGATGTCGTCACCAATACCGATCTTTACGGCAAGGGCGTGCTCGGCGATCCGGCGATCGAATGGGCGCACCGCACGCGCTATCTCTGGCTGGTCATCTCGGTTCTGGTCGCACCCACGCTATGGGCCATGGCTTGGGGCGGTGGATTGGCGGTTTCGGCGAACACCCTTATCGGCACGATCCTGGTTGCCGGGTTCCTGCGCGCGGCGCTGGCGCTCCACGCGATCGCCGCGGTCAATTCTTTCGGCCATGTCCATGGTTACCGGAACTTCGAGGTGGGCGACACCGCGCGCAACAACCTGGTGCTCGGATATTTGACGCTGGGCGAAGGCTGGCACAACAATCACCACGCCCATGCCCGCGCCGCGAGCAACCACATGCGCTGGTGGGAGATCGACATGACCGGCTGGGTCATTGCCGGGCTGGAGAAACTGGGGCTGATCTGGGACGTCAGGTGGCCCGATTTTGAGCGGCCCTCCGGGCGTTCGGGGCGAGCACCGCGGCGGAATTGATCCGGACTGCAAGATGCGCGTCATCGGTATCGACCCGGGCCTCGGCTGCACCGGCTGGGGGGTGATCGCGCGCGAGGGCAGTCGCTTGCATCACGTCGCCAATGGCCAGATACGCACCGATCCAGCGCAACCGATAGCCAGCCGGCTTGTGGCGATCGATGCCGGGCTTGCCGCCGCTATCGCCGCGCACGGGCCGCATTTCGGCGCGGTGGAAGAAGTCTTCGTCAACACCAACGCCCAATCGACGCTCAAGCTCGGCCAGGCGCGCGGCGTCTGTCTGCTCGCGCTCGCCCGCGCCGGGATGCCGGTGGCCGAATATGCCACGCGGCTGGTCAAGAAGGCGCTGGTCGGCACCGGGGGCGCGGAAAAGGCGCAAGTCCAGGCGATGCTCAAGGTGCTGCTGCCGGGGGTGAAGCTGGCCGGCGCGGACGCCGCCGATGCGCTCGCGGTGGCGATCTGCCATGCACATATGCATCGCGGCTAGCAAACCGCGCTCATCCCGAGCGCAGTCGAGGGATGCCGCGCGCCCTTTGCGCATGGTGCAGCGTGTCGCGACTGCGCTCGACACGAGCGGGGGATGTATGGCACCGCCCAGCCCATGATCGCCAAGCTCACCGGCCTGCTCGACGATACCGGCGCCGATTGGGCGGTGATCGACGTCGCGGGCGTGGGCTACCTCGTCCACTGCTCGGCCAAGACGCTCGCGGCTATCGGCGTCCGCGGCGATACGGTGGCGCTGTTCACCGATCTCCAGGTCAGCGAGAACGACCTGCGCCTGATCGGCTTCGCCAGCGGGGCGGAGCGCGACTGGTTCCGCTTGCTGACGGGGGTGCAGGGCGTCGGCAGCAAAGTCGCGCTGGCGATCCTCTCGGCGCTCTCGACCGAGGAGTTGCAGCGCGCCTGCGGTGCGGGAGACGCGGCGATGGTCGCGCGGGCGCAAGGGGTCGGGCCGAAGCTGGCCGGGCGGATCGTCAACGAATTGAAGGACAAGGCGGGCGGTCTGCCGACGGCGCCGGGTGCGGTGAGTGTGGCTCCGCCGGGTTCGGTCAGCGCGGATGCGATGTCGGCGTTGCAGAACCTCGGCTTTAAACCCCAAGTGGCAGCGACGGCGGTCGCCGCCGCGACGAGCGAACTCGGCGACCACGCGGCTCTCAACGACTTGGTGCGGGTTGCGCTGAAGAGGGCCGCAGGGTGAATCAGCTGTCTCGGAGATTTTGTACGCGCCACCTTGTCGCTCTATCGCTTTGCGGAGCCTTTCTGCTGATGGCGGGAATCCTCATTGGATACTGGATTCACGACTGGGTCGAGATTGATTCCTGTTTGGATCATGGTGGAAAGTGGGATTATCATCGCACAGTCTGTATCGAACGATGACCGACCCTTCCTGACCCCGCATTCCGACGACGCCGACGCCGAGCCCCGCCCCTCTTCCAACAGACACCGCCCGATGAGTCCAATGCGGCGTTCCGACCCAGGCGGCTCTTCGGGTCCTTCAAGAATGGGGCGTTCCGCTTGGAACGTTGAGGTAAAAGACCTATACCAGCGCCATGGGTGAAATCAGCTTCCCTTCCGAAATCCGCCAATGGATCGCATCGCGGGTCACCGAGGGCGGATATGCCGACGAGGACGATTATGTTCTCGAACTCATCCGCCGCGATATGGCGGACGCGTCGCTCGCCGAGACCCCCGAGCAGATCGCTTGGGTTCGCGAGAAAGTTGCTGAGGGTCTGGCTTCGGGTATCGCTGAAGGCGACCCGCGAACCTTTATCGAAAAATTGATCGCCAAGCGCCGCGCCACGCGTGGCTGAGTTAAGCTTTTCGATCGCCGCGCAATCCGACTTGGCCGACATCGAAGAATACGGTGTGCGTGAATTTGGACCCGACGTGGCCGAAGTCTATATGCGACGCCTCATCCAGGCGCTCGCATTTCTTGCCCGCTATCCGCGCTCGGCGCCGGAACGGCCCGACTATGGCGAAGGAATTAGATCCAAGACGGTGCGCAAGCACCTGATCCTTCATCAAGTCGATGCATCAGGCGTCTTTGTCGTCCGTATCCTCCACCATTCGCGCGACGTCTCACGGCACCTCAAGTCATGACCGACCCCCTTCTCACCCCCCAGCGCCAGCCCGACGACGCCGACGCGGCGCTGCGTCCGAAGACGCTCGCCGAGTTCGTCGGACAGGCGGCGGCCAAGGACAACCTGCGGGTGTTCATCGAATCCGCGCGGTCGCGGCGCGAGGCGATGGATCATGTTTTGTTCTTCGGGCCGCCGGGGCTGGGCAAGACCACGCTCGCGCAGATCGTCGCGCGCGAGCTGGGGGTGGGGTTCCGCGCCACCTCCGGTCCGGTCATCGCCAAGGCGGGAGATCTCGCCGCGCTGCTGACCAATCTCGAAGAAGGCGACGTGCTGTTCATCGACGAGATTCACCGGCTCAATCCGGTGGTCGAGGAGGTACTCTACCCGGCGATGGAGGACCGCGCGCTCGATCTTATCATTGGCGAGGGGCCTTCGGCGCGATCGGTGCGGATCGACCTTCCAGCATTCACCCTGATCGGGGCGACCACCCGCCAGGGCCTGCTGACCACCCCGCTGCGCGACCGATTCGGGATCCCGGTGCGGCTGAACTTCTACACCGTGCCCGAGCTCGAACGCGTGGTCACCCGCGCCGCGGCGCTGCTCGGGCAGGGTCTCGACGCAGAGGGTGCGCGCGAGATCGCCCGCCGCGCGCGGGGGACGCCGCGCGTCGCCGGGCGGCTGCTGCGGCGGGTGCGCGATTTCGCGCATGTCGCGGGCGACGGGCTGGTGACGCGCGAAATCGCCGACGCCGCGCTGACCCGGCTCGAGGTCGACGCGCTAGGCCTCGACGCGATGGACCGGCGTTACCTGACGATGATCGCCGACATCTACAAGGGTGGCCCGGTGGGGGTCGAGACGCTCGCCGCGGGTCTCAGCGAGCCGCGCGACACGATCGAGGACGTGATCGAGCCCTACCTGATCCAGCTCGGGCTGGTCGCACGCACCGCGCGCGGGCGTTGCCTCAACGACCGGGCGTGGGCGCACCTCGGCCTGAGTGCTCCCACGGGCAGCCAGACCGGTCTGTTCGATTCGTCCGGCGCCGAATGAAGCGCTCCCCGGGCCGATTTTGGAGCGGCCCGTTGGCAATCCCGTCAGTTTCGGTTTCATAACGGGACATACCGGGCCGCAGGCGGAAGAATCGCGTTGTTTTCAAGGTTCCACCCTCGGCCAGCACGGTTAACGCGATTGCTACAACAGTCCCGCTGAGCCCTAGTTGCAGGCAACGGGGCAGGTTCGCCGGCTTAGTCGCGGCCTATTCGCCCCATCGCCGAGCGAGAAGCGAACACGGACGATGTCGATTCGGATGGCCCTGGCCAAGTTGAGCGCGCTTGCCGCGACCGGCGCGATGGTCGGCGGCGGTGCGGTGCACGTCGCCGAGCCCAGCGCCAAGGACAAGGGCTACGTCAAGCACCTCAAGCAGGCGAAGCAGAAGCCGGTTCCGCGCGCGGTGACCGCCCGCGCCCAGCCGCGCACCGTCAAGCGGATGCGCAGGATCGTCCGCACCGAGACCAACCGGGTCTGCGCTCCGCAGCAGGACACGCTGATGGCCGTGCCGCTGCCCGCGCCGGTGATGCCGCTGCCCTCGGGCGGCGGTGGCGGTCCGGCGGTGATCGGCGGCGGCCCGATCGGCGGATTCGGCGGCGGCGGTTTCTTCGGCGGATTTTTCGGCGGCGGCAGCGGGGGTGGCGGCAGTGTCGTCGTGTCCTCGACCAGCACCGGCAGCACCTCCACTTCGGGCGGCAGCACTTCGACGTCGTCAGGCGGATCGGGGGGCAGCTCGACCAGCACTTCGTCGGGCGGGATCACCAGCTCGACCACCAGCGGAGGGGTCTCGACTTCCACCGGCGGGGTGAGCACCTCGACTTCGTCGGGCAACGTCAGCACATCGAGTTCGACGTCCACCAGCTCGGGCAACGTGTCCACGTCGTCCGGCAACGTCTCGACCAGTTCGGGCAACGTGAGCACCTCGAGCTCGACGTCTTCCTCCACCAGCAGCTCGACGAGTTCGTCCACCTCGAGCTCGACCAGCTCAACCTCGTCCGGGAGCAGTGGCGGGATCACCAGCAGCGGCGGGACCCCGCCGGTCGATGTGCCCGAGCCGGGCATGCTGATCCTGTTCGGCGCGGCCGCGGCGACCCTGGTCGCGCGCCAGCGCTATGGCATGCAGAGCGCCCGGGCGGCCGCCCAGTAGGAGGCCAAGCGAAGCGTCAGGCCCGCGGCGCCGCTCCGCCTCGCTGCAAGGTCCAAAGCGTGGCCAGTCCGACCCCGCACCAGATCACGTTGAGCACGGTCGAGGGGATCGCCCCGTGCGCGCCGCTGTTCACCACGAACCCCGCCGCCCCCGCCACATTCATCCACTGAAACGTCCGCGAGCGGCCCTCCAGCCGTCCGAGCGAGACGAGGATGTACGAACCCAGGATCAATGCCGCGCCGCTCCACCCGGCGGCTTCGATGAGCAGCGACTGCATTCGCGTCCTTCCAAATGAAACGGGGCGGGCGATCGTCTCGCCCGCCCCGCAACGGCCCAAACTTTGCCTCTATGCCGCCAGCTTCCTCAGCACGTAGTGCAGGATCCCGCCGTTGAGGAAATACTCGAGCTCGTTGGCGGTATCGATCCGGCACAGCGCGGTGAAGGTGAAGGTTTCACCGCTCGGGCGAGTGACTTCGACTTTCACGTCCTGGCGCGGCTTCAGGCCCGCGACACCATGGATGGTGAACGAATCGTCCCCGGTCAGACCCAGTGAATCGCGCGTGTCGCCGCCCATGAACTGGAGCGGGAGCACGCCCATGCCGACCAGGTTCGAGCGGTGGATGCGCTCGAAGCTTTCGACGATCACCGCGCGCACGCCGAGCAGGTTGGTGCCCTTGGCGGCCCAGTCGCGCGAGCTGCCGGTGCCGTATTCCTTGCCCGCGATCACCACCAGTGGCGTCCCGTCGGCCTTGTGCTTCATCGCCGCGTCGAACACCGGCATCGGCACGCCGTCGTAGCGGCTCATCCCGCCTTCGATCCCGGGGACCATCTCGTTCTTGATGCGAATGTTGGCGAAAGTGCCGCGCATCATCACTTCGTGGTGGCCGCGGCGGCTGCCGTAGGAATTGAAGTCGGCCTTGGCGACCTGATGCTCCATCAACCACTGCCCGCCGGGGCTGTCGACCTTGATCGAACCGGCTGGGCTGATGTGGTCGGTGGTGATCGAATCGCCCAGGATCAGCAGCGGCTTGGCGCCGACGATGTCGCCGACCGGGGCCGGGGTCATGCTCATGCCCTCGAAATACGGCGGGTTGGCGACGTAGGTCGATCCGGCGCGCCATTTGTAGGTTTCGCTGCCGGTCACGTCGATCGCCTGCCAGTGGCTGTCGCCCTTGTAGACGTCGGCATAGCGCGCCTGGAACATCGGGCGGTCCATGCAGCTCGCCATCGTCGAGGCGACTTCGAGGTTGGTCGGCCAGATGTCCTTGAGGAACACGTCGTTGCCGTCGGAGCCCTGGCCGATCGGAGTGGTCGTGAAATCTTCGATCACCGTGCCCTTCAGCGCATAGGCGACGACCAGCGGCGGCGAGGCGAGGAAGTTGGCGCGCACATCGGGGCTGACACGGCCCTCGAAATTGCGGTTGCCGCTGATCACCGCGGCGGCGACCAGTCCGTTCTCGTTGATTGCCTTGCTGATCGGCTCGGCCAGCGGGCCGGAATTGCCGATGCAGGTGGTGCAGCCGTAACCGACGAGGTTGAAGCCGATGTTGTCGAGGTGCGATTGCAGCCCGGCGCGCACCAGGTAGTCGGTGACCACCTGCGATCCGGGCGCGAGCGAGGTCTTGACCCATGGCTTGGGCCTGAGGCCCAGCTCGTCCGCCTTCTTGGCGACCAGCCCGGCGGCGACAAGCACCCCGGGGTTCGAGGTGTTGGTGCAGCTGGTGATCGCCGCGATCATCACGTCGCCATCGCCGATGTCGAAGTCCTTGCCCTCTACAGCGACGCGCTGGTTGGACTTCTTGTAGGTGTCGCGCATGTCGTCGGCGAAGACGTCGTCGACCTTGGTCAGGTCGACCCGGTCCTGCGGGCGCTTGGGCCCGGCGAGCGAGGGGACGACGCTGGCCATGTCGAGTTCGAGCGTCGATGTGAACACCGGATCGGGGCCGTTCGGATCGAGCCAGAAGCCCTGTTTCTTGGCATAGGCTTCAACCAGCGCGATCTGGTCCTCGTCACGCCCGGTCAGGCGCAGATAGTCGAGCGTCTTGTCGTCGATCCCGAAGAACCCGCAGGTGGCGCCGTATTCGGGGGCCATGTTGGCCAGCGTTGCGCGGTCGGCGAGCGTCAGGTGGGCGAGACCGGGGCCGAAGTATTCGACGAACCGCCCCACCACGCCATGCTTGCGCAGCATGTTGGTGCAGGTCAGCACCAGATCGGTCGCGGTCACGCCTTCGGACAGCGCCCCGGTGAGCTTGAAGCCGACGACTTCGGGGATTAGCATCGACACCGGCTGGCCGAGCATCGCCGCCTCGGCCTCGATCCCGCCGACGCCCCAGCCGAGCACGCCGAGGCCGTTGATCATCGTGGTGTGGCTGTCGGTGCCGACGCACGTGTCGGGATAGGCGACGTCCTGCCCGGTCTGGTCCTTCGAGACCCAAACGGCCTGGGCGATGTTCTCTAGGTTCACCTGGTGGCAGATGCCGGTGCCGGGGGGGACCGCGTAGAAGTTGTCGAGGCTTTTCGAACCCCACTTGAGGAAGTCGTAGCGCTCGCCGTTGCGCTCGTACTCGATCTCGACGTTCTGCTCGAACGCCTTGGGATGGCCGAATTCGTCGACCATCACCGAGTGGTCGATGACCAGGTGGACCGGAACCAGCGGGTTGATCTTGGAGGTATCGCCGCCGAGCTTGGCGATCGCATCGCGCATCGCGGCCAGATCGACCACGCAGGGGACGCCGGTGAAATCCTGGAGCAGCACGCGCGCCGGGCGATACTGGATTTCGGCGCCGGTGACCGGGTTCTGCTGCCAGTCGACCAGCGCCTTGACGTCGTCGGCCGAGACGGTGAAGCCGCCGTCCTCGAAGCGCAGCATGTTCTCGAGCAGGACCTTCAGGCTGAACGGCAGGCGGCTGATGTCGCCATAGGCCTCCGCGGCCTTGGCCAGCGAATAGTAGCCGTATTCCCTTGCGCCGACCTTGAGCGTCTGGCGCGCGCCAAGCGAGTCCTGTCCGACCTGAGTCATGTGTGCAAATCCCTCCTGCTGGATGTACCGGCGGGCGCGCCCAACCCCGTCCGGAGAGTCGTGCCCGCGATGCGCGTTTCGCGTATGCAGGTCAAGGGTGGCTGCGTCAGGCGGCGACCGGCTCGGGCGGGGTGCCTCGCGCCGCGACCAGACAGGCGGCGACGATCAGCGCCACTCCGGCCAATGTGGTTGTCGAGACCGGCTCGTGAAATGCCAGCCAGCCGACCGCGGCGGCCCAGCCGAACGCGCTATACTCCATCGGCACCAGCACTTGCGCTTCGGCGCGGGCATAAGCCCACGCGAGCAGCAGCGCGGCACCGATGCTGAGCAGCGAGGACACCGCCACCCAGGTCAGCGCCCCGGATGGCGAGCGCAGGAACCATGGCGCGAAGCAAATGAGCACCGCGCCGCCGATCGCGTTCTGGAAGAAGGCGATCTCGCGCGGCTTGGCGATCAGCGCCTGGCGCCGCGCGAAGACGAGATTGAGGGCATAGAGCACCGCCGAGGCGAGCACCGCGGCGATCCCTTCGATCCGCTTCGGGGTGCGCTCCACGGTCAGCTCGGGCCAGCAGATGACCGCCACTCCGGCCAGCCCGATCAGCGAGGCAAGAATTGCGGAAGGGGCGATTTTCTCACCCAGCATCACCGCGGCGAGATAGAGCGAGATCAGCGGCGCAAAGAACGAGATCGCGATGGCCTGAGCCAGCGGCAGCAGGGTCAGCGAGTGGAAGAACAGCAATGCCATCACCGCGACGATCACCCCGCGGAACAGGTGGACGCGCATCACCGCGGGTTTGGGCCACGGCGTGCGCGCGCCCAGCCACAGCGGCATGGTGATCGCGCTGCTCATCAGCGCCCGCCAGAGCATCGCGGAGTAGGCGCCCAGCGCCAGGCTCGCGCCCTTCATCGCCCCGTCCATCACGCTCAACAGCGCGATCGCGACGATCGCGACGATGACCGGGGCGAGGGGGTGGGTGAGTTTCATCGCCAGGGGTCGGTAGGGGATTGGCGAGTGCCTCGCCACCCATGAACCTGCCTCGCTGGCAATGCGCCGGGCCTTGCGTTGCCATCGCGCCACAGCCGCGGTGATTCAGCCGCCAGTCAGCCGCGGTCCTTGAATCAAGCGATGCCGTAAGGCAGATTCGCGGCGCGGCTGCGGATCGGCGGCGCGAACTTCAGCTACTTTGGCAGCAACAGCGGGACCGACAATGCAATTCCGGGGTGCCTTTCAACGAACCACGATTCTCGCGGCAATGGCCGGGCTGGCGCTGCCGGGGGCCGCGTTCGCCCAGCCGTCGGCCGCGCCGGTTCCCCCGCCTGCGGACCTGTTGCCGCCCGCGGCAGCGACGCCCGCACCCACGCCCGCTCCCACCCCGGTGCCCCCGCCGCCTGCACCCTCGTGGCCGCTGCGCGATGCGCGTGCCCTGCTGGCGACCATCCAGGGGATCGGCAGCGAAGGCCTCGATCCCAAGGACTACGAACCCGCCACGCTCGCCGCCGCGATTGCCGCCGGCGAGGGAGTTGCGCTCAACGATACCGCCACCCGGCTGTTCGCTTGGCTGGTCGAGGACATGCGCGACGGCCGCACGCCGATGGCGGCGCGGGTCCAATGGTTCGCGGTCGATCCCGATCGCGACATCAACCCGACCGCGCTTGTCCTGGCGCGCGCGCTGGAGCAGCACGACGTCCCCGGGCAGATCGCCGCGCTCGCCCCGCTCCACCCCGACTATGCCCAGCTCAAACGGTCATTGGCCGAGGGAACGGGCGACAAGGCCGTGATCCGCGCCAACATGGACCGCTGGCGTTGGCTGGCCCGCGACATGGGCAAGCAGTACCTGCTGACCAACGTGCCCGAATACACGCTGCGGCTGACGGTCAACAACCGCGTCATCACCAGCTACCGCACGGTGGTCGGCAAGCCGGGCAAGACGGCGACGCCGCAGCTCGCCGAGACCGTGCAAGGGGTGATCTTCAACCCGACGTGGACGGTGCCGCAGTCCATCGTCAAAGGCGAGGGGCTGGGCGCCAAGGTGCTCGCCAATCCGGGCTGGGCCAAGGCCGCGGGCTACAAGGGGATAAAGGATCCCACGACCGGCTTCGTCACCGTCGTCCAGCAGCCGGGCAAGAACAACTCGCTCGGGCTGATGAAACTCGACATGCCCAACCCGCATGCGATCTTCGTCCACGATACCCCGGCCAAGTCGCTGTTCGCCGCGCCCAACCGCGCGTTCAGTCATGGCTGCATCCGCACCGAGCGCGCGAGCGAGCTGGGGATGCTGATGGCGATGCTCGGCGGCGGTCTGACCAAGGAAGAGGGCGTCGCCCACACCCTGTCGGGCGTCTACACCAAGGTCCCCATGACCAAGACCTTCCCGATCTACATCACCTATTTCACCATGGCGAGCGACGTCGGCGGGGGCATGCGCAAGTTCGCCGACATCTATGGCCGCGACGCGCCGGTGCTGGCCAGCTTCAAGGCCCCGCGCCAGCTCCACACCGACCAGCGCACCAGCAGCGAGAAGGTGATCGAGATCGTGGACGATCTGGGGGCGGTTTGACGCTGCGAGCCTTTGGGGCCTTTAAGGATTCTCGACGACTAACGTCATCCTGAATTCGTTACTGGATCCATCTCTCCGACTGTCCTGTGCCTTGAGGGCAAAAGCGACCTTCCGGCGAGGTTCGCGATGACTTCGCTCTCCGGTCGTGGGGAGCGATGGATGCTGAAACAAGTTCAGCATGACGAAGTGATAAACGTGGCAGAACATTCAGACCTTTCGCCCTGCCTTGAGCACCGCGGCCGCGCAGTTGTGTCCCGGCGCGCCGGTGACGCCGCCGCCGGGGTGCGCACCCGATCCGCACAGCCACAGGCCGGGAATCGGCCCGCGATGGCTGCCCGTGCCGAGCACCGGGCGCGCCGCCCATAGCTGGTCGAGGCTCATCCGGCCGTGGAAGATGTCCCCGTCGACCAGCCCGAAGCGGCGCTCCAGGCCTTTGGGGGTGAGCACCTGCTGCGCCACGATCAGATCGCGCACGCCCGGCGCGTGACCCTCTAGCACGGTCAGCACCGCCTCGACCGCGGCCGCTTCCTGTGCTGCGGTCCATTCCAGTTTCGGATCGAACTGCTGACAGAACAGGCTGGCGACGTGGCTGCCCTGCCGATCGACCAGCGTCGAATCGACGGTCGAGGGGATCAGCATCTCGACCACCGGAGCGCGGCTCCAGCCGAACCGCTTCGCATCGTCGAAAGCGCGGTCCATGTAGTCAAGCGAAGGGGCCATGATGATCCCCGCCGAGAGGTGTTCGCCGGGTCCGGGGAGCGCGGCGAAGCTCGGCAGCGCAGACAGCGCCAGGTTCATCCGCAGGCTGCCGCTGCCAGTGGCGTAGCGGTCCATCGCGACCGCGAAATCGTCGGGCAGCGCGGCTCGCGGGATCAGCTTGCGGTAGAGCAGCGCCGGACCGACATTGGCGATTACGCGTTTGGCGCGCACCTCTTCGCCGTTCGCCAAATGCACACCGACCGCGGCGCCGCGCTCGACCAGCACCTCGGCGACTGGCTGCTCGACTCCGATCTCGACGCCCGCCTCGTGACAGGCCGCCGCCATCGCCTGGGTGATCGCGCCCATCCCGCCGATCGCGTGACCCCACGCGCCCCTTACGGCGTTGGACTCGCCGAACACGTGGTGGAGCAACACATAGCCGCTGCCTGGCGCGTCGGGGCTGGCGTAGTTGCCGACGACCGCGTCGAAGCCGAACGCGGCCTTTATCGGGTCGCTTTCGAGCCAGCCGTCGAGGTATTCCCGCGCCGAGCGGGTGAACAGCGCCAGCGCCTCGCGCTTGCCCGCCACGTCGAGGTCCTTGAGCACCCGCGATTGGAGCGCGGCGTCGATCAGCCCGCGCAGGCCGTCGGTGCGCGGCGGGATCTTCAACGCCAGCGCGCGCAGCACGTCCGCGACCCGGTCTAGCGCGGCGAAGTACGCGGGCAGGGTCGCGGCGTCCTTGCGACTGAACTTCGCGACTTCGGCCTGGCTGCGTTCGAGCCCGCCGCCCATCAGCAGATAGTCGCCAGGGGTGGGCGACAGCGGCAGGAAGTTGGCCACCGGGCGGTTGACCACGCGCAGTCCCCGCCGTTCCAGCGCCATTTCGGCGATCACCTTGGGTTGAAGCAGGCTGACGGTGTAGCTCGCCACCGAATTACGGAAGCCGGGATGAAACTCCTCGGTCACCGCCGCCCCGCCCACGGTGTGGTGCGCCTCGCAGATCCGCACCTTATGCCCGGCGCGCGCCAGATAGAACGCGCAGACCAGCCCGTTGTGGCCCCCGCCGATGATCACCGCGTCGAGCGCCATGTGCGACTGAACTCCCCGGCCCGGCGAATGAACCGAAACCTGTGAACGCGTTCACAGCATGGAAAGAGCGAATCGCCTAGTCGGGACAAGAACAATCGAACGAAGAACGAAGGACACGGTCATGGGACTGTTTCGCAAGGATCTCTATCGCGCGTTCCTGATCGGGTTCATGATCGGGACGGCCGGGCTGGCAGCGAGCATCGGCGGAGATGCGCGCGCACAGATCGTGGCGCAGGTTGCGCACCACGTATGATGCGCTTGTTAGCGCCGCTCGTGGCGGCGTCACTTCTGGCGACCGCGTGCACCTCGCCCGCGCTGGCCGAAGGCGTGGTCGCCACGCCTGCCGCCAAAGTCGTCGCCAACGAGAAGGGCCTGAAAACCGCCATCTTCGCCGGCGGGTGCTTCTGGGGCATCGAGGGCGTGTTCAGCCACATCAAGGGCGTGACCAGCGCGGTCTCGGGCTATCACGGCGGCGCCGCGGCCACCGCGACCTACGATCAGGTCAGCAACGGTGACACCGGCCATGCCGAGGCGGTCAAGGTCACTTACGATCCCGCGATCGTCCGCTACGACGAGTTGCTCCGCGTGTTTTTCGCGGTCGGCGCCGATCCGACGCAGCTCAACCGCCAGGGGCCCGATCACGGCACGCAATATCGCACCGCGCTGGTCCCGATGAGCGCCGAGCAGAACAGGGTGGCTGCCGCCTACCTTGCCCAGCTCAAGACCTCAGGCCTGTGGAAGAAGCCGCTGGTGGCGCGGATCGAACGGGCGCAGGCGTTCTATCCAGCCGAGGCCTATCACCAGGATTTCATGAGCAAGAACCCCAACCACGGCTATATCCGGATGTGGGATGCGCCCAAAGTCGCCGGGCTCAAGCGGCTGTTTCCCGGCGAATACAAGGCAGCGTTTACACCGGGATGAGGACAGGGCGGGTGACGAACCCCGCGCCGTTCCCTATATGCCGCGCATGGCCCACCACCATGCCCACCGGGAACATACCGGCGACAGCCTGATCGCCGCCGCGCGCGGCGCGCTGACCGCCGCCGGCGAGCAGTGGACCGGGATGCGCGGCGACGTGTTCGAGGCGCTGGCGGTGCGCGACAAGCCGGCCTCGGCCTACGATATCGCGGAGACCGTCGGGGCCCGCCGCGGCAAGCGGGTGGCGGCCAATTCGGTCTATCGCATTCTCGACCTGTTCGTGCGGACCAACCTCGCCCGGCGGGTGGAAAGCGCCAACGCCTATCTCGCCAACAGCCACCCCGGCTGCCGCCACGATTGCATCTTCCTGATCTGCGACGTCTGTGGCCAGGCGACCCACATCGACGACGACCGTCTGACCGGGGCGTTGGTTTCCGCCGCGCACGACGCGGGCTTCGCCGAGATCCGCCCGGTGGTCGAACTGCGCGGACGCTGCGCGGAGTGCGGCTAGGTCAGCACCTTGCCCATCACTGCGCCGGGCACCGAAACGCCGTTCGCCGACAACCTCTCCGCCCGTTCGATCACGCGAAAGCCGCAAGCGATGTAGAGCGGCTCCCCCGCCGCCGTCGCCATGAGCTCCAACCGCTTGAAGCCCTCGTTCCGCGCGGCTTCCTCGCACAATGCCAGGATCAGCCGTCCGATCCCGCGGCGCGCATAGTGCGGATCGGTATACATCGCCCGGATCCTTGCCGGTTCGCCCGCCGGGTCGAGCAGGCGGTCGTCGCGCAAGTCGGCGGCGTGGTTGCCGCCGTAGAGCGTCGCGCGCCGGCTCCAGCCGCCGCACCCGGCCAGCCTGGCCCCGTCCTCGATCACGAAGTAGGTGCCGTCCTCGATCAACTGGGTGTCCAGCCCCATGCTCTCGGCGCTGGCGGCGATTTGCTCGGGCGTGAGATACGCCGTCTGCAACTGCGCGATGGCGCGCGCCATCAGCGCCGAGATCGCGGGGATGTCCTCCGTCCGGGCGAGGCGATGGGTGAATCCGGTCACCGCTCCTGTTTGCCCGGCGGGGAAGGGTGGTCAAGCCGCGCCCTTTCCCTTTGCCCGATGCTCGCCTAATCCTCGCGCATGAAGGCGCTCGCCGATCCCGACCGCCTGCTCGGCGAAGGTCTCGCCGCGATCCGCGCGCAATATGCTATCCCGCCCGAATTCCCGCCCGAGGTGCTCGCCGAGGCGGAGACGACGAGGGATCGCGCACCCACCGCCCATGCCGATTGGACCGCGCGCGAATTCGTCACGCTCGATCCCGCGACCTCGACCGATCTCGACCAGGCCTTCGTCATCGAGGCGGCGGGTGCCGATCTGATTCTTCATTACGCGCTCGCCGACATCGGCTGGTTCGTTCCCGAAGGCGGGGCGATGGAGGCCGAGGCGTGGAAGCGCGGCCTCACCCTCTACCTCCCCGATGACCGCGCCCGGCTCTATCCGGCGGCGCTGAGCGAGGCCGCGGCCAGCCTGCTGCCCGACGGGCCGCGCCCGGCGATCGTGGCCAGCGTGCGCTGCGCTCCCGATGGCGCAGTGAAGCTCGCAGCGGTTACCCGCGCGGTGGTCCGCAGCCGCGCCAAGCTCGCCTACGAGAGCGTGGACATCGCGGCGGTTCCCCACCTCGCCGATTTCTCCGCGCGGATGCAGCGCGGCGAGGACGCGCGCGGCGCGGCGCGGGTCGATCCGCCCGAGCAGGAAGTTGAGCGCGCCGCTGACGGCAGCTACCGCCTGACGTTTCGGCCATGGCTGCCGAGCGAAACCGCCAACGCTTCGCTCTCGCTCGCCGCCAACATGGCCATCGCCGACGCGCTGTTCGCGGCCCGCACCGGCCTGTTCCGCGAAATGGCCCCGCCCGACGACCGCGCGCTGGTCCGGTTGCGCAATACCGCCCGCGCGCTGGGCCTGACCTGGCCGGCCAACGCCACGCTGCCCCAGTTCGAGCGGACCGTCGACCCGCGGACTCCCCCGGGCGCGGCGTTCCTGCTCGCGGTGCGCCGCGCGGGGGGCGGCGCGCACTACCTGCCTTTCCAGGAGGGGCACGTCCCGTGGCACGCCGCCCTGGGCGCGACCTATACCCACGCCACCGCGCCGATGCGGCGGCTGGCCGATCGCTATGTGCTCGAGGCGGTGCTTGAAATTGCCAACGGCCGCCCGCTTCCGCCCGCCTGCGCCGATGCCTTCGCCCGCTTGCCCAAAGTGATGGACGCCGCCGATGCGCGCGAGGGCGCGGTGGACCGCGCGGTGATCGATTTGGCGGAGGCCGCGCTGCTTCACGGCCATGAGGGCGAGACCTTCGCCGCGGTCGTGACCGACCTCGACGAACGCGGCGCGCGCATCCAGCTGTGCGACCGCCCGGTGGTCGCCCGCGTCGACGCGCACCGTGTGGCGAGCGGCGGCGACGTGCGGGTCCGGCTGATCGAGGCCGATCCGGTCAAGCGGGTGCTGCGCTTCGAACGCGTGAACTGATTGCGCACGCGCAGCTTTGCGGCTAACCGGCCCCCTCACCGCGCCGAGGCCCGATGGCGGAGTGGTTACGCACCGGACTGCAAATCCGTTTACGCCGGTTCGATTCCGGCTCGGGCCTCCAGCGCGGCAAAAGCAATTGCAGACCCGGCCCCGCGCCGGTAGTCGGCAGCGCATGCCGCTTTAGCTCAGTCGGTAGAGCACATCATTCGTAATGATGGGGTCACAGGTTCGAATCCTGTAAGCGGCACCACTTTTCAATAGCTTAGCCCCGCACAAAGGGCGGATTCTCGATTTTCCGGCAGAACGACGCGGTTGACCGAGCCGTCGAGGGTGTCCGGCGTCCGTGAACGCGGTTCTGGACCGCCGAGCCTTGCGGAGAGCTGCCTTTCAGACCAGCAGCGGTTCGGTCTCGGCCTTCGCCTTGGCTTTGGCGAGGAAGTCGACCTGCTCGGCGACGATCTCGCAGCCGTGCCGGACCTGGCCTTCGCTGTCGGTCCAGCGGGTGTAGTGGAGGCGGCCGGTGACCATGATCATTGTGCCCTTGGCGACATGCTCGGCGACCGCCTTGCCGATGCCGTTGAAGCAGGTGACGCGGTGCCACTCGGTTTCGGACTGGCGCTTGCCGTCCGCGTCCTTCCAGTTGCGGCTGGTGGCGAGCCAGACGCTGGTGACCGTTGCGCCGTTGGGAAGATTGCGAATCTCGGGGGCGTTGCCGACGAAGCCGACGAGGGTGACGGTGTTCTTCATGATTGTGTCCTTTCGAAGCTTTGCTCGTCCAAGGGACCATTCCCTTCGACCGAGCCCCGAAAGGTCCGATCGGCGGACGGGCCCTCACCGCGCGGCACGCGCGGGTAACTCCATCCGAGGGGGTGGAGCGGGCAGGCAGGCGGAGCCTTGCCAACACGGCCCCCATGAATGCAGGTTGCAGAGCCCTGCGACAAGCGGACAGGGGCGCTCGTCAGGTCATCGAACGGGGATTGTCCATGACGCGGCAAAGCTGCGAGGACTTGGGTCCATGGACACCGAACGCTCGGCGCCATGTGGGTGAGTCAATGCCCGTGCATTGGCATCTTCCCTTTAGGGGTTGCTCGTCGCCAGTCGAAAGCATGTCGCAAAGCGCTGTTGATCGGCTGCTCCGAGGCCCGCCTCGCCGAACAATGGCTGCCAGCGCGCGGCGACTATGGATCGCATCTCGCCAACCAGCGCGATCGCGTCCTCTGCCGACAGATCGAATGCCGCAGCGCCCTGCAGGGCGTTCTCGAGCGTCGCGTTGCGACCCTGAGGTCCGACCCCCAAGACAAGCCGACGCTCCAGCCCGACCTGGGGCTTGGGCACGACGTCATAGAGTGGGGAAAGCCGCCAGCGCGTGCCATCGAGAAGAAAGCCGTGATTGCGAAGGTGGTCGTCGTCGTTCGTGACGAGGATGTTGAACACCATCCGCCGGAAGAGCTCATGCAGATCCTGTCGCACGGCGCTGCCATGCTGGCGAATGACGCCGGCAAGATCGGCATAGCTGAACAGGCTGACCTCACTCTCGTGCGCGGCGAGCATCGTCAGTCCTGACACAAACGGACGACGTTCCGTCCAGCTGCCATGCGCGCTGCTATGCACAACGCGGTCAAAGCGTTCGATCAGGTAGATGTCGCGACCGAGCACGTGCTCGAAGCCGAGCGCCGGAACGTTGAGCCCGCATTGCGCCGCAAGGCGCATGGTGGCTAATTCGACCCGGCATTCGGGAAAGCTGTCGTTGCGGGCCTGGAACTTGGCGATCCACGGCTGATCGCCAATCTCGGTCGAGGCCTTTGGCCTGGCACCACCCAGCGACGATCCTGCGGTAAGCAACCGCCGGAGATTTTCGTCGAGCTGGTCGACATGCTGGGCTCGTTCGGCGGCCTCGGACAACTCCTCCAGCGTGAAATGCTCGCCGGGCGCGTTGCCATCGCCCCATGGGGTAAGACGCTCCGGGCGGGCCGGAGTGGGTCCGAACGCTAGCGCGCCGACCCGGTGCTCACCCGACGCCAGGATCAGGTCGATGCCGGTGGGCGTCCGATCTCCGGTCGCCTTGTACATGAGGTATTGGCCCCAGCCGTCGGGTGCCGCGTCGCGGATGCCGCTGAACACCGCAAAACCCTCTTCCGTCCGGAAGGTGCGATCGGTGCCAGGGGCGGGAAGCGGTAAGCTGACCGGGTCGATTGGAATTCGATCCGGTCGCTCGAGATAGCGCCTGCCGTAGGCAAATGTCGCGAATGCGGCGCGCGGCTCTTCCGTCATCACCAGCAGCCCGGCGGGAACCGGGCCCTCCGGGAAGTGAACGAAGACGTAAGTGCGAGCGACGGCCATGAGGCGCCTAGAAGTCCAGCTCGTCGCCGGTCGGCGCGTGGGTCTTCTTCGGCAGTCGGGCAAGATCCTCGCTGATGCCGGCGCTGTCGCTGTCCGGCGCAACGAGTTCGGCAAGACGCGAGGTCATGCCTAGCACGAGCAGTGCGCTCGCCAGCACCGCGAGCCCAACCGTCGGATCACCCGCTTCGAGCCTCTGGAGTGTCTGGACGGAAACCAGCATGCGTTCTGCCATAAGCCTTTGGGGCAACTTGCGGCGGCGGCGCGCGAGCGCGATGTTCTTCCCCAGTTGCCCAATGGCCCGGAGACTCTGAGGGGGAAGCCCACTGGCAGCTCGAGATGCACGCGACATTTAATTCGCATGACATATCATCTCTCAATTGTCAATTGGCATGATATGTCATTCTAATTACAAATGTTGGTCGTTTTGCGAAGTTCATCCAGGTAATCGCTCCACCACTGGTGCATCGCGACGCGTTCTTCCCAGTAGCGGCCACGGTTGTAGATGCCGCGGACCGCGTCCTTGTCGGCATGCGCTAGCGATCGCTCGATCGCGTCAGGCTTCCACTTGCCGCTCTCGTTGAGAAACGTGGAGGCTGTGGTCCGCAAGCCATGCGCTGTAATCTCGCCGACGGCATAGCCCATGCGCCGAAACGGCTGGTTGATCGTGTTCTCGCTGAGCGGGCGCTTGAACGTATGAAATGCGGGAAAGACATACCCTTCGGGCCCCGTAAGCTCGTGAAGCTCGCGCAAGTACGCTACCACCTGTCGCGACAGCGGCACGGCGCGCGGGCGCGGCATCTTCATACGCGCGGCCGGGATCTTCCACGTCGCCGCCTCGAGATCGAACTCGGTCCATGTCGCTTGGCGAAGCTCGCCGGGACGGGCCATGACATGCGGGGCCACCTGCATTGCGATCCGGGCGATCGCGTGGCCAGCGTAGCTGTCGATCGAGCGCAGCAACTCGCCCACGGCCTCGGGTTCGAGCATCGCACCATGGTGCTCGGTCTTTGGCGTGATCAACGCGCTGCGCAGGACCGAGGTGGGGTCGATCTCCGCCCGTCCGGTCGCGACCGCGTAGCGGAACACTCGGCTCGCGAACGAACGGCAGCGCCGCGCGGTCTCGTGCTTTCCCTTGGCCTCGATGCGCTTGAGCGCGGCGAGCACCTCGACGGGCTTGAGCTCGGCCACCGAGGACTTGGCGATCGGCGCGAGCTGCTCGAGCAACCAGTTGGCCTTGGTCGTCGTGGTGTCCGCGCGACCCTCGGCCACCATCTTGTCGATGTATTCCTTGGCGAGATCTCCGAAGGTGTTGGCCCCGTTGAAGACTGCCAGCAGCTTCTCGCGCTTGCGCTCGACTGCCGGATCGATGCCGTCAGCCAACCCGAGCCTTGCCTCATCGCGCTTGCGCCGTGCCTCTGCCAGTCCGGCCTCGGGATAACGGCCGAGTGCGATGCGCTTTTCCTTGCCGAGGCGCCTGTACTTGTAGCGCCACAGTTTGGAGCCGGTGGGGTGCACCTCAAGATACAACCCGTGACTGTCCGAGCATTTGTAGATTCGATCCCGCGGCTTGAGCGCGCGAATCTCGACATCCTTCAGGGCCATCGACCAATTCTCCGTCATTTTGACGGTCTTGGCCCCAAAACGCCCGCCTTTCTGCGGATTTTCAGCACATCCAGGCGACAAACGGGCCATCGGATCGAGCGGGCCATGGGATGGCCCTTCTCATGGCCCGTTTTCGCTTGGGATGGCCCGAAATCGCCTTGGACGCCTAGGGACAAAACCAAGGACAAAATGGCAGATTTCTGCCGTTTTGCCGATGGTTTTGGGATGCCCTGAGGCGAACAAATGGTGCCCAGAAGAGGACTCGAACCTCCACGCCCTTGCGAGCGCCAGCACCTGAAGCTGGTGCGTCTACCAATTCCGCCATCTGGGCACGGTGGCATCGCGCGGGTGCGTCGATGCCGGGGTAGGAGCGCGCCGTTAGCGGGGCGCGGCGGCTGTTGTCAACGACAAGCGTCGGATGGCCGGACGCTGCGCCGAAGTGCCGTCGGTGTTCAGGCGGTTTGGAGTGGGGGGTGGACGCCGCTCACGAGGCGAAGGCCAGGCGGATAGACGGCGCCCCAGCACCGAAGATCGCCAGCGGAACGAGGATCGGCGCATCGCGATCTTCGCCCATATCCATGATGCGCGCCCAATTGGAACACCACCGGCGGCGTGGTAACGGTCAAGATGCCCGACCGGCCGCCGCTCCGAATACGCATGACCGAAGGCCGCAACGATAGCCAATTGCGCGGCACGGTTCTGCTCGAGAATGGCGGCGGCAACCTCAAGGCGAGCCGGACCATCGATTGTTTCAGGGATCGGAGCGAAGTGGGCCGCGGCTTCGGCCGGGGATTGAATTGGCGCACGGGCCGCAAGGATCGACAACACAGCGGCCTACTCCGGCCGGGAGATACGTTTTGACAATGCAATACTACAAAGGCTCGATCCTCTTCACCATCGTATGCTTGGCGTTGGCGGGTTGGCTCGGCTGGTTTGTGACCGGGTCCGTCTCCGGAACGCTCGAAGTGCTGTGGCTGGTGTTGGTGCTCAGCGTGCTGGAAGTGTCGCTGTCGTTCGACAACGCGGTGGTCAACGCCACCGTCCTTCGCGACATGGACCAGGTCTGGCGCAAACGGTTCCTGACCTGGGGCATGGTCATCGCCGTCTTCGGGATGCGAGTGATCTTTCCATTGGCGATCGTGGCGATCGCCGCCGGGATCGGCCCGATCGCCGCGCTGAAACTCGCCGCCACCGAGCCGCTGGAATACGAACGGATCATCACCGCGGCGCATGTCGGCATCGCCGGGTTCGGCGGCGCGTTCCTGGCCATGGTCGGGCTGAAGTTCTTCTTCGACAGGGAAAAGCACGCCGACTGGATCGGGTGGATCGAGCGCCACTTGCGAAAGCTTTCCGACATCGAGGCAGTCGAAATCGCGGTGGTCCTGCTGGCGCTCTACGCAACTTCGCGGCTGCTCTCCGCCGACGACGCGATGACCCTGCTCGTCTCCGGGATCTTCGGGATTTTGACCTACATCGCGGTCGAGGCACTGGGGTCGGTGCTGACAGTCCCGGAAAGCTCGAGCGTGGCCGGGGCCGCGGCCAAATCGGGATTGGCGGGCTTCATGTACCTGCAAGTGCTTGATTCGTCGTTCTCGTTCGACGGCGTCATCGGCGCTTTCGCGATCTCCAACAACATGTTCATCATCGCGCTGGGCCTGGCGATTGGCGCGATGTTCGTTCGGTCGATGACGATCATGCTGGTCGATAAAGGCACGCTTTCGGAATACCGCTATCTCGAACACGGCGCCTTCTGGGCGATCCTGGCGCTGGCGGCGATCATGTTTCTGGGCGCGCGCTATGAAATCCCCGAGACGATCACCGGCCTAATCGGGGGGCGCTGATCGGTTTGTCGCTGTGGAGCTCGATCCGTCACAACCGCGCTCACCCCGACAAGGACGACGACACCGCCGCCACGTTGACCGGAGCCGATTGACCGGCCCGGCCGCCACCTCCGATCGCAATGGCTGTCTCGCGCCATTCGCCGGGCGCCAGACCGTCGAGAGTCCAGGCCCCCACCTGCCGGCGCACCAGTCGCAGCGTCGGCAGCCCTACCGCCGCGGTCATCCGCCGGATTTGACGGTTGCGGCCTTCGCGGATCGTCAGCTCGAGCCAGCAGTCCGGGACCGACTTGCGAAAGCGCACCGGCGGTTCGCGTGGCCACAGCGCGGGCGGATCGATCCGGGCGGCTTGGGCGGGCAGGGTCATCCCGTCCTTGAGGCGCACGCCTTCGCGCAGCGCGGAGAGATCGGCGTCGGCGGGATCACCTTCGACTTGCACCCAGTAAGTCTTGGCCAGCTTGAACCGTGGATCGGCGATGCGGGCCTGGAGGCGCCCGTCGTCAGTGAGGAGGAGCAGGCCCTCGCTATCCGCGTCGAGCCGTCCGGCGGGATAAACGCCGTGAACATCGACAAAGCTTGAGAGCGTGGGGCGCGGAGTGGGGCTGCGCGCGTCGGTGAACTGCGAGAGCACGCCGTAGGGCTTGTTGAGCAGGATCAGCCGCGCCATGGCCCAACGTCCCCTGGGGCGCTCAGGCGGCCCCGCCCTTGGCCGCCGCCAGATCGCGCAGTTCGGTCTTGAGCAGCTTGCCGATGTGGCTGCGCGGCATCTCGTCGATCGCATGAACCAGCGCGAGCCGCTGGGTCTTGCCCAGGCGGGCGTTGGCGGTGGCGCGGATGTCTTCCAGTTCAGCCTCGCCGTGATCCCTTGGCGCCCGCTTGAGCACGACGAAGCCCACCGGGGTCTCGCCCCATTTCTCGCTCGGCACGCCGATCACAGCGGCCTCGGCGACGCGCGCGTCCTTGAGCAGCTCGCCCTCGAGATCGATCGGGAACACGTTGAACCCGCCGGTGATGATCACGTCTTTGGCGCGGCCCACCAGCTCGACGAAGCCGTCGCCATCGACCCGGCCGATGTCGCCCATTTTCATCCAGACACTGCCGTCGGCGGGATCGATCCACTGCGCCTCAGCGGTCTTGGCCGCGGCGTTGTTGTAGCCGCTCATCATCGTCGGCGAGCGGCCGTAGAGTTCGCCCGGCTGGCCCGGCGCGACTTCGTTGCCATCCTCGCCGATCACCTTGAGCAGGCTGCCCGGAGCGGGGCAGCCGACGGTGTGGAGCTTGTCGCGGTGTTCGTGGGCATAGAGAATGCAGACCACGCCGCCCTCGGTCATCGAATAGATTTCGATCAGCCCGCCCGGCATCCGTCGCAGGACTTCGGCCTTGAGCTCGGCGGGGAAGGGCGCGGAGGTGCAATACTTCATCCGCATGCTCGTCAGGTCGAACTCGTCGAAGCGCGGCTCGGCCATCAGGCGGCGGTATTGGACCGGGACGAGCATGGTGTGGGTGGCGCGCTCGGCCTGCGCGCGCTCCAGCCATTTGACCGTGTCGAACTTGCCCATCAGCGAGGCGCACCCGCCCGAGAACATCGTGGGCAGAAACACCGCCAGGGTGGTGTTGGAATAGAGCGGGGTCGAGGTCAGCGTGATCGCTTCGGCGCCGTAGCCCTGGAGCGAACGGAACGCCATCTGCCGCCACCGCATCAGGTGCGAATGGACGATGCCCTTGGGCGCCCCGGTGGTGCCCGAAGAATAGATGATGTTGAAGCGATCGGCGGACTCGGGCTGGAACGGTTCGCAAGTCGTGCCCTCGGGCGCGGCCCAGCTCCACAGGTCTTCGTCCAGCACGATCTGGCGCTTCACGCCCATCGCGAAGTCGCCCAGCTCGGTAAGCTTCGCGCGATCGACGAACAGGTGCCGTGCGCCCGAATCGACCGCCATGGCGCGCAATTGCTCGGGACTGGCGCTGGTGGTCAGCGGCGCGGCGCAGCCTCCGGCATAGATCGCGGCGAGATAGACCAGCGCATAGTCGGTGGTGGTGGTGCCCAGGATCGCTACGGCCTGGCCCCGCTGCAGGCCGTCGGATTTGAGGCGCGCAGCGATCCGGCGGATGTGGGCGGCGGCTTCGGTCCAACTCAGCGAGCGGCGTTCGTCGCGCAAGGCGCAGGCGCCGCCGCGGCGCTCGCCCCAACCGGCTAGGAGGGCGGGGAACGAACCGAACTCGCGTTCGAGTTCGGCTTCCGGATCGGTCATATCCAGGCTCCCGCGCTGGGCGATGTGGACGCAAAACAGTGGGTGAAAACCTGTGACCTTTGCCCCTCGCACGGCTGAATTCCGCGGGTTTGCGCCGATCCGGGTGTGACCATCCGCGGCGCGGCTCTGCGGCGCCGAGGGGCGTTCGCGAAGGGCCGGATGGCGGATAAACGGGTGCTGGTCATCGCTCGTTCAGTGTCACAGCGCGGCACGCATAGGAAAGCAAAATCGGCGGCGCAGGCGTCTTCTCACCCAACACGATTGCAAAAAACGCAACTGAGAGGGCAGTAATAACAACCCATTTATGCTGCATCGCACCTAAAGTTTTCCACTTTCGAGCTTATAACCAACGCACGATGAGTCGTGTGGATTCATCGACAAAAGGAGAAGCTCCATGCGTAGTACCGACCAAGGGCAGAATGTTCCGTTGCGGAATACGATCCTTCAGATCGTCATGTTGATCGCCGCATTCGGCGCCAGCAGCAGCATCTTCGCCGTTACCCTCGCCTGAGCCGATCATGTCGGCTAGCCGTGAAGGCCGGTAGCGGGATCGCTCCCGCTGCCGGCCTTTCCTATTTCTAGCCGGCGAGTGCCTTGACCAAGTCGTAAAGATAATCGCGCGCGGTGTAGAGCGCCTTGGCCTCGACCCGCTCGTTCAGGCCATGCGTGCCGTTGCCGTCGGGATCGGCCCAAACGCTGGGCACGCCGTAGACCGGAATCCCCACCGCTTCGAGATAGACACCATCGGTCGCCCCGGTCGACATCGTCGGAATCACCGGAACGCCGGGGAAATACTTCGCCGCCAGTTTCTCGACAGGACCGAGGATCTTCGGGTCCAGCGGCGGCTGGATCGCGATCGGCTTGTCCTTCACGCGTTCCTCGATGGCGATCTTGGGATCGCCGATCGCAGCGGCCAGGGCCGCCTTGGTTTCGGCTGCGGTCCGCCCCGGGAACATCCGGCAATTGACGTTGGCGGTCGCTCGCTGCGGCAGCGCGTTGAGCGCGTGACCGGCATCGACCAGCGTCGCCACGCAAGTCGTGCGCAGCATCGAATGAATCGCCTTGTCGGTGTTGGCGGTGGCTTCGGCGATCGTGTCGCCGGGATTGTCGGCCAGCGCGACCATTGCGGTTCCGACTGCGTCGCCGCGCAGCGCACCGGACTTCTTGAAGAACGCCTTGGTCACGTCGTTGAACTGGAGCGGAAACTCGTAGGCGCCGATCTTGAGCAGGGCAGCCGCAAGCGCGTAGATCGCGTTGTCCGGGGGCGGCGCCGAGCTATGCCCGCCGGGGTTGGTCGCGGTCAGGGTGAAGTCCTGATAGCTCTTCTCGCCGATCTGGATCGTCTGGACGAGCAGCTTGCCCTTGCCGTCGGTGCGCCCGCCGCCGCCCTCGTTGAGTGCGAATGCGGCATCGATTAGATCGCGCTTGTCCTTGGACAGATACTCCGCCCCATTGAACGCGCCCGAGGTTTCCTCGCCGCAGGTCAGCGCCAGCTTGATAGTACGCTTGGGCCTGTAGCCCGATTGCTTGAAGCGGACGAAGGTGTCGGTCCAGATCGCGGCCTGGGCTTTGTCGTCGAGCGTGCCGCGGCCATAGAAATAGCCGTTCTCCTCGATCAGCGTGAACGGATCGCGGGTCCAGTCCTCGCGCTTGGCCTCGACCACGTCGATGTGCGCGAGCAGCAGCATCGGCTTGAGCGCCTTGTTGCTTCCCGGCAAGACCGCGACGAGCCCGCCGTCCTTGGGGTGTTCTGGCGTCGCGAAATAGGTGATCGCCTCGTCGCCGAACCCGGCGGCCTTGAGGCGCGCGCCCATCTTGGCCGCGGCATCGGTGCAACTACCATTGCTCAACGCGGTGTTGGTCTCGACCAGTTCCTTGTAGAGCCCGCGAAACGCCTCCTGATCTGGACGGAGCGGGCCGGGCAGGCCGGTCGGTGTCTGGGCGGTGGCGGCGGTACTGACAAATGCGGCCAGGACGACCGCGGACAAGGCTTGCTTCATTATGTGCTCCCCGATTTGTGGGCGGGGTTGCAGCACAGTTCGAGCCAACTTGAAAGGCTGTGGATGGGTTTCTTCGCGGGTTCCTAAAATGCCCGACGATGCCTATATGATGGGCATGACAGAGACCTCCGAAGCCACCCCGCCAGAACCTAGCGCGAACCTCAACATCCCCAACGCCAACGCCTATGGCGCGGATTCGATCAAGGTGCTCAAGGGCCTCGACGCGGTGCGCAAGCGGCCGGGGATGTATATCGGCGACACCGACGATGGATCGGGCCTCCACCACATGGTGTTCGAGGTTTCCGACAACGCGATCGACGAGGCGCTGGCCGGGCACTGCGATCTGGTCCTGATCGAACTCAATCCAGACGGCTCGGTCTCGGTCGAGGACAACGGGCGCGGCATTCCGACGGGCATCCACGCCGAGGAAGGCGTCTCCGCCGCAGAGGTCATCATGACCCAGCTCCACGCCGGCGGGAAGTTCGAGAACACCAGCGACGACAACGCCTACAAGGTTTCCGGCGGACTCCACGGGGTCGGCGTTTCGGTGGTCAACGCACTGAGCGAATGGCTCGAGCTGACGATCTGGCGCGACGGGCAGGAGCACTGGATGAAGTTCGCGCACGGCGATGCTGTCGAATCGCTGCGCGTGGTCGGCCCTGCGCCGGAGGGGAAGAAGGGCACCCGCGTCACCTTCCTCGCCTCGACCGACACCTTCAAGAACGTCACCGATTTCGATTTCGAGAAGCTCGAGCACCGCTATCGCGAGCTCGCCTTCCTCAACTCCGGCGTCCACATCAAGCTGCGTGATCTGCGCCACGAGGAGATCAAGGAGCACGACCTGTTCTACGAAGGCGGGATCGGCGCGTTCGTCGGCTATCTCGATCGCAACAAGACCCCGCTGCTGCCCGAGCCCGTGGCGATTTCCAGCGAGCGCGATGGCATCGGGATCGAGGTCGCGCTCGAATGGAACGACAGCTACTACGAAAACGTCCTGTGCTTCACCAACAACATCCCCCAACGCGATGGCGGCACGCACCTCGCCGCGTTCCGCGCCGCGCTGACCCGCACGCTCAACAACTACGCCGAAAAATCGGGGCTGATGAAGAAGGAGAAGGTCAGCCTCACCGGTGACGACATGCGCGAAGGGCTGACCGCGATCGTTTCGGTCAAGCTGCCGGACCCGAAGTTCTCGTCGCAGACCAAGGACAAGCTGGTCTCGTCCGAAGTCCGCCAGCCGCTCGAGAGCCTGATGGCCGACCGGATGAGCGACTGGCTCGAGGAAAACCCCGCGCATGCCCGCGCGGTGATCGGCAAGATCATCGATGCCGCCGCCGCGCGCGAGGCGGCCAAGAAGGCGCGCGAGCTGACCCGGCGCAAGGGCGCGATGGACATCGCCAGTCTCCCCGGCAAGCTCGCCGACTGCCAGGAGCGCGATCCCGCAAAGTCCGAACTGTTCCTGGTCGAGGGCGACAGCGCCGGCGGCTCGGCCAAGCAGGGGCGCGACCGGCACTATCAGGCAATCCTGCCGCTCAAGGGCAAGATCCTCAACGTCGAACGCGCGCGGTTCGACCGGATCATTTCGTCGAAGGAAGTCGGCACGCTGATCCAGGCGATGGGCACCGGCATCCGCGACGAGTTCAACCTGGAAAAGCTGCGCTATCACAAGATCGTGATCATGACCGACGCCGACGTCGACGGCGCGCATATCCGCACGCTGCTGCTGACCTTCTTCCACCGCCAGATGCCCGACATCATCCGCGGCGGGCACCTCTACATCGCCCAGCCGCCTTTGTTCAAAGTCGCCAAAGGGCGCAGCGAGGTCTACCTCAAGGACGCCGCCGCGCTCGACCGCTACCTGGTGGAGGCGGGCCTTGCCGGGCGGGTGCTGGAAAGCGCGGGCGGGGCGAGGGCCGGTTCCGAGCTGGAAGAGCTGGTCCAGCACGCGATGCGGATGCGCAGCCTGATGGCGTTCGTGCCCAAGCGCTACGACCCGAGCATCATCGAGGCGCTCGCGCTGGCCGGCGCGCTCGATCCGGAAGCGGATCGCGCCGCGGCGCTCGCGAAGACCGTCCAGTGGCTCGATCGCGGCGACCAGGAGGCGCGGTGGAGCGCCGAGATCTCGGTCGAGGGCGGCTATCACCTCCAGCGCCAGTGGCGCGGGGTGGCCGACCACCACGTGATCGAGCCCGGCTTCCTCGTCAGCGCCGAAGCCCGTAAGCTCGCCCGGCTGACCGCCGAGCACGCCGAGGTCTATGGCGCGGTGGCGCGGCTGGTGAAGGGCGGCGCGGCCGAGCCCGAGCCGGAAGTCGAAACCACGGTCGAAGACGAACTGGGCGAGGATCCCGGGGCGCAGGCTCCGGCGCGGGCCGTGGCCGGTGACGGTTCGATAACCCGGCCCTCACAACTGCTCGACGCGGTGCTCGCGGCCGGGCGCAAGG
Organism: Novosphingobium sp. Gsoil 351; assembly: GCF_009707465.1. Taxonomy (NCBI): domain Bacteria; kingdom Pseudomonadati; phylum Pseudomonadota; class Alphaproteobacteria; order Sphingomonadales; family Sphingomonadaceae; genus Novosphingobium; species Novosphingobium sp. Gsoil 351. The sequence goes on from NZ_CP046120.1 coordinate 2,484,044, forward strand.
GCCTCTCGATTGCGCGCTACAAGGGGCTGGGCGAGATGAACGCCGAGCAATTGTGGGAAACCACGCTCGATCCCGAGGTTCGGCTGCTGCTCCAGGTCAAGGTCGAGGACGCCGACGTCACCGACGAGATCTTCACCCGCCTGATGGGCGACGTGGTCGAACCGCGCCGCGAATTCATCCAGGAGAACGCGCTGAACGTCGCCAATCTCGACGTTTGACGTTTCTGCTAGTCTCGGGGGTCGGCCCGGCGGGGTAGTCTCGCTGGATGGACGACGCCCCCAGCACGCCCGATCGCGTCGCCGCCCGGCTGGACATCGCGGACCTGCTCGCGCGCTATTGCCGCGGGATCGATCGCTGCGACGCCGACGAGCTCGACCGCGTCTTCGCCGACGATGCCCGGATCGATTATGGCTATGGCGCGCAGGACAAGGCGACGACCTGCGCCAGCCTGCTGGCCGCGATCGGGGGCATGCGCCTTACCCAGCACGCGATCGGCAACGTCATCATCGAGTTCGACGCAAAGCGCGCGCGGGCCGAGACCCAGTGCGTGGCGCTGCACATCCTGGGCGAGCCGGGCGCCGAAGTCGAAATGACCGTGGGCGGGCGCTATCTCGATACGCTGGAACAGCGGGCCGAGGGGTGGCGCATCGTCGAGCGGCTCTATGTGATGGACTGGAACCGGCGGATACCCGCGACGATGAGCCTCGACGGCGGGCTTTTCGACCGCCTTCAGCGGCGCGGCGGGCGCAAGCCGGAAGACCCGCTGTATCGCTGGGGCGCGGCGTGAGAGCGCGCGATCCGGCCCTGCAGGAACTGCTCGATCATCGCGCGATCGCCCAGCTCTCGATCGACTATATGCGGGCCCTCGACCGGCTCGACCGCGACCTGCTGCGATCGGTCTATCACCCGGACGCGACCGACGACCGGGGCTTCTTCGCCGGATCGGGACCCGAATTCTGCGACTTCGCGCTGGGCGTGCTGGCGAGCCACAAGGTCAACCACCACATGATCGGCCAGACGAACATCGCGATCGAAGGCGACGTCGCTTTCGGCGAGATCTACTTCAACGCCTATCACCGCATCGAGAGCGATGGGGAGGACAAGGATTTCGTCGTGATCGGCCGCTACGTCGATCGCTACGAACGGCGCGAGGGCGTGTGGAAGATCGCCCATCGCAGCGAGCTGAACGATTCGTGCTGGACGGTGCCGGCGGCCGACGATTGGCTGCGTCAGACGCCATCGGCGCTGCGCGGGGCGCGCGGGTCGGCGGACCTGTCGGCGCGGCGCGACGAAGTGCGGCGGCGATGACCGAACGAACCGTCGCGCGCTGCCCTGGGCCTTCCACGCGTGCCATCATCCTGGACGACGCGATCCCGCCATCGGCCGGCTTCATTGCCGAGCGCTATCAGCATCTGGGCGACGACGACCTGTCCTACGCCGCCTATACCAGCGAGGACTACGCCCGGCGCGAGCGCGAGCGCCTCTGGCCGCGCACCTGGCAGATGGCCTGCCGCGAAGAGGAAATCCCCAACCCGCGCGATTTCCTGGTCCACGACATTGGCGACGACAGCGCGATCGTCGTCCGGCAGGATGACGGGTCTGTGCGGGCCTTCGTCAACAGCTGCATCCATCGCGGGATGCAGCTCGCGCCCTCCGGCTCGCGCGGGCACGCCAGCGTGCTGCGCTGCCCGTTTCACGGGTGGAGTTACGCCTCCGACGGCGCGCTCAGGTCGCTGCCCTGCGCATGGGATTTCGCGCATGTGGACCGCGCCGCCGCGCGTCTCGACGAGATCGCGACCGGGCGCTGGGGCGGGTTCGTGTTCGTCCATTTCGGCGACGATCCGCCGCCGCTCGGCGAGTTCCTTCACCCGGTTCCTGAACTCGACCTGCCGGTGCCGATGGATGCGCGGCACATCGCCGCGCACTATCGCAAGCACCTCCCGGCCAATTGGAAGATCGCGCTCGAGGCGTTCCTCGAGGCCTACCATGTGATGGCGACGCATCCGGAGGGTCTGCCCACCGCGGGCGACGCCAATTGCCAATACGATCTGCTTGGGGATCACGTCAGCCGCTTCATCCACACGATCGGGTTCCAAAGTCCGCACCTCAAAGGCACGCCGAGCGAGGAGGACTTGCTGGCGCGGCTCGATCGCGGCCGATCGGGACTGCGCCTGCAGCCGGGGCAGCGCGCGCGAGACGCCTTTGCCGAACACCTGCGGACGACGCTAGGCGCCCAGCACGGGGTGGACCTGGCGCGCGTCTCGACCACGCAGATGATCGATTCGATCGAGTATTACTGCTTCCCGAACTTCGTTTTCTTTCCCGGTATCGCGCTGCCGATGGTCTATCGCTTCCTGCCCGATCCGGAGTCGGTCGATCGCTGCTTCTTCGACTTGTGGTTCCTTGCGCCGACCCGCCCCGGCGAGTCGCCGCCGCCGGTCCCGGCCACGGTCGAACTCGCGCTAGACGAGCCGTTTGCCGCGGCGCCGGGCATCGATCCGAAGCTTGCCTTCATCTACGATCAGGACGTCGACAACCTCGCGCGCCTGACCCGCGGCATCAAGGCCAGCCGCAAGCCGGGGCAGACGCTTGGCGCCTATCAGGAAGTCCGCATCCGCCACATGCGCCAAACGCTGGCGCGCTATCTGGGCGAGGAGTGAACGCTGCTGCGGGGAATCAGACGGGAAGGAACCGCGCGATCACGTCGCGCGCCAAGCGCGCCGGTCGCAGCGTCGCGGAATCCACCGAGCACCAGATCGACTTGACCTCGACCAGGATGTCCTCGCCGCGTCGCAGCACCGTCTCGTAGTAGGCGCGCACGCCCTGGACCTTTTCCAGCACCACCGTGGCGATGACGTCGTCGCCCAGGAATGTCGGGCGGCGGTAGGTGATCTCGTGCTTCAAGGCGACCCACAAGTGCCGCGCGACCGCTTCGGGCGGGGCGAGATTGCGCCAGTGCGCGACCACCGCGTTCTGCACCCAGGTCAGATAGTGGGCGTTGTTGACGTGGCCCATGAAATCGATGTCGCCGGGCTCGACGCCGATCGGAAAGAGATAGGGAATCGCTTTGCTCACATGCCTGTAAATAGGGTGTAGCGAGCCAACTTGCCAGCGCGTTGCATCAGGCCATCGCAAATCCGCGATAGCCGTCCGCCACCACGTCGTTGCAGGCGACCACATATTCGGGAAATCCGCCGACATAAGGCAGGAACACCCGCGGCTTGCCTGGTACGTTGGCCCCCATGTACCAGCTATTTGCCTGCGGAAACAGAGTGGTATCGGCCACTTCGCCGACATGCGCGACCCATTCAGCTTCGGCTTGTGCTGTCGCCTCGGCCACCTTGAACTGGTGCTCGGCCATGTGCGCGATGCAGCCGGCGATCCATTCGACATGTTGTTCGATCGACATCATCATGTTGGTCAGCACCGAAGGGCTGCCCGGCCCGGTCACGGTGAACAGGTTGGGAAACCCGGACATCGTCAGCCCGAGGTATGTGTGCGGGCCATCTGCCCACTTGTCCTTCAGCGACACTCCGCCGCGTCCGCGGATGTCGATCTTCGTGAGCGTCCCGGTCATCGCATCGAAACCGGTCGCGAAGACGATCGCGTCGAACGCGGTTTCGCCCGCGGAAGTGCGGATTCCCGTCCGTGTGACTTGCACGATCGGAGTCTCGCGCAAATCCACCAGCGTCACGTTGGGGCGGTTGAAGGTCGCGTAGTAGCCGGTGTCAACGCACAGGCGCTTGGTTGCGATCGGATAGGTCTTGGGGGTCAGCTTGTCGGCTACGGCGGGATCGGTGACGATGCTGCGGATCTTCGCGGCCATCAGATCGGCGGCGATCCTGTTCGCGTCGGGCTCGGTCAGGACATCGGCGAACAGGCTCATCATCGGCAATCCGCCGTTTTGCCAGCGGCGCTCGAACTCCGCCTGCTGTTCTTCGGGCGTCATCTCAGCGGCGGTTCGCTCCTCCGGATTGAACAGCGCGGCGACCGACTGGCTGCGGGCATCGGCGCGATAGGCGTCGCGATTGGCGTCCCAGTCGCTATATTGCTGCTGCGTCACCGGCTGGTTCCAGGCCGGTGCGCAGTAGTTGGGGGTGCGCTGGAACACGGTGAGCTGCGCCGCCTGCTCGGCGATGACCGGGATCGACTGGACCGCCGACGATCCGGTGCCGATCACCCCGACCCGCTGCCCGGTGAAATCGACACCTTCGCGGGGCCATTCGAAAGTCTTATAGATCGACCCTGCGAAGTTTTCGATTCCCGGGATGTCGATCTGCTTGGGCGTGGACAGGCACCCGGTGGCCATCACCACCCAGCGCGCGGACAGTTCATCGCCGCGATCGGTGCGCACCGTCCAGCGCGCCGCGGCTTCGTCCCAATGCGCGCTGTCGACCCGGGTCTCCAACTGGATGTCGCGGCGCAAGTCGTAGCGGTCGGCGACATGGTTGGCGTAGCGCAGCAATTCTTCCTGCGGAGCATAGCGCTCCGACCAGCGCCATTCGCGCTCGAGTTCGGGATCGAACGAGAACGAGTATTCCATGCTCTGGATGTCGACCCGCGCGCCGGGATAGCGATTCCAGTACCAGGTCCCGCCGACCCCATCGCCCGCTTCTATCACCCGCGTGCTCAGGCCCAGGCCGCGCAGCTTGTGGAGCATGTAGAGGCCGGCAAACCCGGCACCCACCACGATCGCGTCGAAATCCCGAGTCGCTGCCGTCATGACCGTTCTCCCGGCCGGGAGGATGGCAGATCAGCGCGGCGGCGCAATGGTTCAGGCGGCGCGCAGTCCTTGCACCCCGATCGCGCCGCGGTCTTCGGCCGAAAGCCCGTCGAAGATCGTATCGACGATCCGCGCGAGCTTGGCCTCGCTCAGCTTTTCCATGATCATCACCATCAGGGCGATGTTGACGTAGGCCGAGATCATCTGGTTGATCAGGCTCAGCGCCTCGTCGATGGACAGGCCGGGGAAGTGTCCGTCGTCCATTGCCTCGGCGATGATCAGGCACAGGTAATGGTCGCCGAGATCGACGTAGCTGCGGACCACCTCGAAGTGCTGGTTGCCCAGATCGCAGTGCATCTGGAACAGCACCGGATCGGCGCGGTAGCTGTCGCGCAACAGGACAAAGCGGCGCGCGAAGAATTCGTACATCTTGCGCCGCGGCGGCAGATCGCTGGCGACAACCTCCTCCATGATCCGCACTTTGGCGCGGAACCAGCGTTCGGCGACGGCCTCGAGCAGATCGTCGTAGGTTTCGAAGGTGCGTTGCAGCGCGGTGACGGTCAGGCCCAACCGGCTGGCGACTTCGCCCAGGCTCAGCGCGTTGGGTCCGCGATCGTTGAGGATGGCGAGCGCGGCATCGACCGCGCGATCGCGTTGCTGGTCTGCTTCGGCCTGGTTGACAGGCATAAGGAAAGGCCCCTTCCGACGCTTCATGGCGAATTTAGGCTCGCAGGTGCAGCATTTCAATCGAGCCGCGATGAAATTTCCTGACGCTGTCATTTTGCGCTAACCGGCGGCGATGATCCCGCTTTCGCGCCTGCTCGTCGCCATCCTTATCCCCGCCATCGCCGCCTGCGCCACGGTGCCGCGCGGCGCCTCCGTTCCGGTCGAGGTGGGGATCATCGCGATCAACGATTTCCACGGCGCGCTCGAGCCGCCGAAGCAGGCGGTGCCGACGATCCTGCACGGCACCCGCCGCGTGGAACCCAGGCCCGGCGACGCGCAGCTCGATCAGAGCGAGCGGGTTGTTGCGGTCCCGGCTGGCGGTGCGGCCTGGCTGGCGAGCGCGATCGACAGTGTCCGCAGCAAATATGCCAATCACGTGACCGTCTCGGCCGGCGATCTGGTGGGCGCCTCGCAGCTCGCTTCGTCGCTCTACCTCGACGAACCGGCGATCGGCGTGATGAACCGCATCGGGCTCGATTTCAACGCGGTCGGCAATCACGAATTCGATCGCGGCGCGGCGGAGCTCAAGCGCCTGGTTGCGGGCGGGTGCCAGCCGCTCGCGGCGCGCCAGCCGTGCCAACTCGAGAAATGGGCGGGGGCGAGGTTCCCGTTCCTCGCCGCCAACTCGATCCGTCCCGACGGCTCAACGCTGTTTCCCGCCACCGGAATGAAGACCTTCGGTAGCGGACGGCGCAAGGTGACGATCGGCTTCATCGGTGCAACCCTGAGAGAAACATCCGACCTTACAGCGAAGGAAAACCTCCAGGGCGTGACCTTCGCCGACGAGGCCGACACGATCAACGCCGCGATCCCGGGGTTGAAGGCGCGAGGGGCCGACGCGATCGTGGTGCTGATCCACCAGGGCGGGCGCACCGATACCAAGGTCGCCCCTGATCCCAGCGCGTGCGCGGGCTTCACCGGCGCGATCCGCTCGATCCTCGATCGCCTCAGCACCGAGGTGGACGTCGTCGTCTCGGGCCACACCCACTGGGCCTACGTCTGCGACTACGCCACGCTCAACCCGGCCAAGCCGTTCCTGCTGACCAGCGCCGGGGTATTCGGCGAGCTGGTGACCGATATCGACCTGAAGTTCGATCCGGTGACGCGCCGGGTGATCTCCAAGTCGGCGCGCAACGTGATCGTCCAGAGCCCGGGCTATAGCAACGCGCGCGGCGATCTCGTCCTCGTGCCGGAATTCCCGCAATTCGCGCCGCGATCCGACATCGCCGCCTACGTCGCGCGCTATGTCGCCGCCTCCAAGGATTTCATCGAGCGCCCGGTCGGCAAGCTGGGCGGGCTGGTCGAGCGTCCGGGCGGCGACGCCTCGAACAAGGGCGGCAGCCTGGGCAACCTCGTCGCCGATGCCCAGCTTGCGGCGACACGATCAGCCGGCGCGCAGATCGCGCTGATGAACGTCTTCGGGCTGCGCGCGCCGTCGCAGATCGCGCCCGCCGCCGATGGCGGGGTGACTTTCGGTCAGGTCTATGCGGTGCAGCCGTTCGCCAACGACCTCGTCACCCAGACCCCTGACCGGGGCTGAGCTCAAGGCGGTTCTCGAGCAGGGCCTCGACAGCAACCAGCCGGTCCAGTTCCTCAGCCCAAGCTGGGGCTTTTCCTACAGCGTGGATATGGCCCGTCCCGAAGGCCAGCGTGTGGTGGCGATGACGCTCGACGGGGTGGCGATCGATCCCGCCAAAAGCTACCGCGTGACCACCAACAGCTTCCTCGCGAACGGCGGCGACAGCTTCTCGCTGCTGGCGGGCCAGCGCGACAAGGCGATCGGCGGAAGCGACATCGATGCGCTCGAGGCGTGGCTCAAAGCGGTCCCGCCGCGGCCTGCGCCGGTGGAAGAGCGGGTGATCGATCTCAATCCGGCGGCTACCCCGCAGAAGCCGGGGCCGATGTCCAAATAGAACTGCCCAATTGATCCCGCTCGTCCCGGGATTCTAGGATCGGTCGCGCCTGGGCAGCCAGGGCACGAACCCCGAAGTTCGCTTCACGTACGCCGCATAGTCGGGCCGTCGCTTGGCCATGCCCTTTTCGAGCAGCGGCTTGCCCGACCATTTGGTCAGCGTAAACGTAAGGAACAGCGGACCCGCCACGCTGGCGGCGGCGATCCCCCACCCGGCATCGGCGGCGGCGAGCCAGATGCCCCACCAGGCGCAGGCGTCGCCGAAATAGTTGGGGTGGCGGGTATAGCGCCACAGCCCCCAATCCAGGACTTTGCCCTTGCTCGCCGGATCGGCGCGAAAGCGGGCGAGCTGCCAGTCGCCGACCCATTCGAAGACAATTCCCACACCCCACAGCGCCAGACCCGCCCAGGCGAGCGGTCCAAGCGGCGCCGAATCGCGACTGGCGAGAATGCCCAGTTGCGCGGGCAGGCACACGAGGAACAGCAGAAGCGCCTGCGGCCCGAACACGATCTTGAGCGCCGCTCCGGCAAACTTGCCACGCTCCTTGGCCTTGCCCAGCATCCGGGCGTAGCGCGGATCTTCGCCGTGCCCGCGCCAACGCAGGAAAAGATACAGCGCCAGCCGCCCGCCCCACAGCACGGTCATCGCGAGAATCAGCGTCGCGAGCGCTCCGGGTTCGTCGCGCTGGAGCCAGCTCGAAACCGCCAGCAGCGCCATCCCGCCACCCCACACCGCGTCGATGAAGCTGACGTCGCCGATCCGCACCGCGATCAGCCACAGCCCGGTCATGACCACCACTATCAGCGCGGCATTGACGAGCAGCGCTTCAAGCATGCGCCTGGACGCCTTGGCTGGAGGTTGTCTCGCCAATGCCGAAATCGCTTTGCGCGCGCGCGGGGTTCTTGGGCGTGACGCTGCGGTAGTATTGGACGATCTTGGCCATGTCGGCCGCATAGTCGCCGGTCGGCCAGATCGCCGGACCCAGCCCGCCGCTCTTGGTGCCGTAATCCATCATGCCCACCAGCAGCGGCACTTTCGCGCCAAGGGCGATGTAGTAGAAGCCGGTGCGCCAGCGGCGCACGGTGCCGCGGGTGCCCTCCGGCGCCACGGTCAGGAGGAAATGCTTGCGGCGTCCGAATTCGGCGACCATCTGGGCGACGTAGTCGTGGCTGCTCGACCGATCGACCGGCACGCCGCCCATGTCGCGCATGAAGCGCTTGAGCGGCCAGCGGAACAGCTCCTTCTTGCCCATGAAGTGGGCCTTGACCCCCAGCGAGTCGGTCAGCCCGAGAAAGTTGACGAAATCCCAGTTGGAGGTGTGCGGCGCGGCGATGATCACCCCGCGCAGGTCGGCGGGCGGAGTGCCATGGGCGGACCAGCCGCGCGTGCGGTAGAACCACAACAGGAACGCCCGCAGGACCCGCGACAGCAGCGCCGGGCGCGGTTCGCCAGTATCTGCCTTCCTGCTCATCCCAAATCCCCCGCCCGAGCATAGGGGCGTGGGGAGTGAGGCGCCAGCGGTTATCGGCCGGCGCTGGCCGATCCGTTCAGCGGCCCTGCGCGCGCCAGCGCGCGACCGCGCGGCTGACCTGCTCTTCCTCGCCGCCGCTGTTGTTCCACAGCTCGGAAAACGAGGGATCCGCCGAGGCCGGACGCTTGTATTCCTCGAGTTCGTCGAAGCTCACCCGAACCGGGATCGAAACGCCCTCGCCGCAGATGATGCATTCGCGGTTGCGCAGCGCGGGGATCGAATCGAGGAAGCCGCGCGCGCCTTCGGGCATCGCCGCCTTCACGAACGCCTGGTCGCGATCGTTGTTGAGGCGCATCGAGATGATCGTGCCGCATTGGCTGAGCACGCCTTCCGCCAGGTCGGACGGGCGCTGGGTGATCAGCCCCAGGCTGATCCCGTACTTGCGTCCTTCCTTGGCGATCCGGCTGAGGATCCGCCCCACGCTGGAGCCGTCGGCGTTCTTCTCGTTCGGGACGTATCGATGCGCTTCTTCGCACACCAGCAGGATCGGACGGGTCAGGTCGTCGCGCGACCAGATCGCGTAGTCGAACACCAGCCGGCTGAGCACCGCGACCACGGTGCTGGTGATGTCCGAAGGCACGCCGGAGACGTCGATGATCGAGATCGGCTTGCCGTTGGAGGGCAGGCGAAAGACCTTGGCGATGAATTCGGCCATCGTATCGCCGACCAGCATGCCCGAGAACATGAACTGATAGCGCGGATCGGCCTTGATCTCGTCGATCTTGGTCTTGAGCCGCATGAACGGAGCCGATGAGGAAGCCTTGTCGAGCCGCCCCATCTCGTTCTGGATGCCGCTCGACAGGTCCGACAGCAGGTAGGGGATCGGCGAATCGACGGTGATCTTGCCCATGCTTTCGGCCAGGCGGCTTTTGCAGCGAGCGGCGAGCAGGCACTTGGCGAGGATGTCGCGGTCTTCCTGCGCCTCGGGTCCGTTGGCGGTGACGAAGACTTCGCAATGCTCTTCGAAGTTCATCAGCCAGTACGGCATGTGCAGGTTCGAAACGTCGAGCAGCAGCCCCGAATGGCGGAACGCGGCGGAGTATTCCCCGTGCGGATCGATCATCACGATGTGTCCGTCGGGCGCGGCTTCGCAAATCTTGTGGAGGATCAGCGCGGCGCTGGTCGATTTGCCGGTGCCGGTCGAGCCGAGCAGCGCGAAGTGCTTGCCCAGCATCGCATCGATATACAGGCCGGCACGGATGTCGCGGGTCGGATAGACAGTCCCCACCGTGATCGCGCTGCGCCCGTCGCTGGCGTAGATCTGCCGCAAGTCCGCGCTGGTCGCGGGATAGATCAACGCGCCGGGGATAGGATAGCGGGTCACGCCGCGGCGGAAGTGATAGATCTTGCCGGTCAGCTTCTCTTCGTCGCCTTCGCCGAGGAAGTCGATCGCGGCGACGATCCCGCCGGGGACCGCCTCGTCCGAACGCTGCGTGCGCACGCTGGCGAGCAGCCAGGTGTTGCCGACGCGGATCTTGATCTGGCTGCCGACCTGCCCCGCCAGCGCCACCGATGGATCGGTGTCTCCGGCGCATTCGTCGAGCCGCCCCAGGTCGAGCGCGATGCGCGATCCCGATCCCGCGATCTCGATCACCATCCCGATCGGGTCGAGTGCGTTGCGCGAAACCGACGATGGTTCCGCCCGCGGGGCAGGGGCGGGCGCTCGCACGCGCAACGACCCGGCGGGCTCCCCGAACGGCTGCTGCGGTCGGTGGAAGTCGCTGACGCTCGCGGGTTGCGCCGCGTCCAAGCCGTATCCGCCCATGTCCGGCATCGCGCCCGGTCCCCGTGTGTCCGTCGGTCTATCCATGCCGTGGCGATAGGGGGCCGCGGTTAAGATCAAGTAACCCTGAGGATTCGCGGCATCCGGAGCGGTCTACACCAAGGCGAACAGTCTCCCCGCCAGCCAGCCCATGAACACCGACATCAGGACCGCGCTGATCCCGTACCAGAAGCCGTTGCGCTGAGCCCGGTCGGCGACGAAGCGCTCGAACCCCAACTTGCGCACCGCGACCGTGGTCGACGCGGCGGCGACGACCTTGCCGCGCGCGACGGCAAAGGTTTCGGCGGTGTAGGTGCCGGTCGAAACGCTTGAGGGCAGGGATATCCGCGCCTGGTAGAGAACGCCGCCGCTGACTTTCACGGCGGCTTCGTCTTGCTGATAGAGCCCCTGGCGGCGCATCAGATCGACCAGCCCGCCGGCAAACCGCGCCTGTTGCTTGGGATCGATCGCCCCGATCGGCGAAAGCTGGAGCCAGGGCAGGCCCAGCTCGTAGATCGCCGCGGTACGCTCGTCGACGATGTCCCGGATCGGGCGCGACGAGGCGACCGCGAAGAACGCCGGAGCCGAGCGGAACTCGCTGCTGTCGGCGTTGATCCAAACGCCAGCGACCTTCTGCTTTTCGCGCAGCACGATCGAGCGCGCCGGGCCCTGAAGCACCACGACGATGTCGTAGGCCTGCGCGGCGCGAGTGCCCTCCGGGGTCAATATTGCGCCGAACAGGAGCAGGTCGGTCCCGGTAAAACCCTGCTGGACCTGGACCTCGTGTTGCGAAATCTCGGGAATCAGGATCGGGTCGCGCGCGCAGATCAGAAGCGGACCCAGGACCAGCGCCAGGATTATTCGCCACCCCAAGTCCCCAAAAAGGGATTTCCTGGAGTGCGCATCCCGGTCACAGCGGGGTCACCGTGAATATCTCGTCGGGGCGATAGCCGAGCCCGATCGCCAGGCGCAGCGCGACCAGGATCACGATCACCGCCAGGATCAGGCGCAAGTATTCGGGCCGGAACTTCTGCGCGAACTGCGCTCCGATCTGCGCGCCCGAGACCGAGCCGATCAGCAGCAGGAGGGCCAGCACGATGTCCACCGCCTTGGTCGTCAGCGCGTGCATCATCGTCGAAACCATCGTGACGAACAGGATCTCGAACAGCGACGTGCCGACCACCACGCTGGCGCTCATCCCCAGGATGTAGAGCATCGCCGGGACCAGGATGAACCCGCCGCCGACGCCGAGCAGCATGGTGAGAATGCCGGTTGAGAAGCCGAGCAGCAGCGGCGCCAGCGGCGAGATGTACAGCCCCGAGCGATAGAACCGCCAGCGCCACGGTAAGTTGGCGACCAGCGGGTGGTGGCGACGCTTGCGCGCGGGCAAGCGCCTGCCGCTGCGCATCGCGCGCAAGCTCTGGACCGCCTCGTTGCCCATCATCCCGCCGATTGCGCCGAGCATGATCACGTAGAGAATGTTGATCACGGTATCGATCTGGCCGAGTTCCTGGAGCAACCGGAACAGCACCGCGCCGACGAGCGTGCCGAACACCCCGCCGACGACCATCACCCCGCCCATCAGGTAGTCGACCCCGCCGCGCCGGGTGTGCGCGAACACGCCCGAGACGCTCGCCCCGGTCACCTGGCTGGCAGCGCTGGCGGCGGCGACCGTCGGGGGAATGCCGTAGAAGATCAGCAGCGGTGTGGTCAGAAAGCCTCCGCCGACCCCGAACATGCCCGAGAGGATGCCCATCAGCCCGCCCAGACCGACGATCACCAGGCCGTTGACCGAAAGGTTGGCGATGGGAAGGTAGACGTCCATCCTGCGCGCGGGCCTAGCCTATGGGGCGGGGGAAGGGAACGCCGCGAAAGCTAGAATCCCGCCTAAAACGTCAGCGTCGGGCCAGAGGCGGGACGGGCGCTGCCGGCCACGCGGAAGCGCCAGTCGAGCGCCAGGCGCGCCGCAGCCGGGCCGGTGGTGAGGCGTAGGCTGGCGCGAGGACCGAGATCGAGCCTGACGGCGCCCTTCTGCCCGCCGCTCCAAGCACCCCCGCCCAGTCGCAGCTCGGCCGGCCCGGCGCTCGCCAGCCTGCGATCGGCGACCGCCTGGACGTCGAAGAACGGTGTCGCTCCGCGTTTGTCGCCGATCGGCGCGCCCGCGTAACCGGCTTGGGCATAGGCTTCGCCTGCGATCCCCAACGGCAACCGCACCGGCGGCAGTTCGGTGATCAGCGAGGCCGCAGGGCGGACCCGCGTGCGCCCTGAACCGCGCCGTACGCGCGCCTCGCCGAGCAGCCGCAGCGGCAGGTTTGGGAACGGGCGCGCCGAGAGGCCCTCGGCGATTTCGCGCTCGTCGATCCCGCCGACGGCGCGGCTGACGCGGACGTAGGCCTGCGGGACGTTCCCCGAGGACGGCGCGAGCGCGAACCGGATCACCCCGCCAATGCGGCCGGATGCACCAAATCCTCGGCATCATGGAGGACACGCTGCGTGCACGCACCCCGCTCCGCTGCTCGTCAGCTGCAAGCGCGGCATAAAGCCGGTTGAGGCAATCGGCCTTGGTCGTGGGGCCATCCGCCCCATGGACGACCACACGGATGCGCGGATCGGCCCCGGCCCCTTCGGTCAGTGCGGCGAGCGTGGACGAGTCGTTGCGACAGCAGCCGGCGTAGATGCGCAGTTCCTGCTGCGGCCAGCATGTCCGGCAATGGCGGTGCATCGCGGCGATGACCTCGGCTTCGCGCCAGGCGGGAACCAGCACGGCTGCGATACCCTTGAGCGGTGCATTGGGCGTGTTGGCAAAGGTCCGCGGTCGCGTCTTCCCCGTCAGCTTGAGCCGGAGCCAGGCAAGATCGACCCCCAGTTCGTCGATCGCGCCGACAAGGAAGAAGAACGCGGCGAAGAGCAGGAACTCATGCTCGACAATCTCAAGCCACTGCCACGGGTCGAGCCCGGCGAAGTCGAACCGTCCTGTCATGCACCCGCCGCCGCGCACCCCAAGCGCAGCTCAGCAGCCCTATCGCGCGCGAGCGTAGGTTGCAACGTGTCGCCATTTGGCCGATGCACTAGCGTATGATTACGCCCCGCCGCCAGTTTCTGTCTGCGCGGCTGCGATGGCTACATGACAGCGAAGCCGCGCCGGGCATAGTCCTGCTTATCGCCGCCGCGGCAGCGATGATCGCGGCCAACACTGCGCTCGAACCGGCCTATCATGCGCTGCTCCATCATCCCCTGGCGTGGAACCCTGTAGCGCGGCTGACGACCCTCCACCTTTGGATCAACGACGGCCTGATGGCGGTGTTTTTCTTCGTCGTCGGCCTGGAGATCAAGCGCGAGGTGCTAGGCGGGGTGCTGGCCAACCCGGCAACCCGGCGGATGCCGGTGATCGCCGCAGCCGCGGGAATGGCGGCGCCTGCCGCGATCTACCTGTTGATTGCGGGCAACGTCTCCGGGCTTGCGCGCGGCTGGGCGATCCCAGCGGCGACGGATATCGCCTTCGCGATGGGGGTCGTCGCGCTACTTGGCAGCCGCGTGCCGCCATCGCTCCGGCTGTTCCTGCTGACGGTCGCGATCGTCGACGATCTGGGCGCGGTGGCGATCATCGCGCTAGCCTATACCACCGGGATCGACCTTGCGTGGCTGGGCGCGGCGGGTGCGATCCTGGGAGCGATGCTGTTGCTCGCCCGGCTGCGGATCGAGCCGGCCGCGCCGTTCGTGGTGCTGGGCGTGGCGCTTTGGCTCGCGGTACTCCACTCGGGGGTCCATGCGACCGTCGCGGGGGTGCTCGCAGCGTTCGCGATTCCGCTGCGTCCCGGCAGACGCCACCACGATTCGCTGCTGCTGCGGATGGAGCACCATCTCGTGCCGTGGAACGGGTTCGTCGTCGTTCCGCTGTTCGGTTTCGCCAACGCCGGGGTCGTGCTGGGCGGCGCCAGCTTGCTGGCGCCATTGCCGCTGGGCATTGCGCTGGGGTTGGTGCTGGGCAAGCAGGCCGGGATCTTCGCCAGTCTGGCGCTCGCTGAACGGCTGGGCATCGCGCGCCGTCCGCAAGCAGCTGGCTGGCTTCAGCTATGGGGCATCGCGCTGCTATGCGGGATCGGCTTTACCATGAGCCTGTTCATCGCCGCGCTCGCGTTTCCGGCCGATCCCGCACTGATTGAAGAGGCCAAGCTGGGTGTGTTCGCGGGTTCGCTAGTCTCGGCGCTGCTGGGCTATGCGGTGTTGCGGTTTGCGAGACCCGCGCCCCCATAGTGCTTTACAGAATATCTGGTCCGCTCGACACGAGCGGTTTGGTGCAGCTTTCATGCACGCGCTCTGCTCACCATTCGCCCGTATTCGCCATACTCGCCCACGGTTCCTGCGGCTCGAGCCGACCGTCCTGCAAAAGTTCGATCGAGATTCCGTCGGGGGTGCGCACGAAGGCCATGTGGCCGTCGCGCGGGGGGCGGTTGATGACGACGCCGGCGTCCATCAGCCGCTGGCAGGTTTCGTAGATGTTCTCGACCCGGTAGGCGAGGTGGCCGAAGTTGCGCCCACCCGAATAGGCCTCCGGGTCCCAGTTGTGGGTCAGTTCGACCTCGGCAATGCCCTCCTGACCGGGCGCGGCGAGGAAGATCAGGGTAAAGCGGCCCTGTTCGCTGTCAAAGCGGCGGACCTCCTCGATCCCGATCAGCTTGAAGAACGCCACGGTCGCGGCGGGGTCCGAAACCCGGATCATGGTGTGAAGATAGTGGGTCACTGCTCGCCTCGCTTGTCGCGTCGGCGGTGTCCTACATCAAGCACAGTCCGGTTCAAGCGCGCCCGGCCGGAAACGCGAAAGCCCGCGCCGGTATCCCGGCGCGGGCTCCCGCGTCACCCTTGAACAGGACTTAGAAGGCGAGCTTGACCGTCGCCACCACGGTGTCGTCGGAAAAGCTGTCGATCTTGAAACCGTCGACCCCGACGTAGCTCGCCCCGACCGAGAACTTCGGCGTGATGTTATAGGTGATGCCGGCCGAGTAATCGAACCCGCCGCCGGTTCCCTTGCCCGTGAGCAGATCGGGCGACTGGACGCCGTCGGCGTAGCCGAGGTGCGTCGAAATCGAGATCGGGGTGTCGGGGATGCCGCCGGAAAGCTCGCCGTAGACGTAGGTGTTGTCGTCGTTGCCCAGCGAATCCTGGCTCGGCGCATAGGCGACGCCCACCTTGGCAGTGGCCGGGCCGATCGCCGCGGTCAGCGAGGCGTAAGGCTCGAAGTAGTTGGCCTTGCCGACGTGGCCGTTGGGATAGGCGTAGTAGAGCAGCCCGACGTCGGCGGTGATCCCGCTGCCCAGCGCGCCGGTCCAGCCGCCGTAGAGATCGACTTCGGTGCTGCCGTAGACCGCGGAGTCTTCCAGGCTCGATGCCCAGGTCCCAACGTAGAACCCGCTCGAGTGGTTGAGATTGATTGTGCCCTGCACCGCGAAATCACCGCCCGAGAGCGAGAGCCCGCGGAAGCGATAGTCGGAAACACCCTGGACATAGCCGCTGAACGTGAAATCGCTCGGCGGGGCGGTGTCGTCGGCGAGTGCGGGAGTCGCTCCTAGCCCAAGGCCAAGGAGAATGGCGGCCGAAAGGGCCGAAACGGACGTGCGCATGTCAAAATCCTTCAAAAGTTGACGCGTCGTCCCACCTGCGCAACGCCGGGATGCCTCGTGTTCTTGGGCGGTCCTCGAGCAATGCGAGGCAACGATTGCCGCCTCATGCTGCATTGCACAAGTAAAAAATTGCGCGGAGTTTCGCGTTCGCGCATGCCCGTGGCTTTTGCGCACCACTTGGCACGGTTCATCGCGGGTGTATGTGGAACCCGATAGGGGCCTGCTGCATTGCAGCGGGGTTGAGGCGAAACCGACCGCGCTCTATTAGGACCCGCCGTTCGGCGAAACCCGTATGCTCAAGCGATTGCGTTCCATCCTTTCCCCGGCGGCAGAGTTCGTCGAAGCCGCGGCCGCGGTGCCGGAGGGCGTGCGGGTCTATGCGATCGGCGACATCCACGGGCGGCTCGACCTGTTCGAGCAGCTCATCGCGGCGATCGACGCCGACGATGCCGTGCGGACACCGGCCGAGACGACAGTGGTCTTGCTCGGCGATCTGGTCGATCGTGGGCCCGACAGCGCCGGAGTGATCGATGCGGCGATGGCCTGGGGCAAGCGCCGCCGCGTGCGCCTGCTGTCGGGCAACCACGAGGAGATGTTCCTCGACAGTCTCGATCGCACCGAAGTCCTGCGCCACTTCCTGCGCTATGGCGGCAAGGAGACGGTGCTCAGCTACCCGATCGACCGCAGCGACTATCGCGAACTCTCGCTTGACGAACTGCAGGCGCGGATGCGCGAGGCCATTCCCCAGGCGCACCTCGACTACTTGCGCGAGGCCGAGGACCTCATCGCGATTGGCGACTACCTGTTCGTCCACGCCGGAATCCGCCCCGGGATCGCGCTCGAGGACCAGAACCCGGCCGACTTGCGCTGGATTCGCGAAAGCTTCGTTTCCGACACCCGCGATCATGGCTGCATCGTGGTGCACGGCCACACCATCAGCGCGCATGTCGAGGAGATGCCCAACCGGATCGGGATCGATACCGGCGCATTCCAGTCGGGACGGTTGACCGCGCTTGGGCTCGAGGGCAGCCAGCGCTGGTATCTGGCGGCGCGCGACGCTATCGCGCGCGCCGATGATCAAGCCGCCTAGGCCAGCCGCCCGGGCAGTCGAATAGGATAAGCGAACGTGAAAATCTGCATGGTCGGGGCCGGATACGTCGGTCTCGTCTCGGGCGCCTGCTTTGCCGATTTCGGCCACGATGTGGTCTGCGTCGATACCGATCCCTCGAAGATCGAGCGGCTCCACGCCGGGGTAATGCCGATCTACGAGCCGGGGCTCGACGACCTGGTCAGGCGCAACGTCGCCGCCGGGCGGCTGGCGTTCACCACCAGCCTGGCCGAAGGAGTGGCCGGAGCCGGCGCGGTGTTCATCGCGGTGGGCACTCCCAGCCGCCGCGGCGACGGGCATGCCGACCTCAGCTATGTCCACGCCGCCGCCAAGGAAATCGCCGCCAGCCTGACCGGCGAGGCGGTGGTGGTGACCAAGTCGACCGTCCCGGTTGGTACCGGCGACGCGGTCCAACGTATCATCGCGGAGGCCGGCTGCGCACACCGCGTCAGCGTCGTCTCCAACCCCGAATTCCTGCGCGAAGGCGCGGCGATCGCCGATTTCAAGCGCCCCGACCGGATCGTCATCGGGGCCGAGGACGATTTCGGCCGCGAGACGATGCGCGAGGTCTACCGTCCGCTGTTTCTCAACCAGGCGCCGATCCTGTTCACCGGTCGCCGCACCAGCGAGCTGATCAAGTATGCCGCGAACGCGTTCCTCGCGACCAAGATCACCTTCATCAACGAGATCGCCGACTTGTGCGAGGCGGTGGGAGCGGACGTCCAGGACGTCAGCCGCGGGATCGGGCTGGACAACCGGATCGGCCCGAAGTTCCTCCACGCCGGGCCGGGCTATGGCGGAAGCTGCTTTCCCAAGGACACGCTGGCCTTGCTCAAGACCGCGCAGGACGCCGACGCGCCAATACGGATCGTCGAGGCGGTGGTCGCGGTCAACGACACCCGCAAGCGGGCGATGGGGCGCAAGGTGATCGCGGCCATGGGCGGCGGCGATTCCGCCCGCGGCAAGACCGTCGCGCTGCTCGGGCTGACCTTCAAACCCAACACCGACGACATGCGCGATGCGCCCAGCCTTGCGGTCGCTCAAACGCTCATCGATGCGGGCGCCAACGTTGTCGCCTACGATCCCGAGGGGATGGAGCTGGCCAAGCCAATGCTTCCCGCGGTAACGATGGCCGACAACGCCTGGGGCGCGATCGCCGGGGCCGATGCGGTAGTCCTGGTCACCGAATGGGACGCGTTCCGCGCGCTCGACCTCAAACGCATCGCCCGAGAGGCGGCTACCCCGCTGCTGGTCGATCTGCGCAACGTCTACAACCCGGTGGAAGCGCGCGCGGCTGGATTGACCTATGTCGGCGTCGGGCGCGGTTGAGCGGAACGGCGATTTGACGTTCGCCGGCAACCATCGCCAGCGAATCTCGCGGGCCAGCCATCGCCGCGTGAGTTGCCGGGGGGCCTGTAAGCCGGGTTCTGTGACGCGGGCGGTGTCCTCCAAGTTCCCCTGGGCGGACCAGCCCCGCATCGGCAGCCATTCCTCTAGGCCTTGCGTTGCCGCAAGGCTCAAGCAGCCAACCCGGGCGGTCGGGGCGAAACACCCCAGCCGGTCCCTTTCGAGACCGTCTCGCCGCCCCTATTAGGCCTTGCTCCAGGTGGGGTTTGCCGTGCCGCTTCCGTTGCCGGTCGCGCGGTGCGCTCTTGCCGCACCCTTTCACCCTTACCTCTTGCGAGGCGGTCTGCTCTCTGTGGCACTTTCCCTGAACGTCGAGCCGAAGCCCGACGCCCGGCGGGCGTTACCCGCCACCCTTGTTTCGTGGAGCCCGGACTTTCCTCGGCAGGTTTCCCTGACGCGGCTGCCCGGCCCCCCGGCACAGGTCACCTAGCACGGCCCCGGTCGCGATCCAACAGCAGCGCGAACACCATCGCGCCCACTTGCAAGTCGATCTCGCCGTCGATCAGGCTCGGCCGCCAGCGGCGCTGAAACGCGCGCACCGCGGCGCGGCCGTCGGTGATGTCGTAGCCGAACCGTTCGAGCGCCAGTAGCACCGAACCTTCGTTGTCGAACGGATCGCCCAGCATCACTTCGGGGATCGGCAGCGCCAGCTTGTGCCGCGCGAGCAGCGGCCAGTCGAACAGCTCGCCGGGATCCTCCTTGCGCGCGGGCGCGACGTCGGAATGCCCGACCACGTTGGCTCGAGGAATGTCGTGGGTCTTCACGATCCGCGCCAGCAGCGGCAGCAGTGCCTCCATCTGCGCCGCGGGAAAGGCGCGATAGCCCCATTCGTGCCCCGGATTGACCAGCTCGATCCCGATGCTCGCCGAATTGACGTCGGTAACCCCCCGCCAGTAGCTGCGCCCGGCGTGCCACGCGCGCCGCTCCTCGGGCACCAGCCGGACGACCTCGCCGTCCTCGCCGATCAAGTAGTGCGCGCTGACCTTGGCTTGGGGATCGACCAGCCGCTCCTCTGCCTCGGCTGCGGTCTGCATGCCGGTATAGTGCAGCACGACCATCGAGATTGGCCGCGCCCCAGGCAGCGCCCGCGCGTCGCAATTAGGCGACAGGTTCTCGCGGTGGATCAGTTCGTCCATCGCGGTCTCCTCTCTCTCCCCCTCAAGCCTGCGGCAAGACCGCGCCCAACACCAGCGCATCTTCGCCGCGGTGCCATTGAACCCCGCCGCCGGTGCTGGCGGCCAGCTCCCCGGATCATCGCCGCGGGCGCGGTGCGGCTGGATAGCTCGCCCGGCGGCAACGACCCGTCGAGCGCGTGGCCGATGTTTTCGTCGAACGCGATCCTGGGGCCCTCGGCGCGGATCACGATCTCGCTGGCGCCGCCGTTCAGCTCCGCGCCGACTTCCAGCGTCCCGCCGCGCACCAGCGTCTCGAGCCCGATTGCGGCAAGGTTGAGCAGGGTCTTGACCGCCGCCTTGGGCAGTTCCTCGCTCGGGACCTTCCAGTCCAGTGTCACCCGTCCTGAATCGCCGATCAGCGCTGCGATGAGATCGCGCGACTCGGACACTGAAACCATCTGCCCGAACCCCCCGCCGCACCGAACGCCAAGCGAAAGAACTTGAGCTTGTCCGCACTCGCCTTGGCGCTCTGCTCGAGCAGTTCCATGCAGCGCTTGCGCATCTCGGGGTCTTTCTCGTCGCGCAGCAGTTCGAGTCCGTTGGAAAGCGCGCCGACCGGAGAAAGCATGTCGTGGCACAGCCGCGAGCACAGCAGGCTGGCGAGATCGATTGCGGCGGTATCGGTCATCTGGTCCCCTGGGCGCGATGGCTACCGGTGCCTTAACCGGCATCGATCCGGGTTGAAAGCAGTACGAAGCCCTGGGGCGTGTCGCGCCAGAATGTCACCATCCCGGCACCGACGATCGCCCAGACTTTGCCGTCGCCGCTCGCGTTCATCCGATCGGTGGCGGAGGGTTCGGTCGATCCGGTGGGGTGCGAGTGCCAATACCCTGCGATCCGCTGCGCACCCGAGCGTTCCGCCTTGTGCGCGGCGATTAGCGCGACCGGATCGATCTCGAAATGGGTGCGCGGGGTGGGATGGACGTTGCGCGTGGGGATCGCGGCTTCGATCCGTTCGGGGGTGCCCAGCAACAGCCCGCAAGCTTCCTCCGGCTCGGCTCGTGCGCCTTGTTCGATCATCGCCTTGATCGCTGACCTTGCCACGGTGTGCGCCATGCCCATGTTGTAGCCGTGGGGCAAAACGAAACCAGCGCAGAACGCATCCTCGAAGGCGTGTTGACGGGTGAGAGCGCGCGGCTCGACAAGGCGCTGGCCGAGGCGAGCGGGTTGTCGCGCGAGCGGGTCAAGGCGCTGCTAGGCGAGGGGCGGGTCCTGCTCGATGGCCGGCCGGCCGCGCAGGCTTCGGCGAAGCTGCCGGAAGGCACGCGCTGGGCGATCCACGTGCCCCAGGCGGTTCCCCCTGGCCGCTGCGGCTCAGGACATCCCCCCTGGTCATCGCCTATGAGGACGAGCACCTGATTGTGATCGACAAGCCCGCGGGCCTCGTCGTCCATCCCGCCGCGGGCAATTTGGACGGAACGCTGGTCAACGCGCTGCTTCACCACTGTGCGGGCCAGTTGTCCGGCATCGGCGGGGTCGCCCGGCCGGGAATCGTCCACCGGATCGACAAGGACACCTCCGGCCTGCTTGTGGCCGCCAAGAGCGACGTCGCGCACGAGGGGCTGGCACGCCAGTTCGCCGCGCATACGATCGAGCGCGCCTATCGCGCGGTCTGCGCAGGACGTCCGCTGCCGCCCATCGATACGATACGAGGGGCGATCGCGCGCTCGGCCAGCGACCGCAAGAAGATGGCGCTGGTTGGGCCGAACATCGCGGGCAGCCGCGGCAAGCACGCGGTAACGCATTACCGGACGCTCCAAGCCCTTGAATCTGCAACCGATCTGGAATGTCATCTGGAAACTGGACGAACCCATCAGGTTCGTGTTCATCTTGCGTCAATCGGTCATGCGCTATTGGGTGACGCTGTCTATGGACGCTCTCTCCCCGCGATTCGCCCGATCCTCGCCCGGCTTGGTTTCGCCCGCCAGGCGCTTCATGCCGCCCGGCTGGGATTCGAGCATCCCGTCACTGGCCAACGGCTCGCCTTCGCCAGCACGCTCCCGGTCGATATGCGGGAACTGATCGTCGAATTGGGAGGTTCGCCCGAGACAGCATAAGATACGTTAGAATACCGCTTATCGAGCCACGCTATCACAGTGGATAGAAAGCATCAGTGGTCCCGCCGGCCGCCGCCCGCTAAAGGGGACGACCACGGGGATCGACGAAAGGACGGAAGTTCAAGTGAGCAAGGTTCCAACCCGTAAGTCAAGCGTGCCCGCCGTGCCCGTGATGGGCGGCGAGGCCGGACTCAACCGCTATCTCAGCGAAATCCGCAAATTCCCGCTGCTCGCGCCCGAGCAGGAGTACATGCTCGCCAAGCGTTTCGCCGAGCATCAGGATCCCGAGGCCGCGGCCCAGCTCGTCACCAGCCACCTGCGGCTCGTGGCCAAGATCGCCATGGGCTATCGCGGCTATGGCTTGCCCGTGTCGGAACTCATCTCCGAAGGCAACATCGGGCTGATGCAGGGCGTGAAGAAGTTTGATCCCGAACGCGGCTTCCGCCTTGCGACGTATGCGATGTGGTGGATCAAGGCTTCGATCCAGGAGTACATCCTGCGCTCGTGGAGCCTGGTCAAGATGGGCACCACCGCCGCGCAGAAGAAGCTGTTCTTCAACCTGCGGCGGATGAAGAAGAACCTCGAGGCGTTCGAGGATTCCGATCTTCACCCCGACGACGTGCGCAAGATCGCCACCGACCTGGGCGTGCCCGAGGTCGACGTGGTCAACATGAACCGGCGGATGATGATGGGCGGCGACGCGTCGCTCAACGTCTCGCTGCGCGCCGACGAGGACGGCGCCGGGCAGTGGCAGGACTGGCTGGTCGACGACCGCCCGTTGCAGGACGAGACCGTCGCCGAAGTTGAGGAGGCGGGTCTGCGTCACGACATGCTGACCGAAGCGCTCGACGTGCTCAACGAGCGTGAGCGCCACATCCTGACCGACCGCCGCCTGGCCGAAGAGCCCAAGACGCTCGAGGAGCTGAGCCAGGTCTACAACGTCAGTCGGGAACGCGTCCGCCAGATCGAGGTGCGTGCGTTCGAAAAGCTGCAAAAGGCGATGCAACGGATCGCGGGTGACCGGCTTACCCCGAGGGGCGGCGGGTTGGCGCTGGCGGCGGGGTGAACCGGCCTGGCTAGCCGTACCGGCGGGCAAACCCGACCATCACCGCGTGTTGGGGCGCGGACTGGCTGACCCCCAGGTCGGCCTCTAGGTCGAGCTGGGTGCGCTTGTCGACTTGCCACACCAGCGATCCCGCGACGCGGCCGTCGAACGATGAGCCCGCGGGATCGCGATCCTCGAATCCGGCGAATTCGGCGGTCAGCGAGAGCTTTTCGCCCAGCGGGTGCGAGAGTCCCACCACCCCGCCGTAAGCGAGGTGTCTCCCGGTGCTGCTGGCGTTTACCGCGGCGTCGATCTCGGGCGTTAGCGCGAGCTGGAACTTGCCAGGCAGGTCGTGCTGGAACGGCACCAGCAGGTCCGCGCCCCAGTCTCCTGCACTCGCGGGACGCCGGCCTATTGGGAGTGTCACGAGGGCCTGGACCGCGATCGGGCCGTCGTCTCCGGCCAAGCCGTGGCGGATGGCGAGGAGCCCGTCGCCGGCCCCGGTTGAATGCGCGACCCTCCCGCTAGCCCGGTCCCGCGAGCGGGTCCGTACCGCGGCGGTGATGCCTAACTGGACTTCGGTGTCGCCGCCCACGCCGATGCGCAGCAGCGTATCGCCCAGGGTGATCGTATCGTCGATGTTCTGCGCGTCGGCATCGTGCTCCCAATCGACAGCGCCGACTTCGACCATCGCCTGGCCTGGCGCCAGCGTGCATGCCGGCGTGCCGCGACCCGGCCGATCGGCGCAGAAATCGCGATCGTCGGCGTGCGCGCAAACGGGCGCGACCGACGCGAGAGTCGCGCAGAGCAACGTCAGCGAGGAGACTCGGGTGATCGGCATGGGTGGAACGATACCCTCCAGGCGCGGGTCCGTGCATTAATTCGCGGTTAGGCTGCTGGCCGGATGACGAGGCCGCGCGGTCGCGCTAATCGGCGGCATGGCCTTGGCATTTCTCAAACCCTCGCGCGTCTCCAAGTCGCATGGTCCCGCGTTTCGCATCGGTTGGTTCGTGGGGCGGCTGATCGTCTGGTTCCTCGCGCTCAGCGTCGGGTTCACGCTGCTTTATCGTTTCGTGCCGGTGCCGGTGACGATCACCATGCTGACCGACCCCAACGGCTTCACCCGCGACTGGACCTCACTCAGCGAGATCGACCGCGACATGGTCGATGCGGCGATCGCGGGAGAGGACGGCAAGTTCTGCACGCACGACGGGTTCGACCGCGCCGCGATCGAAACGGCGATAGCCAAGAACGCGCGCGGAAATCGCCTGCGCGGCGGCTCGACGATCAGCCAGCAGACCGCCAAGAACGTGTTTTTGTGGCAGGGTACGGGCTGGAGCCGCTATCTGCGCAAGGGGCTGGAGGCATGGTTCACCGTGCTGATCGAGCAGCTATGGCCCAAGCGGCGCATCATGGAAGTCTATCTCAACGTCGCCGAGACCGGGATCGGCACGTATGGCGCCGAGAGCGGGGCGCAGCGTTACTACAACAGGTCCGCCGCGAGCCTGAGTCCGGTGGAGGCCGCGCGGATCGCCGCCGCCTTGCCCGCTCCCAAACGCCGCGCGGTCAACGGCGCGAGCGGCTTCACCCGCCGCCACGGCAACGCCATCGCCGCTCGGATCGGCGTGGTCCGTCGCGACGGGCTGGATGCCTGCGTGTACAAGTAGCCCCGGACCGGAGCTACGCTCCAAACACTTCCGGCGCCCGATGCTTCCCCCGGAAGCGGACGAGCGCCGGTCGCGTTGCGCCGTGAAGGGGACCACACGGCGTGCCGTTCGATTGCCCCCGCAACCCCTGCCTGAATTCAGGCCCGCCCCACGCTTAGGCGTTGCGTTCGTCGGCAGTGACGACGGTCACATGGCCAGCCGAGTCGCGGTGTGACGGTTTGCACAGCAGGGAAGCGGCCCGTCGCAAAAAGCGAAGGCGCGGGGAGGCGTTATGCCTTCCCGCGCCTCGCAAGCTCATCGACGGGAATCAGAAGCTCACGCGAGCTCCGATGCGGATCGTGTAAAGCGACTGACGGGCGTAGATCGTGTCGCTGGGTGCCACGAAGTTGCCCGAAGCGTCCTTGGTGTTGGCGTCGTAGCGGTACTGCGCACAGGCTTGAGAGGCGTTGGCCGCCGCCGTTCCGGTCGGCGTTACACCGGGGGCCGGGGTGACATTGCCCGAGGTCGTCAGGCACGAGACGGTGACCGGCGCCGGGGTGTAGGGGAAGGCGTACTCGCGAATCTGGCCCCACTTCTTGTTGAGCAGGTTGGTGAAGTTCTCGACATCGGCAAACAGCGTGAAGCGCGACTTGCTAGTGACGAACGCGGGCAATTCCTGCGAAAGGTGAAGATCGACCTTGGTGATCCACTTCGAGTTGAACGCGTTGCGCGGCGCGATCATGCCGCGATACTTGGCTAGCCCCGATGATGTGATGAATGCATCGACCTGCGAGGCGATCGTGGTGTTGGCATACTGTACCTTCGGATCGTTGATCCCCGTCGGCACGTAGAGCAGGTAGCGGGTGCCCGAACCGATGGTCCCGAACACCGTCGATCGCGCCGCTGGATCGCGCATCGTGTAGCTGTAAGGATGGCCCTGGCGGCTTTCGCCGAACAGTCCGATCGTCGTCTTGTAGTCCCCGAAGAACGCGTGGTCGAAGGTCAGATCGCCCTTGAACGCGTACTTTACCTGGTCGTTCGATATTCCGTAAGCCGGGCCGTTGGGATCGAGCGAGACGCCGGCGGCATAGTTCGACCCCGCGGTCGACGAGGTCGCCGGGTTCTGATCCTTGATGTCCTGGTAGGTGAAGCTCGCGCCCAGGTTCAGCCCGAAATCGAAGTCTTTGCGGACCCGGGCGATCGCGACATAGCTGCGGCCCTTCTTCGAATTGGTCAGCAGGATGTCCGAATTGGTGTCAGTGAACGCGGTGATCGGAGTGTAGCGAGCGCGCCCATCGGGGGTGACCAAGCCGTTCGGACGAACCCGCAAGTCGGTGAAGAACACCTGGTTGCGGACCTTCGAATAGAGGATGTCGGCACCGAAGTCCCACCCGCCGCCGAGCGGTCCAAGCTCGTCGGGTTGCCAGTCGGCCGACAGCGTCGCTCGCCATTGCGAGGGCAGCTTGAAGTTTGGATCGAGCGCATTGACTGGCGAGTTGGCCGAGACCGTGCCGCCCAGCAGATAGGCGTTGGCCAAGGCCGGGATCATCGCGCCGTTGACGTTGGTCAGCACCGCCGCGCCTGTTCCCGCGGGGAGCCCGGTGCCGGTGTAGGTGCCGTTGTTGGCCTGTTGTATCTCGATGGTGTTGGTCAGCACCCCGGTGTTCGAGAAGCTGTTCGAGACATAAACGTCGGGCGTTCCGCCGGCGAAGATGCCCACGCCGCCACGCAGCGACAGCGTCGAGGTCGGCTTGAAGGTGAAGCCCAGGCGCGGCTGGAACACGCCGAGCCCGTCGAGGTATTTGGTGTTGGAGAAGTTGTATCGGCTGGTGAAGACCGAATTCAGCGCCGGCTTGCTCTCGCCCCCGTATAGATCATAGCGCGCGCCATACGACAGAGTCAGGATGTCGCTGATCCGCCAGGTATCGCCGATCCCGAAGGCGAACGCCTGGTAGCGGAACTTGGCTGCCGCGTCTTCCGGCACCAATGAGGGCACGGCGTTGCCGTAACGGAAGCGCTGGGCGTTGCCGGCCTGGAAGTCGGCGATCGAGTCAAAATAATAATCGCCCGACGAGCGTTGCAGGAACGAGTTGAACGTCTTGGTATCCTGGAAATCGGCAAAGATGCGCAGATCGTGGTCGTCGCGCTGGAGCCGCGCCTGGATTACCCCGCCGTAGGTCTGGTTGTTGAGCGCGTTGGTCTGGCGCGAGACGTCGGGGCCGAAGCTGACCTGGGCAAAGCCGGTGGGGCAGCTAATGTTGGCGGATGCCGCTGCACCCGCCAATGTGCGGTCCGAGGTCGGCGCGGTGCAAACCTGGAACTGGGCGAAGCCGCGGCCGAGCACCGGGTCCTGGCCCCGCACGTAGTCCTTGTAGAACGCGCGAACCTCGGTCGAAAACTCGTCGGTCCATTCGGAGTTGAGCTGGAATACTCCGGTGTGGAGACGGTTCGACTGGACGTAGTCGTTCGACGCCAGGCTCAGCCCCGGGGGTGCGGTGGTGAAGTTGTTGACCCCGATGTTGAGCGCGTCCTTGGCATAGGTATAGGTCAGCGAGGCGCGCTGGGTGTCCGATAGATTGGCGTCGAGCTTGACGACCAGGCGGTCGTCCTTGTCGCCGGTGCTCTGCAGCACGCCACCGGTGTCGTAGCCGTACCTGTTCTTGGCGATGGCGGTGATGTTGTCGACCTGGGCTTGGGTCAGCGTCGGGATCTGGGTTCCGGCATTGTTGTCGACCGGGCCCTCGGGAATCGGCTGGTTGGAGCGGACCCGCTCGCCCGCGATCATGAAGAACAGCTTGTCCTTGATGATCGGGCCGGACAGTTCGGCGCCATAGTTCTTGTAAATGAAGTTGGGCAGGGTGACCCTGCCGGTCGGAATTCCCGGTCCCGGCTTGGTCTCCTTGCCGGTCAGCTCGTCGGCCGAATAGGCATAGAACCCGGTGCCCTGGAACTCGTTGGTGCCCGAACGCAGGACGATGTTGATCGATCCGCCCTGGAAGCGGCCCTCGCGGATATCGAACGGCGCGACCTTGGCCTGGAACTGGCCGATCGCGTCGAACGGGATCGGCGAACGGCGGCTCGGCAAACCGTCGGTGTTGAGCCCGAAGCTGTCGGTAATCGGCACGCCATCGACCGAGAATTTGTTGTACTTGGAATTTTGCCCGGCGAAGCTGATCGCGCGGCCGCCGGTGGGGGTGTCGTCGAGCCGGGCGAACGGATCGCGGCGCGATAGGTCGCGGATGTCGCGGTTGACCGAGGCCACGTTCTTGATCTGCTCGATACCCAGTACGGTCACTGGACCTTGGCTAACCGAGCCGGCCCCGGCGAGGCGCCCGGCGCTGACGATGATGACGTTGCCGCCGCTTTCGGCGACGAGATCTACCGGCAGGTTATAGGTTTGGGCGGCGACGGTGACGATGTCGGTTACCTGGGCATCATCGTAGCCCGGCGCGCGGACGGTGACGGTGTAGGTGTCGCCCGCACGCACGCCCGACACGGTGAATCCGCCCGAGGCGGTCGAGGTCGCGGTCGAGACCGCACCGGTGTTGGTATCGAGCACCTCGACGGTCGCCCCAGCGACGGGGGCGCCGCCGCTCGTCACGGTGCCGGTGATCTGCGAGGTCGTCTCCTGCGCGTGGACCGGGGCGGCGAGGCCGCAGGCAAGCGAGAGGCTGGCTGCGCCGGCGGCGAGGAAGTACTTGAGCTGCATGTCGTCGAACCCCAATTTGCCGGTGCACCCGGCGACCCGTCGGAAAATTTTGTAAATCCTGCGCGCGACTCGCATCCGAGCACGCCCGCCAAGGCTCTTACAAAGACACTGGGTTCCCCTGAAACGCGATTTGTGACGCGCTGTTGACAGCTCAAACCCGATCAACGCTTGGGACGAACCCGCGGGCAAGTCTGTTGCTTCGCAGAATGGATTTGAATCCGATTGTTACAGAACCAGCCGGCCCCGGCCGCGGGATTGGCGGATTTCGGCGCATTCGGAGCCGGCGCGCGAATTTTGCCGCACTGCGGCATTTTTACAACGCTGTCAGCAGTCGCGAGAGCCTGACATTGCCGTTCCGGCCCGCTACCACCCCGCCATGGGCGCTCATCACGATCACGGGCAAAGGCAAGGGCGCGGGCACAGGCACGGCCACGAGCACGGCGCGGCGTCGTCGGGCCATGGCCGCGCGTTTGCGCTGGGCGTGATCCTAAACACCGGATTCGTTCTGCTCGAGGCGGGGATGGGAATCGTCTCGGGCTCGATGGCGCTGGTCGCCGATGCCGGGCACAACCTTTCGGACGTGCTCGGATTGCTCATCGCCTGGGGCGCCAGCGTGCTCGCCGCGCGGCCGCCGAGCGAGCGCTTCACCTATGGCTTCAAGTCCAGCTCAATCCTGGCGGCGCTGGCCAACGCGGCGCTGCTGCTGGCGGCGCTAGGCGCGATCCTGGTCGAAACGCTCCGCCGCCTGGGCGATCCGCAGCCGGTCGCGGGCGAGACGATGATCGCGGTCGCCGCCGCCGGGATCGTGGTCAACACCGCCACCGCGCTGCTGTTCCTGCGCGGGCGCAAGACCGATCTCAACATCCGCGGCGCGTTCCTCCACATGGCCGCAGACGCCGCGGTCAGCGCGGGCGTGGTCGCGGCCGGGCTGCTGGTGGTGTGGACCGGCCGGTCGTGGATCGATCCGGTCACCGGCCTGGCCATCGTCGCGGTGATCGCTTGGGGCACCTGGGGGCTGCTCAAGGATGCCGTGAAGATGGCGCTGCTCGCGGTGCCGGAAGGGATCGACGAAGCCCAGGTGCGCGCGTTCCTGGCCGCGCGGCCGGGGGTGAGCGCGGTCCACGACCTGCATATCTGGCCGATGAGCACCACCGAAACCGCGCTCACCGCGCACCTGGTGGTCCCCGCCGGGCATCCCGGCGACGGGTTCCTCAACGCCCTGGCGCACGACCTGATGCACGATTTCGGAATCGGCCACGCGACGGTCCAGGTGGAGACGCAGGCGGAGTGCGCGCTGGAACCGGCGGGGGTGGTCTGAACGCCGCCGACGGATGAGTTGGCCCAATCCTCCCCGTCGCGAAGCAACGCGGAGTAGAAGCGAACTAGGCCGCCTCTTCCTTGCGGTCGCCGCTCAGCACCTGGACGGGTTCCTTGCGGCCTTCGACCACGTCCTTGTCGACCACCACCTCGCTGACGCCTTCCAATGTCGGAAGGTCGAACATCGTGTCGAGCAGGATCGATTCGACGATCGAGCGCAGGCCGCGCGCGCCGGTCTTGCGTTCGATCGCGCGCTTGGCGATCGTCTCGAGCGCGTCGGCGGTGAAGGTCAGGCCCACGTCTTCCAGCTCGAACAGCTTGGCGTACTGCTTGACCAGCGCGTTCTTGGGTTCGGACAGGATCTTGACCAGGGCCGCGATGTCGAGGTCTTCGAGCGTGGCGATCACCGGTAGCCGGCCGACGAATTCGGGGATCAGCCCGAACTTGAGCAGATCCTCGGGCTCGGCCTTCTGGAGCAGCTCGCCCACCCGGCGCTTGTCGGGATCGGCGACGTGCGCGCCGAAGCCGATCGAGCGCTTCTGCAGGCGGTCGGCGATGATCTTTTCCAGCCCCGCGAACGCCCCGCCGCAGATGAACAGGATGTTGGTGGTGTCGACCTGGAGGAATTCCTGCTGGGGGTGCTTGCGTCCGCCCTGCGGGGGCACGCTGGCGGTGGTCCCCTCCATCAGCTTGAGCAGCGCCTGCTGGACGCCTTCGCCCGACACGTCGCGGGTGATCGACGGGTTCTCCGCCTTGCGGCTGATCTTGTCGATCTCGTCGATGTAGACGATCCCTTGCTGCGCCTTCTCGACGTTGTAGTCGCTCGACTGGAGCAGCTTGAGGATGATGTTCTCGACGTCCTCACCCACGTAGCCGGCCTCGGTCAGCGTGGTCGCGTCGGCCATCGTGAACGGCACGTCAAGCGTGCGCGCCAGCGTTTGGGCGAGCAGCGTCTTGCCGCTGCCGGTGGGGCCGACGAGCAGGATGTTCGACTTGGCCAGCTCGACGTCGCCCGACTTTCCGCTGTGTTTCAAGCGCTTATAGTGGTTGTGGACCGCGACCGAGAGGACCCGCTTGGCGCGGTCCTGGCCGATCACATAGTCGTTGAGCGTCGTGAAGATGTCACGCGGGCTGGGTACGCCACCGTCCTTCTTCCCGGCGATGCCTGCCTTGGTCTCTTCGCGGATGATGTCGTTGCACAGCTCGACGCATTCGTCGCAGATGAACACCGTCGGCCCGGCGATGAGCTTGCGCACCTCGTGCTGCGATTTGCCGCAGAAACTGCAGTAAAGCGTGCTCTTGGTGTCCGATCCGGAAAGCTTGGTCATCTTCGATCCTGTGGCGCCCGCGAAGGGCAAGACTCGGCGACTGTAGTCACCAACCGCATTTAATCAACATACGGCGCACGCCGCGCCAGCTTCGCCGTCCTAGCGACAACACCTTTCGCCGGGCTGAAGCGCCAGCCTTTACGCTTCCTTGCCGTCCTTGGCGTCCTTGGCGTCCTTGGCGTCCTCGCCGTCCTTGTCGCTCGCCGGGCGCGATTCGAAGACCTTGTCGACGATCCCGAAGTCCCTGGCCTCGTCGGCCTCGAGGAAGGTGTCGCGATCGAGCGCTTTCTCGATCTCGTCGAGCGACTTGCCGGTGTATTTGACATAGAGCGAATTCAGCCGCTCGCGCAGGCGGAGAATCTCGCGCGCCTGGATCTGGATGTCGCTGGCCATGCCGCGCGCCCCGCCCGACGGCTGGTGGACCATGATCCGCGCGTTGGGCAGCGCGATCCGCATCCCCGGCTCTCCCGCGGCGAGCAGGAAGCTTGCCCATGCTTGCGGCCTGGCCGATGCACACGGTCGAGACCCGCGGGCGGATGTATTGCATCGTATCGTGGATCGCCATGCCGGCGGTGACCACCCCGCCTGGCGAGTTGATGTACATCGAGATGTCCTTGGAGGGGTTCTCGCTTTCCAGGAACAGCAACTGGGCGACGATCAGTGAGGCCATCTGGTCCTCGACCTCGCCGGTCACGAACACGATGCGTTCGCGCAGCATCCGGCTGAAGATATCGAAGCTGCGCTCGCCGCGGCTGGTGTTCTCGATCACCATCGGCACCAGCGCGCCGGTGATCGGATCGCGGGTGAACTGGCCCTGGGTGCCGTAGCGTGAACCGTGGGCGTCGCCGCCGAACAGGTCGATCATGAAGAAATGCCCTCTCGTCTCGATTGGCGGCTTATGTCGCGACGCAGCGCGGGGAGTTCAAGAGCGTTAACCGCTTGGCGGCTATTGAATGCACCGCTCTTTTCATTTGGCGGCGAAACCGCAAGGTCCGCCAGCCTAGGCTGCGAGACTCGCCCGTTTCGAAGCGGAATGAATCGGTACGAATTGGCCATCACCTCATCGTGCAAAATGCACCGCTCCCCGAGAAATTCTCGGAAAGCTCCATTTTGGATGATGAAAGTTGCATGGTTGACTTGCCGTTGTCATAACTGTTTAGGAAGACGTTCTACGTCTGGGTAAAGGGACCGCGGCGATTGCCGTTTTAAGGAGGGAAAATCGATGCGTATCAGGAATACTTTTGCGGCTGCTGCTGGTTTTTTCGCAACCGCCGCGCCGGCGCTCGCACGGGCCACGGCTCCGCTCGAAGGCGCGAGCGAGATGGGTGGCATGTCGACGCTGCTGATCGTCGCGCTGGTGGTTGCGCTCGGCGTGGGCATCTTCCTGATCGTGGACGACAACAACAAGCCCGACAGCCCGTAATCGCGGCGAACGCCATTCCGGCGCCAGCGCGCGCCGGCAACAAAAAAGGCGGGGAGCGGTCCCCGCCTTTTTCGTATCGGCTGGCCCGTCGGCCCGGTCAGGCCTTCTTCGCGGCCGGCTTCTTGTTCGCCGGGGCGGGCTTGTCTTCATTGGCGGCCACCGGCGCGGCGGCCGAGGCCTTCTTGGCCGCAGGCTTCTTGGCGGGCGCGGGCGCCTTCGCAGGCGCAGGCTCGGGTGCTGGCTCGGCCTCGGCCTTGGCTGCCTTTTTCGCGGGAGCCTTGGCCGCGTTCTTGGCCTTCGCCGGCTTGGCCGCGACGGCGGGAGTTTCGTCCGCCTCGATCGCGGCCTGCAATTCCTCGCGGGTCACCTGGCGTTCGCTGACTTCGGCCTTGTCGAACAGGAAGTCGACGACCTTGTCCTCGTACAGCGGGGCGCGCAGCTGCGCGGCGGCGAGCGCGTTCGAGCGGATGTACTCGACGAACCGGTCGCGATCCTCGTCGCGATACTGGCGCGCGGCCTGCTGGATCAGCATCTCCATCTCCTGCGGCGAAACCTGGACGCCATTGGCCTGGCCGATCTCCGAGAGGAGCAGCCCGAGGCGGACCCGGCGCACCGCGATCGCGCGGTAGTCGTCCTTGTCGCCCTCGATCTCGAGCCGGGCCGCTGCGGGATCGTCCTCGCCCGCGGCTTCCTGCTGGAGCTGCTGCCAGATCTGCTCGAATTCGGCCTCGACCATCGACGGCGGCACGTCGAAATCGTGCGCCGCGGCGAGCTGGTCGAGCAGCGCGCGCTTCATCGCGGTGCGGGTGAGCCCGGCGGTCTCCTGCTCGAGCTGGCCGCGCAGCAGGCCCTGCAACTGCTCGAGGCTTTCGAGGCCGAGCGACTTGGCGAATTCGTCGTCGAGCTTGGCTTCGCCTTCGACCTTCACATCCTTGACCGTCACGTCGAACGTGACCGCCTTGCCCTTGAGGTTTTCGGCCGGGTAATCGGCGGGGAAGGTCACGTCGATGACCCGGTCCTCGCCCGCCTTCATGCCGACGAGCTGTTCTTCGAAGCCGGGGATGAAGCGGCCCGCGCCGAGTTCGAGCGGGGTGTCCTCGCCGGCCCCGCCCTCGAACGGCACGCCGTCGAGCTTGCCGAGGAAGTCGATCACCACCTGGTCGCCGGTCGCGGCCTTCTTGCCCTTCTTGGCCGCGACGAAGCTCTTCTGGCCCGAAGCGATCTTGGCGACCGCCTCGGTCACCTCGGCATCGCTCACCGGCACGGTCAGCTTTTCCAGCTTGAGCCCGGTGATGTCGGGGGCGGCGATCTCGGGCAGCACTTCCAGCGCGACCGCCAGTTCGGCGTCCTTGCCCTCTTCATAGCCTTCGCCCAGGGCGACTTCGGGCTGCATTGCGGGGCGCAGGTTGTTGTCGCGGACCAGCTTGTCCATCGCCTCGCGGATTGCGGCGTTGAGCACATCCTGGTGGAGCGCGGCGCCGTGCATCTTGCGGACGAGATTGGCGGGCACCTTGCCCGGACGGAAACCGGGCATCTTGACCTGCGGGGCGATCTTCTTGACTTCGCCATCGATCCGCGCGGCAATCTCCTTGGCGGGAATGGTCACCGCGAAGGCGCGCTTGAGGCCATCGCTGGCGGTTTCGGCAATCTGCATGTCGTCAAAGCTTTCCGTATCATCCAGCCTGGCGGATGGCGGTGATGGTGCGGGCGAAGGGACTCGAACCCCCACATCCGAAGATACCAGAACCTAAATCTGGCGCGTCTACCAGTTCCGCCACGCCCGCTCAGGTCGCGAAATGAACGGCGGCCTCTATCGGCAGTTCCCGCAAAGGGCAAGGCGGATGACGGGCGCGGAACGAAGCGCGCGGACGGCACGTTTAACGCGGGTAGAGAGGAGGCTGATGCCATGTCCGACCCGAAACAGCCGCAGATGCCGCGCCCCGACATCATCGAACCGCAATCGCCGCAGGAAAGCCCTGCGCACCAGACCCCCAGCGAGCAGCCGATGCAGCAGCCCGACGAAGTCCAGCCCAGCCAGCCCGACCAGATCCAGCCCGATTCGGCGCCCAGCGAAGTGCCGGAGATTCCCGGGAACTAGGCGCGAGGGGCGACGATGGACCTGAAGTTCACGGTGTTCGCAATCGTCTCGCGCCCGGCGGCCGAGGTGTTCGATGCGGTCGCCGATCCGGCGAAACTGTCTGCCTATTTCACCACCGGCGGCGCGGTCGGGCGGCTGGAGGCGGGCAAGACCGTGCAATGGGACTTCGCCGACTTCCCCGGCGCGTTCCCGGTCGACGTGGTCGAGGCAGTGCCGAACGAGCGCATCGTCCTGCGCTGGGGCCGCAACGAGGACCGCAAGCCGACCGGCGAGACCAACCCGGTGACCTTCACCTTCACTCCGCTCGACGGCGACACCCGCACCAAGGTCGAGATCGCCGAGTCAGGCTGGAGCGAAACCCAGGCCGGGCTCGACGCCAGCTATGGCAACTGCATGGGCTGGTCGCAGATGCTGTCGGCGCTCAAGGCGTGGGTCGAGCACGGGGTCGTGCTGCGGGAGGGGATGTACAAATAGGACAGACCTGCAGTCCGCAAGCCGCATCTCTTGCGCTGCTAGATCAACCCCGCCAGCGGGCTGCTGGGATCGGCGTATTTCCGCGTTCCCATCCGTCCCGAACGATAGGCCTCACGGCCCGCTTCGACCGCCAGTTTCATCGCGCGGGCCATGCGGATCGGGTCCTTGGCTTCGGCGATTGCGGTGTTCATCAAAACGCCGTCGCAGCCCAGCTCCATCGCCACCGCGGCGTCGCTGGCGGTGCCGACCCCGGCGTCGACCAGCACCGGCACGCTCGCGCCCTCGACGATCAGGCGGATCGTCACCCGGTTCTGGATGCCCAGCCCGCTGCCGATCGGCGCGCCCAGCGGCATCACGGCGACCGCCCCGGCCGCCTCCAGTTGCTTGGCCGCGATCGGATCGTCGACGCAGTAGACCATCGGCTTGAAGCCCTCGTGGGCCAGCACCTCGGTGGCTTTGAGCGTCTCGCGCATGTCGGGGTAGAGCGTGCGCGCCTCGCCGAGCACCTCGAGCTTGACCAACTCCCACCCGCCCGCCTCGCGCGCCAGGCGCAGCGTGCGGATCGCCTCGTCGGCGGTGAAGCAGCCCGCGGTGTTGGGCAGGTAGGTGACTTTGCGCGGGTCGATGAAGTCGGTCAGCATCGGCGCCTTGGGGTCGCTGACGTTGACCCGGCGAACCGCGACGGTGACGATCTCCGCCCCGCTGGCGGCGACCGCGGCGGCGTTCTGGGCGAAGTCCTTGTACTTGCCGGTGCCCACGATCAGCCGGCTGCGGAAAGTCTGACCGGCGACGGTCCAGGTGTCGTCGTCCAGCGCCAGCGGGTGGTCGCCGCCTCCGACGAAGTGGACGATCTCCAGCACATCGCCGTCGGTGAGCAGCACGCCGCCCAGCGTCGAGCGCGGAGCGATCTCGCCATTGCGCTCGACCGCGACCTTGGCCGTATCGAGGCCCAGCTCGCGCACGAGATCGGCGACGGTCGCACCGGCCGGAGCGCGGCGCAGTTCGCCGTTGACGGTGAGGGCGAGCGAGGTGGTGGCGCTGGTGGTCATCGCCGCGGCATTAGGACAAGCCGCGAAGGA